>NZ_CADCUP010000111.1 GCF_902805925.1 uncultured Nocardioides sp.
GAAGGGCCTGCACGGCGGCCTGGTCGTAGGTGCCCAGCTCGGCCCGGCGTGCCATCGCCCGCCAGGTGAGGTCCACGTTGTCGCGCGCGGCGTCGTCGAGGAGCGCGAAGTGCGCCTCCGTGCTCGCGCTGGCGGCCAGGGCGTTGAGGGCCTGGGCACGCAGGTCGGGCACGGCGATGACGTCGGTCAGCACGTCCGCGAGCGCGTGCTTCATCGTCGTCACGTCGGCGGGCGGAGCCCACTGGTCCACGGCGACGCGCAACAGCCCCAGCGCGGGCTCCACGATGGCGGGCGACCGCTCGGCCTGGAGGACGCGCAGGCCCAGCGCGACGAAGTCGGCGACCGGCAGCTCGCCCTTGAAGACCAGGTCCTGGCCCGTGGCCAGCGCCAGGGCGCGTGCCATGGGAGTGGGCAGGTCGCCGGCGCGGTCGAAGAGGGCCCGCTGGGACGCCTCGTCGGTGCGTACGGCGGCGAAGGTCAGGTCGTCGTCGTTGAGCAGGTGGAGCTCGGCGTCGGGCAGGGCGACCTCGACCAGGCCACCCTCGGTGAACACGTCGGTGCGGCCGGAGCGCACCAGCGTGCCGTCACCGGCGGCTGAGTAGGAGCCCACGACCAGCGTGTGCGGTCGGGGCGTGCCCGCGGGGGCCGCGACCTCGAGCCGGCCCCCACGGCCGCCGTCGCCGCGCACCAGGGTGATCGTGTCGGTGCCGGCCCGGTCGAGCCAGTCGGTCGTCCACGGCCCCAGGTCGCGGCCGGCAGCCGTGCCGAAGGCGTCCATCAGGTCGGTGAGCCGGGTGTTGCCCCAGGCGTGGTCGCGGAAGTAGGCGCGCAGCCCCTCGACGAAGGCGTCCTCGCCGATCGTGGCGGCGAGCTGCTTCAGGACGCTCTCGCCCTTGGCGTAGGTGATCGCGTCGAAGGTCGCCATGGCGGCGGAGACGTCGGGTACCGCGCCGCGGATCGGGTGGCTGGCCGGTCCCATGTCGAGGCGGTACGCGTCGAGCTTGCGGGTGGTCAGGAAGCCGGCCCACGCGTCGGTGAACTCGGTGACCGCGGACGCCGCCCAGGTCGAGGCCCACGAGGCGAAGGCCTCGTTGAGCCACAGGTCGTCCCACCACCGCATGGTGACCATGTCGCCGAACCACATGTGCGCCATCTCGTGGAGCAGCACCATGGCGCGCTGGCTGCGCTGCCCGTAGGTGGGGGTGGTGCGGAAGAGCACGGCATCGGTCCAGGTGACGCAGCCCCAGTTCTCCATGGCGCCGCCCATGTTGGGCACGAACACCTGGTCGTAGCGCTGCTGCGGGAACGGCAGCGCGAAGCGCTCGCCGAAGAAGGCGAGCCCCTTGTCGGTGAGGTCGAAGAGCTCGTCGGCGTCGCGGTCCAGGAACGGCGCGGTCGAGCGGCGGCTGTACAGGCCGAGGTCGTAGCCGCCGACGGTGCGGCGTACCTCGTGGAAGGGCCCGGCGTTGACGACGACGACGTACGTCGAGAGCGGGGGAGTGTCGGCGAACGACCACACCCGCCCGTCGCCGTCAGGTGCGGGCTGCACGCCGTCGGGGGCGCTGTTGGACAGCACCGTCCAGGACTCGGGCGCGGTGACGGTGAAGGCGTGCGGCGCCTTGAGGTCGGGCTGGTCGAAGCAGGCCCAGGCCCGGCGTGCGTCGTCGCACTCGAAGCTCGACCAGACGTAGACCTCGCCGTCCGAGGCGTCGACCGTGCGCAGGATGCCGGCGCCGTGGCCGGTGTCGGACTGCGTGGCGGTGACGACCAGGACGTTGTCGGCGCGCAGGTCCGTCAGCGGCAACCGGCCCGCCGAGGCGGTGCCGACGTCGAGCGGCTCACCGTTGAGGGTGGCCTCGGAGATCTGCGCGACGCAGTCGACGAAGGTGGCGGCACCGGGGGTGGCGCAGGTGAAGGTGATGGTCGAGGTGGAGGCCCACACCTCGCCCTCCAGCAGGCCGCGCAGGTCGACGGTGATGTCGTAGCGCTCCACCGAGAGGAGGGCGGCGCGCTCGCCCGCCTCGTGCTGCGTCAGGCTGGCCGTGACGTGGTCGTGGTTGCTCATCCCCTGACCGTATCTGTCACGTGAGGTGGCGATAGGTTGTGAGCGGTCACGACGAGGTGTCCCGCGGCGAGTCGAGGAAGAGGAAGCAACGTGAAGGTCGGCGTCCCGAAGGAAGTCAAGAACCACGAGTACCGCGTCGCGATGACGCCCGTCGGAGCACACGAGCTGACCCACCGTGGTCACCAGGTCGTCGTCCAGAGGGGTGCCGGCCTCGGGTCGCAGATCGCCGACGAGGAGTACGCCGCCGCAGGCGCCACCATCATCGACTCCGCCGACGACGTCTGGGGCAGCGTCGACATGGTGCTCAAGGTCAAGGAGCCCGTGGCGGAGGAGTACCACCGGCTGCGTGAGGGCCTCACGCTCTTCACCTACCTCCACCTTGCCGCCGACAAGCCCCTGACCGAGGAGCTGCTGAGCACGAAGGTCACCGGCATCGCCTACGAGACCGTGCAGCTGCCCTCCGGCGGGCTGCCGCTGCTCTACCCGATGTCGGAGGTCGCAGGCTGCCTCGCGCCGCAGGTCGGTGCCCACTCCCTGCTGCGCGCCCAGGGCGGCCGCGGCGTGCTGATGGGCGGCGTCGGTGGCGTCGCCAACGCCAAGGTCGTCATCATCGGGGCCGGCGTCTCCGGCCAGAACGCCGCCAACATCGCCCTCGGCATGGGCGCCGACGTGACACTGCTCGACACCGACCTCGACAAGCTGCGCATGTCGTTCTGGCGCTACAACAACCGCGTCCACGGCCTCGCCTCCTCCACCCTGGCGATCCGCCAGCAGGTGATGGAGGCCGACCTGGTCATCGGTGCGGTGCTCATCCCGGGCGCCCGGGCACCGAAGCTGGTCAGCAACGAGCTGGTCTCGCAGATGAAGCCCGGCTCGGTGCTCGTCGACATCGCCGTCGACCAGGGCGGCTGCTTCGAGGACACCCGGCCCACCACGCACGCCGACCCGACCTACGAGGTCCACGGCTCGATCTTCTACTGCGTGGCGAACATGCCCGGCGCGGTGCCCAACACCTCGACGTACGCCCTGACCAACGCGACGCTGCCCTACGCCGTGGCGCTGGCCGACAAGGGCTGGCAGCAGGCGTGCCGGGACGACCGGAGCCTGGCGCTGGGCCTCAACACCCATGCCGGCACGCTCACCAACGCCCCCGTCGGGGAGGCGGTCGGCATCTCCGCCACCTCCCTCGACGAGGCGCTGGCCTGACGAGCGTGGTGGCCTCCGGGCCGGGTGAGGTCTCCCGCGCGATCCGCACCTACCTCGACCACCTGAGCGTGGAGCGCGGGCTCGCGGCGAACACCCTGTCGTCGTACCGCCGCGACCTCCGGCGGTACGCCGCGCACCTGGCGGGCGCGGGGGTGGAGACGCTCGACGCGGTCACCGAGGCGATGGTGGCCGGCTTCCTGGTGGCGCTGCGCGAGGGCGACCCCGAGCACCCGCCGCTGAGTGCCACCTCGGCGGCGCGGACGGTCGTGGCGGTGCGGGGGTTCCACCGGTTCGCGGTGCGCGACGGCCTGGCGGGCGCCGACCCGGCGAGCGCGGTGAAGCCGCCCACGCCGGCGAAGCGGCTGCCGAAGGCGCTGCCGCTGGCCGACGTGGAGGCGATCCTCGAGGCGGCGGGGTCGAGCGGCACCACCCTGGCGCTGCGCGACCGGGCACTGCTGGAGGTGCTCTACGGCACGGGGGCCCGGATCTCCGAGGCCGTCGGCCTCGACGTCGACGACCTCGACCTCGTCGACAGCACCGTGCTGCTGCGCGGGAAGGGCGCCAAGGAGCGACTGGTGCCGGTCGGCTCCTACGCGAGCGACGCGGTCACCGCCTACCTCACCCGGGCGCGGCCCGCGCTCGTCTCGGCGGCGTCCGGCCCGGCCCTCTTCCTCAACTCACGAGGCGGCAGGCTGTCGCGACAGAGCGCGTGGGCGGTGCTGGTCAAGGCCGCCGACCGCGCCGGCGTGCAGCGCGACGTCTCGCCGCACACGATGCGCCACTCCTTCGCCACCCACCTGCTCGACGGCGGGGCGGACGTGCGGGTCGTGCAGGAGCTGCTCGGCCACGCCTCGGTGACGACCACTCAGATCTACACCCTGGTCACCGTGGACAACCTGCGAGAGGTCTTCGCCACCGCGCACCCGCGGGCCCGCGCATGAGCCCGACGGGAGGAGGCGACGGCTCCGACGACTTCCTCGCCTGGGTGGAGCAGCAGGGGCTGGAGCTCTATGCCCACCAGGAGGAGGCGGTGCTGGAGGTCTTCGCCGGCAACAACGTCGTGCTGGCCACGCCCACCGGCTCCGGCAAGTCCCTGGTGGCGACGGCGGCGCACTTCGCGGCGCTGGCAGGCGACCGGGTGAGCTTCTACACCGCGCCCATCAAGGCGCTGGTGAGCGAGAAGTTCTTCGCGCTCGTCGAGGTCTTCGGGGCCGACAACGTCGGCATGCTCACCGGTGACGCGGCCGTCAACGCCGACGCGCCGATCATCGCCTGCACCGCCGAGGTGCTCGCCAACATCGCCCTGCGCGAGGGCTCCGGGGCCGACGTCGGCCTCGTGGTGATGGACGAGTTCCACTTCTACGCCGAGCCCGACCGCGGCTGGGCGTGGCAGGTGCCGCTGCTCGCGCTGCCCCAGGCGCAGTTCCTGCTCATGTCGGCGACGCTCGGCGACGTCACGGCGCTGGCCGCCGACCTCACCCGGCGCAACGGCCGGGAGACCGCGGTCGTCGACGACGCCGTACGCCCGGTGCCGCTGACCTTCACCTGGGCGCTGACCCCGCTCGCCGAGACGCTCGAGGAGCTCATCACCACCAACCAGGGCCCGGCGTACGTCGTCCACTTCACGCAGAAGGACGCCGTGGAGCACGCCGTGTCGCTGCTCAACGCGGGCCTCAAGACCGAGCCGGCCGACAAGGAGGCGCTGCTGGGACGGCTGGCCGGCTTCCCGTTCGGCGCCGGCTTCGGCAAGACGCTCAACAAGCTCCTGCGCCGCGGGATCGGGGTGCACCACGCCGGGATGCTGCCGAAGTACCGCCGGCTCGTCGAGACGCTCGCCCAGGCCGGCCTGCTGACCGTCATCTGCGGCACCGACACGCTCGGCGTGGGCATCAACGTGCCGATCCGCACCGTGCTGTTCTCCGGGCTGGCGAAGTTCGACGGCACCAGGCAGCGGGTCCTGCGCACGCGCGAGTTCCACCAGATCGCCGGCCGGGCCGGCCGGGCGGGCTACGACACCGCCGGCTACGTCGTCGTCCAGGCGCCCGAGCACGTCATCGAGAACGAGCGCGCCAAGGCCAAGTCGGCGGCCAAGAACGCCGCGCTGAGCCCGGAGAAGAGGGCCAAGAGGAAGAGCAAGGCCCAGCTGCGCAAGCCGCCCGAGGGCACGGTGGTGTGGACCGAGCAGACCTTCGACAAGCTCGTGGCCGGTGCGCCCGAGCCGCTGCCGTCGCGGATGAAGGTCGACAACAGCATGCTGATCAACGTGCTGACCCGCGAGGAGGACGCCTTCCCGGTGCTGCGCTCCCTCCTGACCGACAACCACCAGGACGCCCGCGGCCAGCTGCGGCTGGCCAGGCGGGCGCTGCGGCTGACCCGGTCGCTGGTGCACTCCGGCACGGTCACCCGGCTCGACGAGCCGGACGAGCACGGTCGCCGCTACGTGCTCACCGTGACCCTGCCGCCCGACTTCGCGCTCAACCAGCCGCTCGCACACTTCGCGCTGGCCGCCCTCGACACCCTCGACCCGGAGGCCGAGACCTACACCCTCGACATCGTCTCGGTGATCGAGGCGGTGCTCGAGGCGCCCCGCCAGATCCTCTTCGCCCAGCAGCACGCCGCCCGGGGCGAGGCGATCGGCCAGATGAAGGCCGACGGGCTGGAGTACGACGAGCGGATGGCCCTGCTCGACGAGATCACCTGGCCCCAGCCGCTGGCCGAGCTGCTCGAGGCGACGTACTCGATCTATCGCGAACGGCACCCCTGGCTGCCCGAGGACGCGCTGGTGCCGAAGTCGGTGGTGCGCGAGATGTGGGAGCAGGGGATGAGCTTCACCGACGTGGTCGGGCGCTACCAGCTGGCCCGCTCGGAGGGGCTGGTGCTGCGCTACCTCACCGACGCCTACCGCACCCTGCGCCAGACGGTGCCCGACGCGCACCGCACCCCTGAGCTCGACGACCTCGTGGAGTGGCTGGGGGAGACCGTGCGGCAGACGGACTCCTCGCTGCTCGACGAGTGGGAGGCGCTCTCGGACCCCGCGCACGTGCGCTCCGACGTCGCGCACCACGCCCCGCCACCGCCGCCCCGGCCGATCTCGCGCCAGGAGCGGCCGTTCACGGTGATGATCCGCAACGCGATGTTCGCCCGGGTCACCCTGTGCGCCCGCGACGACCTCGACGGGCTGGTGCGGCTCGAGCGCGCCGCGGCCGACCGCCTGGAGCCGCCGCGACAGGTCGTGATGGGCCGGTCGCGGTGGGACTCCGGCCTGGAGGACTACTACGCCGAGCACGACAGCCTGGCCACCGACGGCGACGCCCGCGGACCCGACCTGGTCAGCATCGGCCCGGAGGAGCCCGGCACGCCCGCCGGCGTCGACGAGGACGACGAGGTCACCGCCCGGCTCCGCCGGGTGCGCCAGACCCTGCACGACCCCGAGGGCCACCACGACTGGGTGATCGACGCGGTCGTCGACTGCGACGCCTCCGACGAGGCCGGCGAGCTGGTGCTCGCCGCCGTGGCCCTGCACCGGCTGTAGGCGCCGGCTCCGGGCCCTCGCACTCCTATGCTGGCGTGGTGCCCTCCCTCCAGCTCCTCGACGGCGTGCGGTGGCAGGGGACGCCGGTGCCGGGTGGGCGGCTCGCCACCCTGCTGTCCGTCCTGGCGCTGAGCCCCTCCGGGCTCTCCGACTCCGTGCTCGTCAAGGAGATCTGGGCCGACGACCCCCCGGCGGTGCCCACCAAGGCGCTGCAGGTGCTGGTGTCCAGGGTGCGGTCGGTCTGCGGGCCCGACGTCGTGGCCCGGTACGACGGCGGCTACCGGCTCTCGCTGCCCGACGCCGAGGTCGACGCGTGGCTGCTGCGCCGGCTCGTCCGCGATGCCGGGTCGGCGCTGTCGGCCGGCGAACCGACAGCCCTCGACCTGGTCACCCGGGCGCAGCTCCTGGTGGACGGGGTCGTCGAGGTCGATGCGGACGACGGTCCCCGCGCGGAGCTGCTGACGCGGGCGCGGGAGACGGCCTCGGCGCTGCCGCGCCTGCACGGTCTCGCACTGGTCGCCGCGGGCCGGCCGGCCGACGCGGTGCCGCCGCTGGCCGAGGCCCACCGGGCCGAGCCCGACGACACCCCCGTCCTCCTGGCGCTCCTGCGGTCCGAGGCGGCCGCGGCGGGGGCGTCTGCGGCGCTCCGGCGCTACGAGGCCTTCCGGGCCGACCTGGCCGACCGCCTCGGGGTCGACCCGGACCCACAGCTCCAGCGCCTGCACCGCGAGCTGCTGTCGGCCGACGAGCCGGTGCGCACCGGACTGCGCTACGACGCCGATGCGCTGCTGGGCCGCGGCGACGACCTCGCCCGGCTGCGCGCCGCGATGGCCTCGGGCCGGCTGACGACGGTGCTCGGTCCGGGGGGCATCGGCAAGACCCGGATCGCCCAGGTGCTCGCGCAGGAGTCGACCGCACCACGGGTGCACGTCATCGAGCTGGTCGGCGTGGCGTCGGGCGACGACGTGGTCGCCGAGGTCGGAGCGGCGCTCGGCGTGCGCGGCTCGGTGACGTCGCGGCACGCGCTCACCCCCGCCCAGCAGGCCGACGTCCGCGGCCGCATCGCGCAGGAGCTCGACGCCGGGCCGGCGCTGCTCGTGCTCGACAACTGCGAGCACGTCCTGGAGACCGTCGCCTCGCTGGTGGCGTTCCTGCTGGCCACCACCCGCGACCTGCGCGTGCTCGCCACCAGCCGGGCGCCGCTGCGCATCGGCGCCGAGCGCGTCGTACCCCTCAGCCAGCTCGCACCGGGCGACGCCGCCGGCCTGTTCCGCCGGTGTGCGCTGGCCGTGCGGCCCGACGCCGAGCTCGACGACGTCCAGGTCGCCGCCGTGGTGGAGCGCCTCGACGGCCTCCCGCTCGCGATCGAGCTCGCCGCCGCGCGGCTGCGGATCATGTCGGTCGCGGAGGTACGCCGGCGTCTCGACGACCGCTTCGAGCTGCTGCGCAGCCGCGACCGCGGGACGCCGGCCCGGCACCGGACCCTCACCGCGGTCATCGAGTGGTCCTGGGACCTGCTGTCGCCGCGTGAGCAGGAGGCGCTGGCGCGGATGTCGGTGTTCCACGACGGCTTCGACGACCACGCTGCCGGGGCCGTGCTCGGCCCGGGCGCGGTCGACGACGTGGAGACGCTGGTCGACCAGTCGCTGCTGGTGGTGGTCGAGGACGCCGTGGGCACCCGCTTCCGCGCCCTGGAGACCATCCGGGAGTTCGCGGCGGCGCGGCTGCTCGAGCGGGGCGGGCACGAGGACGCGCTGGCCGCCCAGGACCGGTGGGCCGACGAGCTGGCCGACCAGGACGTCTGGATGATCGACGGCGGCTCGCAGTTCGAGTCGATCGACCGGATGATGCGCGAGGAGAACAACCTCACCGACGTCCTGCGCCGGGCCCTGGCCCGGCGCGACCCGGCCCGGGTCGCCCGCCTCGTCGCCGTGCTGGGCGGCCTCTGGACCGTCTCCGGCAACCACCCGCGCGTCTTCGCGGTGGCCGACGCCGTCGAGGACGTTTTGGTCGGGTGGGACCCGACCCCCGAGCTGCGCAGCGCCGCGCACGAGGCGGCGTCGCTCATCCTCATCCACCTCAGCTGGGTCCACGACCGCCAGTTCGGCGAGCTCACCGACGCGATGCGGCGCTGGGGTGAGCCGGAGACGCCGTGGTCGCGCGCGGCGTACGCGATGTTCGTGCAGCCGGGGCCGGGCAGCACCATCGACCGGCTCCTGGCCATCGCCGACGACAGCGGGGACCACCTGACCGCGGCGATGATGCTGCTGTGGGCCTCGTTGACCGCGGAGAACAGCGGAGACGTCCGCGAGGCGCTCGTCCTCGCCCGGCGCGGCCTCGCCACGGGCCCGCTGACGCCGTACCTCGAGGCCTCGCTGCTGGCCCAGCTGGCGCAGCTGGCCATGGCGCTCGGCGACCACCGGGAGGCGGCCCGCCACGCGGAGCGGGCCTGGCCGTTGCTGCTGCGGCTCCACGCGGTCGACGACGCCCGGACGCTGAGGGTGGCGACCGCGCTGGTGCCGCTGGTGGACGGCGACCTCGACGCCGCTGAGCGGATCCTCGACGAGCTCGGCGCCGACCCGGAGGGTGCCCAGATGGGCTCGCGGATGGCCGTGCTCGCGGCTCGGGCCGAGCTGGCGCTGGCGCGCGGCGACGTCGAGGAGGGGCTGCGGCTCTTCGACGCCGCGGTCGCCTCGGTCATCGAGGCCGAGGTGCCAGGCGTCGCCCTCACGCCCTGGGTGCTCCTGGCGGCCGCCGGCGCGATCGTCGCGCGGGTCCAGCACACGACCGGTCCCGACCCCCGCGCGGCCGAGCTGCGGGACCTGCTCGCCGGGCGCACCGTGCTCGTGGGCGGGACGTCGCTCGCCTTCACCGACCTGCCGCTCAACGGCGTGCTGGTCGTGGCGCTCGGGGCGTGGACGCTGCGCTTCGGCGACCCGGGCGCGCACGAGGACGCGGTGCACCTGCTCGCCGTCGCCGACCGGTGGACCTACAACCGCAGCTTCCCGAGCATGGCGTGGCCGCGGCTGGCAGCACTGGCGGAGACGGCGCTGCCCGGACGGCTCGACGCGCTCCGCGAGGAGTACGCCGGCCGCCCGGGCGGCGAGCTGGTGGCGGTGGCCGAGGAGATCCTGCGGCGGCTCACATCTTCCTGGTGAACCCCCGCACCGACAGTGGCGCGAAGATCGCGATGACCGCCAGGCAGCCGAGCAGCGCCCAGCCGACCTCGGCCGTCACGGCGCCCTCGTTGGCGAGGTCGCGGAGCGCCGAGACGATGTGCGACACCGGGTTGACCCGGGTGAAGGCCTCCAGCCACCGCGGCAGCGTCTCCACGGGGACGAAGGCGTTGGAGAGGAACGTCAGCGGGAACATCACCATGAGGGAGTAGCCCTGCACGGCCTGCGCCGAGGAGCCCACCGTGCCGAACCACGTGAAGATCCAGGCCAGCGACCAGCCGGCGACGATGGCCAGCGCGATGGCGGCCGCCACGCCCAGGACCCCGCCGCCCGGCCGGTAGCCCAGGGCGATGCCGGTGGCGAAGGTCAGCGTCGCGGCGATCGCGTAGCGGATCATGTCGGCCACCATCGGGCCCGCCAGGGGAGCGATGCGCGAGATGGGCAGCACCTTGAACCGGTCGAAGACCCCCTTGTCCATGTCCTCACGCAGCTGGGTCCCGGTGGCGACGCACGCGGTCAGCACAGTCTGGCCGATCAGGCCGGGGATGAGCAGCGGCAGGTAGTCCTCGACGCTGCCGGCGATGGCGCCCCCGAAGATGCCGGCGAACATCGCGGTGAAGAGCAGCGGCTGGATGGTGACGTCGAAGAACTGCTCGAAGTTGCGCCGCATCTTCAGCGTCGCCCGCCAGGCCATCGTCATCGTCTGGGTGACGGTGTCGGCGACGCTGACGTGCCGGGGGAGGGTCGAGGGGTCGAGCGTCGCCCGCGCGGGGGTCGTGGGTGTCGTCGTGGTCGTGCTCATCGCAGTGCCTCCATCGGGGCGTCGGCGGCGGCGTCCGCGGGGGTGTCGTCCAGGTCGGTCGTCGTGCCCTGCTGCGTGTCGGCCTGCGTGTCGGCCTGCGTGTCGGCCTGCGTGTCGGCCTGCGTGTCGGCCTGCGTGTCGTGGCCCGTCAGCGCCATGAACACCTCGTCGAGCGACGGCTTCTGCACCGTCACCGAGTCGATGGCGACGCCGAGCTCGCGCAGGGCGACGAGCACGTCGACGGCCTGGTCGCTGCGCTCGAGCGGGATGTTGAGCCGGCGGGCCTCCGGGGTGGGCACTGCGTCCTCACCCAGCACCCGGTGGACCACCTGCGCGGCCTCGGCGAGGCGCTCGGGCTCGACGAGGGTCAGCTGGAGGGTCGAGCGACCCACCGACGCCTTGAGCTCATCGGAGGTGCCCTGGGCGACGATGGCGCCGCGGTCGACGACGGCGATCCGGTCGGCGAGCTGGTCGGCCTCGTCGAGGTACTGCGTGGTCAGCAGCACGGTGCAGCCGTCAGCGACCAGCTCGCGGATCGTCTCCCACATCTGGCCGCGGGTGCGCGGATCGAGCCCGGTGGTGGGCTCGTCGAGGAAGATCAGCGGCGGCCGGGTGATCAGGCTGGCGGCGAGGTCGAGGCGTCGCCGCATGCCGCCGGAGAACTGCTTGATCGGCTTGCTCGCCGCCTCCTGCAGGCCGAACTGCTCGAGCAGCCGGGCGGCGGTCGACCGGGCGCGGGCCCGGTCGAGGCCCAGCAGCCGGCCGAAGAGCACGAGGTTCTCGGTGGCGGTGAGGAGCTCGTCGACCGAGGCGTACTGGCCCGTCACGCCGAGCAGCTGGCGCACGACGTGGGGCTCGCGGCGGACGTCGACCCCGAAGATCCGCGCCTCGCCCGCGTCGATGGGCAGCAGCGTGGCCAGCATCTGCATCGTGGTGGTCTTGCCGGCGCCGTTGGGCCCGAGGACGCCGAAGACCTCGCCGCGGCGCACCTCGAGGTCGATGCCGTCGACGGCCCGCAGGTCGCCGAAGGTCTTGACGAGCCCGGCGGCCGAGACCGCCAGGTCGGTGGTGGGGATCGTTGTCATGGCCCGATCGTGCGGCGCACCGGTTTCAGGAGGCCTTCACCGGGCCTTCCTGGGGCCTTCACCGGCGCCGTACGCGTGCACAGGCCCGTCCACAATCGGTCCACAGGCAGGCGCTGCCTGTGCAGGCAAGCGAGGCCGGGTGCACAGATGTCCGGGACGGCCTGGGGGTTGGGGCCCCCGTCTTGTTGCCCGCCGGAGCCGGGCATAGGGTCCAGCACGGATCGTGGACAGGGCACCAAGTCGCCGTGTCGACATGTGGGGCGAAGCGACGAGAGGTGCACGAGATGAGCGGGAACGGGCCGTACGCTGGATCCTCGGGCCAGGGCAGCAGCGCGTCCGAGATGCCTCCCATGGTGTCGCCGCCGCTCCGGCCGTCCACCCCTCCGCCGCCCCCTGGAGCTGACACCCCCGTGAGTGATCCCCTGCCGTTCGCGCGACCCGAGCCGGTGGCCGCACCGGAGCCCACCCCGGAGGTCGCGATCGGTCCCACGGGTCGCCCCGTCCCGGAGTTCCCGCAGCCGCGGCCGGTCACCCGGCACGGCGGCGCCCGTGTGGTGGCGATGTGCAACCAGAAGGGTGGCGTCGGCAAGACCACGACCACCATCAACCTCGGTGCCGCGCTGGCCGAGACCGGCCGCACCGTGCTGCTCGTCGACTTCGACCCGCAGGGCTCCCTGTCGGTCGGGCTGGGCCTCAACCCGCACGAGATGGACCTGACCATCTACAACCTGCTCATGCAGCGCGACGTGGCGCTCGACGAGGTCGTCGTGCCGTCCGGCGTGCCCGGCATGGACCTGCTGCCCTCCAACATCGACCTCTCCGCCGCCGAGGTGCAGCTGGTGCACGAGGTGGCCCGCGAGCAGACCCTGCAGCGGGTCCTGGCGCCGGCGATCGGGCAGTACGACGTCATCCTCATCGACTGCCAGCCCTCGCTCGGCCTGCTCACGGTCAACGCGCTGACGGCCTCCGACGGCGTGATCGTGCCGCTGGAGTGCGAGTACTTCGCCCTGCGCGGCGTGGCGCTGCTCAAGACCACCATCGACAAGGTGCGCGAGCGGCTGAACCCCAAGCTCGAGATCGACGGCGTCCTCGGCACCATGTTCGACGGCCGCACCCTCCACAGCCGCGAGGTGATGGAGCGCCTGGTGCAGGCCTGGGGCGACACGGTCTTCCACACCGTCATCCGGCGGACCGTGAAGTTCTCCGACGCCACCGTCGCCGGCGAGCCCATCACGTCCTACGCCTCGGCCTCCAGGGGCGCCGACCACTACCGCCAGCTGGCGAAGGAGGTGCTGAGCCGGTGGCCCGACGGGTGAGCGTGCCGCGGGCGGACGACATCTTCCGCCCCACCGGCGAGATCGGGCCGGTGCGCGCCGTCCCCGACTCCGGGCCCGACACCGAGGCGCCGCCCGGGCCGCGCCGGCCCAGCGGCCGCGTGCGCCACGACGAGAAGATGACGGTCTACGTCACCTCCGACGAGCTGCTCGACCTCGAGCACGCCCGCCTCGTGCTGCGACGGACCCACGGGCTGGCCGTCGACCGGGGCCGCCTCGTGCGCGAGGCGATCTCGCTGATCCTGGCCGACTTCGAGGTGCACGGTGACGACAGCGCGCTCGTGCAGCGGCTGACCGAGCAGTGACCGCGTCCGCTCCCGCGCTCGTCGCCGACCCCGAGGGTGCGGCGCCGGCCGGCTTCGAGGTGCGCCTGGACAACTTCGAGGGCCCCTTCGACCTGCTGCTGAGCCTGATCGCCAAGCACAAGCTCGACATCACCGAGGTGTCGCTCTCGCGGGTGACCGACGAGTTCATCGCCCACGTCAAGGCCGCCGGCCCCACGTGGGAGCTGGAGCAGACGACGTCCTTCCTGCTGGTCGCCGCCACCCTGCTGGACCTGAAGGCGGCGCGGCTGCTGCCGCAGGGCGACGTCGAGGACGAGGAGGACCTCGCCCTGCTGGAGGCCCGGGACCTGCTCTTCGCCCGCCTCATCCAGTACCGCGCGTTCAAGCAGGTGGCCGGGGTGCTGGAGACCCGGCTGGCGCAGGAGGCGCGCCGGCACCCTCGGGCCGTGGGGCTGGAGCACCGCTTCGCCTCGCTGCTGCCCGAGGTGCTCATCGGCATCGGGCTCGACCAGTTCGCCCGGGTCGCGGCGAGGGCGATGGAGCCCAAGCCCGTGCTCGAGGTGTCGCTCCAGCACATCCACGCGGCCCGGGTGAGCGTGCGTGAGCAGGCGCAGCTCGTGGTCGACCGGCTCCGCCGCGGCGGCACGATGACCTTCCGGGCCCTCTGCGGCGACTCGCCCGACCGGCTCACCACGGTCGCGCGGTTCCTGTCGCTGCTCGAGCTGTTCCGCGAGGGGGCGGTGTCCTTCGAGCAGGTCACCCCGCTGGGCGAGCTCAGCGTGCGCTGGACCGGCAGCGACGACGGGGACATCGAGATCGACGACGAGTTCGACGGCGCAGCCCCCGAGGACGCGCTGCCCGTCGACGGCCCGGACCGACCCGACGAGGAGCAGCAGTGAGCCAGGACGTCACAGCCCCCGGAACCCTGGACGTGGCGGTCGCCGAGCTGCGACCCGCGATCGAGGCCGTCCTGATGGTCGCCGACCAGGCCCTCGAGCCGGTGGTGCTCGCCTCCGCGGTGGGCCACCCGGTCGAGGCCGTCGAGGACGCCCTGCGCGACCTCGCCCGCGAGTACGACGAGCAGGGGCGCGGCTTCGAGCTGCGCGCCGTGGCCGGGGGCTGGCGGTTCTACACCCGCGACGAGCTCGCGGCCGTCGTGGAGGCGTTCGTGCTCGACGGTCAGCAGGCGCGGCTCACCCAGGCGGCGCTGGAGACGCTCGCCGTCGTGGCCTACAAGCAGCCGATCTCCCGGGCGCGCGTCTCGGCCGTCCGTGGCGTCAACGTCGACGGCGTCATGCGCACGCTGCTCACCCGTGGGCTCGTCGAGGAGGCGGGGCAGGACCACGAGACCGGCGCCAACCTCTACCGCACCACGGCCTACTTCCTCGAGCGCATCGGCATCGCCTCGATCGAGGAGCTGCCCGAGCTCGCGCCATACCTCCCCGACATGGACGACCTTCAGGACGAGCTGGCGCAGATGTCGGGCGGGACCCCCGAGCCGCAGCCGGCCCCCGAGCCGCCGCCCGCGCCGGTTCACCCAGCTCCCCACCCGGCTCCCCACAGCGGCGACGGCACCGAGCCCGACGCCGGGACCGAGATCGGGTGAGCGACATGAGCGGACCCGACGTCGAGACCGACGACGACGGGCTCGTCCGGCTGCAGAAGCTGCTGGCCCAGGCCGGCGTGGCCTCGCGCCGCAAGTGCGAGGAGCTGATGCTCGACGGGCTCGTCGAGGTCGACGGCGAGGTCGTCACCCGCCTCGGCACCAAGGTCGACCCGCGCACCGCGGTGATCCGGGTCGACGGCAGGCGGCTGCCGCCGATGTCGGCGCACGTCTACCTCGTGCTCAACAAGCCGCGCGGCGTGGTCTCCACCATGTCCGACCCCGAGGGCCGGCCCACGCTCGCCGACCTCGTCGCGGACCGACCGGAGCGGCTCTTCCACGTCGGGCGGCTCGACACCGACACCTCCGGCCTGATCCTGCTCACCAACGACGGCGACTTCGCGCACCGGATGGCGCACCCCTCGCACGAGGTCGACAAGACCTACGTCGCCGAGGTCGAGGGCGAGGTCTCCCGCGCCACGCTGCAGCTGCTCCGCGACGGCGTGACCCTCGACGACGGGCCGGTGCAGGTGAGCGTCGCGAAGCTGGTCGAGGCCGGCCGTGGCGCCGCCCGCGGGCGCTCGATCGTCGAGCTGGTGATCCACGAGGGACGCAACCGGATCGTCCGCCGCCTCCTCGAGCAGGTCGGCCACCCGGTGCGCCGCCTCACCCGCACCCGCTTCGGCCCCGTCGATCTGACCGGTCTCAGGCCGGGGGAGCTGCGCCACCTTGCCACCGACGAGCTCGGCGCCCTGCTCGACTCCGCGCAGCTCTGACCGGACCGAGACCGTCACGGCGGGCGAGGAGGGCGTAGCGTCCCAGCATGGGCGACAGGTGGCCGGTGCCCCCGGCGCTGCGGCCGCACGTGCTCGGCATGGTCGGCTACGACCTGGCGATGCCAGGCCCCGGCGTGCACGTCGGGATGCCGTCGAGCAGCCTGACGTTCGTGCTGCCGGTCGGTGAGCCCCTCGACGTCGGCTGGGCCGGGGTGCCGGCCTCGCGACGTACGCGCTGGTCGACCGTGTCCGGCCTCCACACCGGGCCCGCCGAGATCCACTACGGCCACCGGCAGACCGGGGTGCAGCTCGCCCTCACCCCGCTCGGGGCCCGCACCCTGCTCGGCCTGCCCGCCGGCGTGCTCGCCGGGGAGATCGCGACCCTCGACGAGGCGGTGCCGGCGCTGAGCGACCTCCCCGACCGCCTCTCCGCGTGCGACGACCCCTCCGCCCGGCTCGCGATGCTGGAGCAGCGGCTGCTGGCCGTGCTCGCCCGCAGCGACGCCTCGGTGCGCGCCGACGTCGGGCACGCCCTGGCCGCCCTGACCCGGGGCACCGGCGTGCAGCGCACGGCCGACGAGGTCGGGCTCAGCCGGCGCCACCTCGCCACCCTCGTGCGCGCCGAGTGCGGGGTGTCCCCGAAGGAGCTGCACCGGATCGCCCGCCTCGAGCGCAGCCGCTCCGTGCTCGTGTCGGCGGCGCGCACCGGACGGCCGTCGCTGGCCGGCGTCGCGGCCGCCTGCGGGTACGCCGACCAGGCGCACCTGACCCGGGAGTGGCACGCCCTGGCGGGCTGCACCCCCACGACGTGGCTGCGCGAGGAGCTCCCATTCGTCCAAGACGTGGCGGCGGCCGACCCGGGAGGCTGAGGCCATGACCGCATCCGAGGTACGCCTCTGGCACACGATGGCCTTCGACGACTCCGAGGCGATGACCGCCTGGCTCACCGCGATCGGCTTCACCGAGCACGCGACGTACCGCGACGAGCGAGGGGTCGCCCACGCCGAGTGGCTCTGGCCGGGCGGCGGGGGCATCATGTTCGGCGACCGCACGAGCGGCACCGGGGTGCTGGAGGGCACCGGTCCGGCCGCGGCGTACCTCGTGTGCGAGCACCCCGACGCCGTGTTCGACGCGGCCGTGGCAGCGGGCGCCACCGTGCAGCGGCCGATGGTCGACCAGGAGTACGGCGGCCGAGGCGGCAGCGTGCTGGACCCGGAGGGCAACCACTGGTCCTTCGGCGACTACCAGCCCTCCTGAGACGCGGCGCGGCGGGCGGGCGCGACCTCGTTAGCCTTGGCCGCATGGCGACCCGGGCAGTGCGAGGAGCGACCCAGCTCGACGTGGACACCCGCGAGCACATGCTCGACCGGGTGGCGGAGATGGTGCAGGACGTCATGGACGTCAACGGCCTCACCGCCGACGACTTCATCTCGGTGGTCTTCACCGCCACCTCCGACCTGGTGGCGGAGTTCCCCGCGTACGCCGCCCGCCAGCTCGGCTTCGCCGACGTGCCGCTGCTGTGTGCCCGCGAGCTCGAGATCGAGGGCTCGATGCCACGCGTGGTGCGGCTGCTCGCGCACGTGGAGACCGACCTGCCCCGCGCCGACGTCACCCACGTCTACCTGCACGGCGCAGCGGGCCTGCGCCGCGACCTCGCCCGCACGCACGCCGTGCCGGACGAGGCCGGGGGCAGTGCCCCGTGACGCTCACCGGTCCTGTCGAGGTGGTCGGCGTCGGTCTCCTCGGCACCTCGGTCGCGCTGGCGTGCCGCCGCGCCGGCCTCGACGTGCTGCTCTCCGACGTCTCGCCGGAGCACCTGCGCACCGCCTCCGGCCTGGGAGCGGGCCGCCCGCGCGCCGAGGACGACCGCCCGCAGCTGGTGGTGGTGGCGGTCCCGCCAGACCACCTCGCCACGTCGGTGGTGGACGCCCTGCAGGGCACGGGCGCCGTCGTCACCGACGTCGGCAGCGTCAAGGAGGCCCCGCTGCGCGCGGTGCTCTCCGAGGTGGGCGTCGACGACGCGGCGCGGTACGTCGGGTCGCACCCGATGGCGGGCAGTGAGCGCTCGGGCCCGTTGGCGGCCAGCTCCGCCCTCTTCGACGGCCGGCCGTGGGCGGTGGTGCCCCACGGGGGGTCGGCGCCGGACGCGGTCGCCCTCGTCGAGGCGCTGGCCGTGCTGTGCGGTGCCGCGACCGTGCGCCTCTCGCCGGCCGACCACGACCGGGCGGTCGCCCGCACCTCCCACCTGCCGCACCTGGCCGCGGTGCTGGTCGCTGGTCGGCTCGCCGACGCGCCCGCCGACCACCTGGCCCTGTCGGGGCAGGGGCTGCGCGACGTCACCCGGGTCGCGGGCAGCGACCCCCGGCTGTGGGAGCAGATCGTCTCGGCCAACGACCAGGCCGTCCTCGGTGTCCTGGGGGAGGTGCGCGAGCAGCTCGACACGCTGATCGACGCCCTGACGACGGGGGAGCGGCCCGGGCTGCACGACGTGCTGAGCCGCGGCGTGGCCGGCACCCGCGCCATCCCCGGCAAGCACGGCGGCCCGGCGCGGCCGGTGCGCGCGGTCTTCGTCTCCGTGCCCGACCACCCCGGCGAGCTCGCCCGGCTCTTCGCCGACGCAGGTGCCAGCGAGGTCAACATCGAGGACGTCCGCATCGACCACGACCCGGCCCGTCCCGTCGGTCTCGTCGAGCTCCTCGTCGAGGAGGTCCGGGCCGACCACCTGCTGGTCTCCTTGGAGTCGAGGGGCTGGGTCACCCACCGGTAGGCTGCGGCCTGCGCCGGCGCCCCGGCGGACACCGCACCGACGAAGGATGGGTCACCCGTGAGCACCACCCCGGCCGAGACGCCTCCGGGCGGCCTCGTCGTCGCCATCGACGGCCCCTCCGGCTCGGGCAAGTCGAGCACGTCGCGGGGCGTCGCGAGCCGCCTGGGCCTGCGCTACCTCGACACCGGCGCGATGTTCCGCGGCATGACGTGGTGGATGCTCCGCGAGGGCGTCGACGTGCACGACGCGGCCGCCGTCGCCGCGCGGGCCGGCGAGCCGGAGATCCTCTCGGGCACCGACCCGCGAGGGCCCGGCATCGCCGTCGACGGCGTCGACGTCTCGGTCGCGATCCGCACCGACGAGGTCACCTCGGCGGTCAGCCCGGTCAGCGTCGTGCCGGAGGTGCGGGCCCGGCTGCTGGAGCTGCAGCGCGCGGTCATCGGTGCCGGTGGCATCGTGGTCGAGGGTCGCGACATCGGCTCGGTCGTGGCGCCGTACGCCCAGGTCAAGGTCTACCTCACCGCGGACCCCGGGGCGCGGGCCGAGCGCCGGGCGGCGGAGGAGGGCGGCAGCGACCTGGACGCCACCCGCGCGTCGCTGCTCTCCCGCGACCGCATCGACTCCGGACGTGCGACCGCCCCGCTGGTCATGGCCGACGGCGCCGTCCACGTCGACACCACGCCGTACACCCTGGACGAGGTCGTCGACCAGGTCGTCTCGCTGGTGGAGGCGGTCGGGGAGCGCGCGTGAGCGTCCTCGACGGCGCCGCCGCACGTCCCCGGGAACACGCCCCGCCCGCCTCGGCGTTGTCGTCCCAGCACCCGCGCGCCGCCCGGGCGCGCGCACTCGCCCGCACCGGGCGTCCCCTGCCGGGATCCGTCCCGGCCCCTGAACCACAGCCCGACCCCACGACGGGGCCCGGGCGACGAGGAGCATCATGACCGACGACATGCCCGAGATCACCGACGACGCGGAGTCCGCGTCCGGTCCGGTGCCCGTGCTGGCCATCGTGGGCCGCCCCAACGTCGGGAAGTCGACGCTGGTCAACCGCATCATCGGCCGCCGGGCGGCCGTGGTGGAGGACCGCCCCGGCGTGACCCGGGACCGTGTCTCCTACGATGCGACCTGGAGCGGCCGGTCCTTCACCGTCGTCGACACCGGTGGCTGGGACCCCGATGCGCGCGGGCTCGCCAGGAGCATCGCCGACCAGGCCGAGGTCGCGGTCTCCCTGGCCGACGCGGTCCTCTTCGTCGTGGACGCCGGCGTCGGGATCACCGACTCCGACGAGGCGGTCGTGCGCATCCTGCGCAAGTCCGGCAAGCCGGTCGTGCTGGCCGCCAACAAGGTCGACGACCAGCGCGCCGAGGCGGAGGCCTACGGCCTGTGGAACCTCGGCCTGGGCGAGCCGATGCCCGTCTCCGCCCTGCACGGCCGGGGCACGGGCGACCTGCTCGACGCCGTGCTCGCGGCCCTGCCGGAGACCCCGCCCGAGACGTTCGGCGAGGTGGGCGGTCCGCGCCGCATCGCCATCGTGGGCAAGCCCAACGTCGGCAAGTCCTCGCTGCTCAACAAGCTCGCCGGCGCCGAGCGGGTCGTGGTCGACAACGTCGCCGGCACCACCGTCGACCCGGTCGACGAGCTCATCGAGCTCGGTGGCGAGACCTGGCGCTTCATCGACACCGCCGGCATCCGCAAGCGGGTCAAGGAGGCCTCCGGCCAGGAGTACTACGCCTCCCTGCGCACCACGACCGCGATCGACCGTGCCGAGGTCGCCGTGCTCGTGCTCGACGGCAGCCAGACGGTCTCCGAGCAGGACATGCGGATCATCCAGACCATCCGCGACTCCGGCCGGGCCATGGTCATCGCCTTCAACAAGTGGGACCTGGTCGACGAGGAGCGCCGCTACTACCTCGGGCGCGAGATCGAGCGAGACCTCGTCCAGGTGCAGTGGGCCCCCCGCATCAACGTCACCGCCCGCACCGGCTGGCACGTCGACCGGCTGGTGCCGGCGCTGGAGAAGGCGCTGGAGGGCTGGGAGACCCGCATCTCGACCGGTGCGCTGAACACCTTCCTGGGTCGCCTGGTCTCCGAGCACCCGCACCCGGTGCGCGGGGGCAAGCAGCCCCGGATCATGTTCGCGACGCAGCCCTCCACGGCTCCACCGACGTTCGTGCTGTTCACCAGCGGCAAGCTCGACGCGTCGTACGAGAGGTACATCGAGCGGCGCCTGCGGGAGCAGTTCGGCTTCGTCGGCACCCCGATCGTGCTGCAGCAGCGCCCGCGCGAGAAGCGCAAGCGCTGATCCTCACTCCGACGGCTGCGGGACGTCGATCTCGGAGCAGTCCACCTCGGGGTTGACGCCGACGTAGTTGAGGGGACCGGCGACCACGGTCAGCGCGATGCTGCCGGCCTCCGCGCAGTTGGTCTCGATGTCGGAGAAGTAGTCGCGCTGGTACGCAGCGATCGCCCCGATGACGAGCCAGACGACCACCAGCAGGCTGAGGATGCGTGTCATGGGTGGAACCTAACGCGCCCGTCGATCGAACCGCAGCCTCCCCGGCGCGGGTCAGGGAGCGAGTTCCAGGGCCTCCAGCCAGGACATCGGGTCGACCGGGCCGATCCCGGGAGGCCGCACCTCCAGGTGCAGGTGCGGGCCGGTGCTGTTGCCGGTCGAGCCGAGCGCCCCGACGGGCTGGCCCACCTTCACCTCGTCACCGGGCTCGACCTCCGCGCTGAGCTGGTGGCAGTACCAGACCTCGGTGCCGTCACGCAGCGTGATGATCGTCCGCAGGCCGTAGGCGCCGCTGTCGGCGACCGAGGTCACCACGCCGTCCCCGACGGCCACGAGGGTGGTCCCGAGCGGGGCCGCGAAGTCCAGGCCGGTGTGGTCGTGCTCCCAGTGCGGCCCGGCCAGCCCGTACGTCGCGGACAGCCGGTAGCCCGCGAGGGGCAGCACGTGGGTGACGTCGGCCAGCGGGCCGGTGTAGGCCAGCACCGCCAGGCGGTGCGCCTCGTCCTCCTTGACCTCCTCGTAGTTCGCGGCCCGCACCGTGATGGAGCGCAGCACGCGCTCGCGCTGGCGGACCCGGCGCTCCAGCAGCAGGGCGGCCTTCTCCGCGGGGTCCGCGACGGCCGGCGAGGCGGCGCTGTCGCTGTGGGAGTCCGGCTGCGGCACGGCCGCGGCCGCCGTCGGCAGCGCCAGCGGCACGGCCGTGCCCACCAGCACCGCGGCAGCGGCCACCGCCCGTGCCAGCCGTCGCCGGCGTCGTACGCCGCCGGTCCGAGTGGTCCCCATGACTATCCCCACGTAGTTGAAGATCCATCGTCGGCCGCCAGGGGCGAGCGGTCCGGCGAACCCCGGCATTCGGCTCGAACGGGCCATCGACAGCCCGCGACGGGGTCATGCCCGGTAGTTAGAAGGGGCCACGTGGCGGCTCCTCGGGCGGTCGGGAGGCCGGCCTGCTGCACGCCCGTGGGCCGATTCGAGACGTCCCGGCACCGTGCGATAGTGTTCACTCCGCTCCGGCCGACCGGGGCGTTCGGGCTGTGGCGCAGCTTGGTAGCGCACTTGACTGGGGGTCAAGGGGTCGCAGGTTCAAATCCTGTCAGCCCGACCGAGAAGTGGCCCCTGACCTGCGGGAACGCAGGTCAGGGGCCACGAGGCGTTTGAGCTGATCGACTTGTGTCGTGTTGACGGACCAGAACCGTCGAGTTCGCGATCAAGGATGGCTTCACGCGGGCGGGCGCAGGTTCGGCGCTTCGATGCCGCGGTCGTCATCGCCGATGCGCTCCCGGCCACCTGGCTCACTTCGCATATCCGTGCCGAGGAAGTCACCGGTGGCGCATCTCGATCAGCTCGGCTCGGCACGCCGCGTGCGGCGCCGGCCAGGGTGCGGCCACCAGGGACCGCACCCAGGCCTGGTCAGACGCTACGACGTCGCACCGTGATCGTGATGCAGGCCACCGCCTCCTTCCCCTGCGAACGTGCCCTGCGGACCCGCCGGTGTGGGCATCCAGCGCGGGCCCGGCACCTTCCTGCCGGGCACGCCGTTGACCGACTCGGTCGAGTACGCGAACGTCAACATCGAGAACGCGATGAGGTTGCTGTTGACGCGAAGCGCGTTGTTGTTGACATTCGCGATCGTGTCGCACTCGAGGTGGTAGCAGGGGTCGAACTGCTCCCCGGCGGTGCCACCCCAGATGGCCGCCTGCTCCTCCGTCTTGATCACCTCGGCGCCGGTGAACAGGCCGCTCGACGGGATGCCGGCGAGAATGAATGCCTCGTAGTCGCTTCGGCCGGAGAACAGGGTGTCGTCGTACGGCTCACCGATCCTCGTGTAGTACGACTCGTAGACGTCCTCGATAGCCGCCGAGCCTGCCGGGATCGGCACGCCCTCCGGCGCCGGGAACGTCGACTCGTCCGCGTCGTAGACCATGAAGATGTAGTTCGGCGACGCGACCATGTCGTAGTTCATGTAGAGCGCGATGCGCTCCCGCTCGGTGTCCGAGAGACCCGCGACGTAGTCGGCTGAGCCGACGAGTCCCTGTTCCTCGGCGGCCCACCAGGCGAAGCGCAGGGTGTTGGGTGCCTTCGTGTTGGCCATCATCAGGGCGGTCTCGAGCAGCGCGGCCGACCCGGACCCGTTGTCGTTGATCCCCGGGCCCTCGATG
The DNA here is from genome assembly GCF_902805925.1 of uncultured Nocardioides sp. Classification (GTDB taxonomy): domain Bacteria; phylum Actinomycetota; class Actinomycetes; order Propionibacteriales; family Nocardioidaceae; genus Nocardioides. Next base: position 23,302 of record NZ_CADCUP010000111.1, read on the forward strand.
ACGCTGTCGAGGTGCGCACCGGCCATGACAACGTTGTCCTTCTTCTTGCCCGGCAGCTCGGCGATCACGTTGTGGTCGGTCCGGGTCTCAGCGGGAAGCACCTTGACGAAGGCGGTGGAGCCCGACTGGGCCAGGGCGACACCCTGGGCGAAGCTCGCACCCACCACCGGGATGCCGTGCGTGATGGGTCCGGGTGCCCCGGGGATCGGCTCGTCCACGGTCGTGGCGTCCGCCACGATGAGCTCCTCACGGTCAGGGGCGTTGCCCTGGTTGAAGATGATCACTGCCTCCGCGCCGGCCTGCTCGGCGTAGTAGGCCTTGGTGCCGAAGAAGCAGGTGCCGCGTTGGACCAGGGCGATGTCGGCTGTTCCGCTGAAGTCCAGGCCGGTGAAGTCCGCCGCCTCGCAGCCGCTCGTGGAGGCACGGTCGCCAGTGAGGTTGATGTCGACCGGGATGACCTGCCCGCCGTCGATGGTCCCGCTGCCGCTGCCGGTGAAGACACCGGTCTCGTACTCGGCCGCCACCGGTGTGAGCTGGCGGAGCTCCGCCGGGAAGTTGAACGTGATGTCGACCGGATCCAACGTCACCTTGTATCCGGCTTTCCTGAGGAGGCGGGACACGTAGCGGACGCTGTCGTCGTAGCCATCGGTGCCCGCAGCACGCGTCCCGGGGTAGACCGGGTCGGTGCTGTTGTCAGCGATCTTCTGCAGCACCTTCAGGTGCTGCCGGATGCCCTTCACCGAGACGCACTTGAGCAGCTTCCGATAGGTGTTGTTCGCACGGTCGTCGCACGCGTCGTATCCGGATGCCGGTGCGGTGGGCGGTGCCGAGGCTGATGCCGTCTGCCCGGGCAGTAGCGCTGTGGTGGTAAGCATCGCCGTGGCGGCTAGCGCCGCGAGGCGTGTCGCGCGAGGGCGCGAAGTGAGCCGAGGTGCCATGTCCCTCTCCTCTTCGGGAGTCCCGGTCGGGTCTCCCCTCTCCAGCACCGTATAGCGAGGGGTACGTGACCTCTAGAGGCCCGACCCCCCCAAAACAAGGTACGTTCCAGCGTGGTGGGTGTGGTCCTGCCGGGGTCGATCCCCCCACAACTTGTCGGCCACGATCGAGGTCGTCGATCACCGCGTGTCCGGGTTGTACGGTCAGGGCCCCGAGCCCGCGACTCGGCGGAGGACGTTGCTGGTGTACATCTCGGCCGGCACGCCTACCTCGTTGATGTCGTGGGTCCGTCCCGCGGACCGATCGGCTACGACGGCGACCGGGCAGTGCACGGCAAGGTCCACGCGGAGGTGGTGTGGTCCGGCTGCACCGGGAGGGACTTGAGCACCGGGCATCTCACCGGCGCGCCACCGTGACGACTCCCGCGACGGCACAGGTTCGACGGCAGGGGGTCTAGACCGCTGAACCACAGGCTGGAGCGGGTCAACGTTGGGCGTGTCCCTTCGCCCAGGGGGCCTGCATCCGCCGATTCCCGCCTGCCGCGCCACACCCATCCGGGCGCGTCGGCGGCGTTGCGCACGCTCGATGGTGCGACCAGACCGCTTGCGCGCCCACGCTTTGCCGTCACACCCGTCTGGTGCCGCTCCTGACGCCGCGAATCGATGATCCGGGGCTCAGCCCGAGTGGCCGCGCCGTGACTCACCACAGAGCATCCGGACGACTGTATGCTAAGAACAATCGGATCATGCCAAAGGACTTCGAAGCGAGAGGCCGGAAGATGCCATGAAACAGCGGGAAGCCGGATCGTCGCTAGGTGGGGGAAGCGTCCGGGGGGCCTCTGCTCGCCGAGCCACGCGGCCACCACTCGAGCGTCCGACGCCGCTGCGCGAGCGCGTCTACGAAGCGATCGCCGAGATGATCGTCACGCGCGAGCTGAAGCCGGGGGAGCACCTCGTCGAGAACGAGCTGGCGAGAGATCTCGGCGTCAGCCGGCAACCGGTCCGTGAGGCACTGCAGCGACTGCAGACCGAAGGATGGGTCGACCTCCGCCCGGGCCACGGCGCCTTCGTCCACGTGCCGACCGACGAGGAGGCCGACCAGCTCCTGGCGGTCCGTGCCATGTTGGAATCGGAGTCCGCCCGCCTGGCGGCCAAGTATGCGACGGCTGAGCACCTGGAGGAGCTCCGTGCGCTGTTGCGGGCCGGGGAGGAGGCTGTTGCGGCCGACGACCAGGCAGACATGGTGACTGCCAACGCCGCACTCCACGCCCATGTGGTCTCCATTTCCGGCAACCGCGTGCTCACCAATCTCATCGCGTCGGTCGAGCGGCGGGTCCGGTGGTACTACCTGCCGATCGCACGGTCGCGCGGCAAGGACGCGTGGGACGAGCACGCCGGCATCATCGACGCGATCGAGGAGAAGAACTCGCGGCGCGCAGCCACGCAGATGCGCCAGCACGCCGAGCGGACCCGCGAGCTGTACCACGAGTGGCGCGAGGAAGTCGCCGCGGAGCGAGCCTGAGCCGTCTCCCTCCCGGGGATTGAGAAGACTGCTCGCCGCCGTCCTCTCGTTCGTCAGGGTCAGACGCGACACCACTTCTGCGGTCTATTCCTATGCGGGGGGCGAAGCGACGCCCGGATCGATGATGGGGTGCTGAGCCCACGATCAGATCGACCCAGGCGACGCACGTTTCACCGTGAGGTGCAAGGCGGAGATCCCAGCCGTGTATCACGCCGCTGGTCGGGCGAGCTGTGAGAGAGAGGTGCTGCGGCGCGAGGGCCTCATGCTTTCCCCACAGGCTCGCTCTCGTGATCCCCGTAGTAGCCCGAGACTGACAGTGTGAGCGCGTTCTCCCGTGGTAGGAGAAGGAGGCAGTCGCACGCTTGAGAATCTCGTTCTCCACCGCGAGCCGACGCTCGTCGCGCCGCGATTGGACCGGCTCGCCGCGCCCGGCAGTGGACGTACGCTCATTCCGCCTCGTGGCTCGAGTGGCTGCCTCAGTTGGTGGAGCGGTCAGTGGCGGGTGCGAGGTCCGCGTCGTTCAGCAGATCATTGAGCTCACGGTCGAGGTCGTCTTGGCTGGCGATGCTCTCGAACGTCGGGCGGGCTGCCAGGGCACCGAATCGACGAGTGAAGATCATGGTCCTTCTCCTTGCTCTCGGGGGCCGAACCAATGGGGTTCCGCCCGGCCTGTGTACTGCATACAGTCTCCCGACTGCGTCGCGCGCGATCCGAATCGCCGAGCACGTGAGTCTGACCACAAGGCCGACTTGTCCGTTGCCGCGCGCACAGAAGTCGGTCTGACCGGAAGATCTCAAGCAGCCGAGACACGGCTCGTCCCGCGGGCTGCATGTGGGGCGCCGGCCAGGGACGCGAAGGCGCCCAGACCCACGGCTCGGGGTGTCTCCCTGGTAGGCAAGCCAGGTCCAGCAGGTCGGCCTCGACGGTTGCGTCCTCCTGATGGTGCCGGCCCTGGCATCTGGGTGTCTCACTTCGCGACCGGGACAGAGGGATGGAGCTCAGCCGTGGTGTCTCATCTCCGCCTGACGGCACAGGGTCCCCGAGGGCGAGTGCACGCCTTGGTGGTCCAGCGACTCGAGGTCCAGCTCGACCCCGATGAGCCGAGCCCGAAGGGCAGGCCGTGGGACGCGTTGACCAGGCGGTCAAGGAGCCCCTCGATCAGGGAGTGCGACTCTCGAAAACCCATGAAGGCGACCACTTCGGGTGTGAGGACGCGCTCTCCCGGGCTCGGCGTGGTGGGCCCGCGAGTACAGGAGCTCAGGCGTGCCACGTCCATGCCGGCGTGGACGAGCTCGGTGGTGGCTGCGACGTCACGCGAGGCATGGCCTAGGGTGCAGACGACCTTCGCGCGCCCGGTTCACGTGCTGAAGGGCTCCGCTCCGGGTCGGACTTGACGAACTGCATATCGCTGACGACATACTGTATGCGATCTCACATCGTGTGCAGTCCTGATCGGAGATGCCGTGATCATCGGAATCCTCAAAGAAGCGCGCACGGGCGAGCGCCGCGTGTCTGCGACCCCGCAGACCGTGACCCGGCTCATCGACCTCGGCTACGAGGTCGTCGTGGACCCCGGGGCGGGCGTGGAGGCGAGCTTTCTCGACGCTGCGTACACCGCGTCCGGCGCATCGATCGACAACGCGCTGGCGGCAGACATCGTTCTCGGCGTCAACCCTCCCTCGCGGCCCCAGCTCGAACGGCTCCGCCCCGGCGCCACGCTGATCGGCATGCTCAACCCGGGGATTGACGCCGACCTGGTCAAGGATCTCGCCAAGCGCCCGATCACTGCGCTGGCGATGGACGCCGTGCCGCGGATCTCGCGGGCTCAGTCGATGGATGTGCTGAGCTCGATGGGCAGCGTCGCCGGCTACCGAGCGGTGCTCGAGGCCGGTCACCAGTTCGGCCGGTTCTTCACCGGGCAGGTGACCGCGGCAGGCAAGGTGCCGCCGACGAAGGTGCTCGTCGTGGGTGCGGGCGTTGCCGGCCTGGCCGCCATCGGGACCGCGCGCAGCCTGGGCGCGATCGTCCGGGCGACCGATCCGCGTCCCGAGGTGGCGGATCAGGTGGAGTCGCTGGGCGGCCAGTACATCGCCATCGAGTCGCCGGAGGTGGAGATCAGCTCCACCGGGTACGCCAAGGAGATGGGCGACGACTACAAGGAGCGCGAAGCCCGTCTCTACGCGTCGCAGTGCGAGGAGGTCGACATCATCATCACCACCGCCTTGATCCCTGGCAGGGCGGCGCCGCGGCTGATCGACGCCGCGATGGTGGCGAGCATGAGGTCGGGGAGCGTGGTCGTCGACATGGCCGCGGCCAACGGCGGGAACGTCGAAGGCACGGTGCCGGGTGAGGTGGTCCGCACTGACAACGGCGTGATCCTGATCGGCTACACCGACCTCGCGGGCCGGATGCCTGCGCAGGCGTCACAGCTGTACGGCACGAACGTCGTCAACCTGCTCAAGCTGATGACCCCAGACGGGGACGGCCAGCTGGTGCTCGACCAGACCGACGTCGTGCAGCGTTCGATCACGGTCGTCCACGACGGTGAGCTGACCTGGCCACCGCCCCCGGTGCACGTGTCGGCAACGCCCGCGGCACCGGCGTCGGGGAAAGCTGCGGATGCCCCCGTGGAGGCGTCGGAGGAACGGCGGCCGATGTCGCCCGCACGGCGTGCTGCTCTGCTCGGTGTGATCGGTGCGGCGTTCTTCGTCGTCGCGGCACTCTCCCCACCGGCGCTGCTGGGCCACCTCACGGTGTTCGCCCTGGCGATCGTCGTGGGCTTCTATGTCATCGGGAAGGTTCACCACGCGTTGCACACGCCGCTGATGAGCGTCACCAACGCGATCTCCGGGATCATCGTGGTCGGCGCTCTGCTCCAGATCGGCCACCGCGGGGACACCGCGATCACCGCTGTCGCGGCCGTTGCGATCCTGCTCGCCAGCATCAACGTCTTCGGCGGGTTCGCGGTCACCCAGCGCATGCTCGGCATGTTCCAGAGGAGTTGAGACATGACTGTCGACACGGCGGCTCAGGCGGCCTACATCCTCGCGGCACTGTTCTTCATCCTTGCCCTCGCCGGGCTGTCGCGTCACGAGACCGCCAAGGCCGGCAACGGCTACGGCATGGTCGGCATGGCGATCGCCATCGTTGCGACGATCGTGGTGACCATCGACGGTCAGATCCAGGGGACCGCGCTGGTCCTGCTCGTCACGGCCATGGTGGTCGGAGCGGCGATCGGGATCTATCGGGCCCGGGTCGTGGAGATGACCGGCATGCCAGAGCTGATCGCGCTGCTGCACAGCTTCGTGGGTCTGGCGGCGGTGCTGGTCGGCTGGAACGGCTTCCTCGAGGTCGAGGGTGACGCGGCCGGGGGCGAAGCACGGCGTCTCGACGCGCTCGGCACCCTCGGTATCCACCATGCCGAGGTCTTCATCGGTGTCTTCATCGGTGCGGTGACGTTCACCGGCTCCATCGTCGCGTTCTTGAAGCTGTCGGGCCGGATCAATTCCGCACCACTGATGCTGCCGGCCAAGAATCTGCTCAACCTCGGGGCGCTGGGCGCCTTCGCCATTCTCACAGCGTGGTTCGTGATCGATCCCCAGCTGTGGTTGCTCGTGGTGGTCACGATCCTGGCACTGCTGCTCGGCTGGCACCTGGTGGCCTCCATCGGCGGTGGGGACATGCCGGTGGTCGTGTCGATGCTCAACAGCTACTCCGGCTGGGCCGCGGCGGCCTCGGGCTTCCTGCTCGAGAACGACCTGCTCATCATCACCGGAGCACTGGTCGGCTCCTCCGGTGCCTATCTGTCCTACATCATGTGCAAGGCGATGAACCGCTCGTTCATCTCGGTGATCGCCGGTGGCTTCGGCATCGAGGCATCCGCCGGCGGGGACGAGGACTACGGCGAGCACCGCGAGATCAACGCCGAGCAGGTTGCCGAACTGCTTCTCGATGCCGAGTCGGTCATCATCGCGCCTGGATACGGCATGGCCGTCGCGCAGGCCCAGCACGGCGTCGCGCAGCTGACCCGCAAGCTGCGCGACCGTGGCGTGGACGTGCGTTTCGGCATCCACCCGGTGGCCGGACGACTGCCCGGCCACATGAACGTGCTCCTCGCCGAGGCCAACGTGCCCTACGACATCGTCATGGAGCTGGATGAGATCAACGACGACTTCAAGGACACCTCGGTCGTCCTCGTCATCGGTGCCAACGACACCGTCAACCCCGCGGCGGCCGAGGACCCGAGCAGCCCGATCGCCGGGATGCCCGTCCTCACGGTGTGGCACGCGAACGACGTGATCGTGTTCAAGCGATCCATGGCGTCGGGCTACGCCGGTGTCCAGAACCCGCTCTTCTACCACGACAACGCCGCGATGCTCTTCGGCGACGCCAAGGAACGGGTCGACGACATCCTGGCGGCCCTCGAGTGAGACAGCCGACAACAGAAGGCTCGACGATGAGCCACTCGCTTCGCTACGAGGTCAACTGTTCCATCCTCTTCACCGAGGTCCCTCTGCTCGAGAGGCCGGCCGCCGCTGCGGATGCCGGATTCACGGCGGTCGAGTTCTGGTGGCCCTTCGACGAGTCGGTGCCGGGTGATCGCGACGTCGACGCGTTCGTGTCCGCGGTTCGCGATGCGGGTGTTGCGCTGGTCGGTCTGAACTTCGCCGCGGGCGACATGCCGGGTGGTGACCGGGGGCTCGTGTCCTGGCCCGCCCGAAGCGTCGAGTTCCGCGAGAGCGTCGAGGTGCTCGTGGGCATCGGCGAGCAGCTGGGGTGCTCCGCCTTCAACGCGCTCTACGGCAACCGGGTCCCGGACCTGTTCCCCGTGGAGCAGGACGAGATGGCCCTGACGAACCTCGCGTTCGCCGCGAATGCCGCGAGTGCGATCGGCGGCACGGTCCTCATCGAGCCGATCAGCGGGGCGTCCGGGTATCCGTTGCGCACGGCTGCCGACGCGATCGCCGTCATCGAGCAGGTCGAGGCCGATGCCGGGGTCACCAACATCGCCCTCCTGGCCGACCTCTATCACCTGGCCGTCAACGGTGACGACGTCGACAGGGTCATCGCCGACCACGCCGACCGGATCGGCCACGTCCAGATCGCCGACGATCCAGGTCGGCACGAGCCGGGCACCGGCGAGCTTCCACTCGAGCGCCAGCTGGCCGCACTCGAGGCCGCCGGGTACGCCGGCTGGGTCGGTCTGGAGTACACACCCTCCACCACGACCGCGGACAGCTTCGCCTGGGTCCCGCGCGCGCGGCGTACCGCTGCTGTCGCCGATGCCCGTCACTGACCACCCGGGTGCCCGTGGCCACGTGGCACCCGGAGGACCTCCAGGCGATCAACGTCGCCGACGTCGCCTGTCGGGGACCACCGGGGCACCACGGCGGGGCCATCGACGACGTGACGTCACGGCTGGAGATCTCGGTCTCGCCAACCCCAAGGAGCGCATCGAGGTACGGCGCCCACGCCCGCGGGACCCGGCAGCTGCCGACGCTTCCGCACCTGCGCCCTCGTCGCCTGTGGCCGGTCATGGCCGTGGTGGTCGCGATTCTCGGCGTAGGCTGATCCCACGTGGGAGGAGGGGCGGGTGGTGGCGGACGCCAGGGTCGTCGTATACCGTCTACATTGTGACAACTACCGCAGGGATCGTGCTCGCGGGCGGTCGCTCATCGCGGATGGGAACCGCCAAGGCAGCGTTGGAGTGGCATGGGTCCACGCTGCTCCGGCACGTCACGGGAGTGGTGCAGCGCGGCGTCGACGGACCGGTGTTCGTCGTGCGGGCGCCGGGGCAGGAGCTTCCCGAGCTCGACCGCGAGACCGTCGTCTGCGACGACCCTCGAGAGGGCATGGGACCCATGCAGGGCCTAGCGGTCGGGCTGCGCGCCGCCGCTGAGCACCCCGCGCGTCCGGACTTCGCTTTCGTGTGCTCCACCGACCTGCCGTTCCTGCACAGCGCGTTCGTACGCGCCGTGCTCGCCGCCTTCACCTCCGGCCCCGACGCCGAGCCGGAGGTCGACGCCGTCCTGCCGATCGTCCGCGGCTTCCGGCAGCCGCTCGCCGCGGGCTACCGCACCGCGCTGGCCCCGTTGGTGGAGGAGCTGCTCGGCGAGGGTCAGCTGCGCCCCGCCCACCTGCTCGCGCAGTGCCGGGTGCGAGTCCTCGACGAGGAGGCCCTGCTCACCGACCGCGACCTCGCGGCCGTGGACCCCGAGCTCGAGTCGGTGGTGAACGTCAACGAGCCCGACGACTACGAGGCCGCCCGCCGCCGTCCTGAGCCCGAGGTGGTCGTCGAGCGGTACGGCGTCCTCGCGACGCGCGGGGGAGAGCGCGGGGCACGCGTGGTCAGGGCGGCCACCATCGGTCATGCCGCCGACCTCGTCGGGCTCGCGTTCGACGGCCACATCCTGGCCGCCGTCAACGGTGACCAGATCCGCAGCGACGGCACCCTTCCCCTGCAGGCGGGCGACACCGTCTCGTTCATCTCCGCGGACGCAGGAGGCTGACATGCACGGCTACTTCGGACGCGCGCTCGTCGTCGACGTCACCGACGGCTCCGCGACGACGCTGCCCCTGAGTGAGGACGTGCTCCGGGCCACCCTGGGCGGCGTCGGCCTCGGCACCTGGCTGACCGCTGAGCTCGCCCCTCCCGGGGTCGACCCGCTGGCTGCGGAGAACCCGCTCTCGTTCGTGTTCTCCCCGCTGGTCGGGACGCCGCTGACCACCAGCGCCAAGTTCGCCGTCGTCGCGAAGTCGCCGCTGACCGGGCTGCTCACCGACGCACTCGCCTCCAGCCACTTCGCGATCGCCGGCAAGTTCACCGGGTACGACGCCATCGTCATCACCGGCCGCGCCGAGCGGCCCACCCACGTCTTCATCAGCGAGGACGGCGTCACCCTGGCCGACGCGTCCGCCGAGTGGGGGATGTCCGCCGCCGACGCCGAGGCGACGGTGCGCGAGCGCAGCGGACCCCGCTGGCGGGTGGCCTCGATCGGCCCGGCCGGTGAGGCGCAGGTGCGCTACGCGACCATCTCCCACGACGGACGGCACGCAGGCCGGGGCGGGCTCGGTGCCGTGCTCGGCAGCAAGCTCGTCAAGTCGGTCTCGGTGAGCGGCCGGACGCGGGTGACGCTGGCCGACAAGGATGGCGTCCTGGCTCTGGCCAAGGACCTCCGCAAGCGCTCGTTCGGCCCGGCCACAGAGAAGTACCGCGAGCTCGGGACGCTCGCCAACCTGCTCGCCTTCAACGCGATCAGCACCCTGCCGACGCGCAACTTCCAGGCCGCCACGTTCGAGGGCGCGGCCATGCTGTCCACCGAGGAGCTGGCGAGCACCCGCTCCGTCGCGAAGAACAGCTGCGCCTCGTGCTCCATCGGCTGCGAGCACATCTATGCCGGCAAGGACGGCAAGAAGTCGCGGGTGGAGTACGAGAACGTCTTCGCCCTCGGCCCACTCTGCGGGGTCTCCGACGCCGACGACGTGCTGGCCGCCAGCTCTCGCTGCGACGAGCTCGGCCTCGACACCATCTCGGCCGGCGGCACGATCGCCTGGGCGATGGAGTGCGTCGAGCGGGGGCTGCTCGACGCGTCGTGGCTGAGGTTCGGCGACGGCTCCGCGGTGCTGCGGGCTCTCGACGAGATCGGCTCCCGCACCGGCATCGGCGCCCTCCTCGCGGAGGGGACGCGCCGTGCCTCCGCGCAGGTCGGCCAAGGGTCGGAGGACTTCGCCGCGCACGTGAAGGGCATGGAGATGCCGGGGTACGAGCCCCGCACGCTCCAGTCGATGGCGCTCGGTCTGGCCGTGAACGCGCGCGGTGCCGACCACAACCGCTCCGGCGCCTACGAGGCCGACCTGAGCGGTGACCGCGACCGGCTCGCGGGAGCCGCCGACCACGTGCGCGCCGCCATCACCACCGAGGACCGGGCCGCGGTCATCGACTCGATGATCCTGTGCAAGTTCCTCCGAGGCGTCTTCACCGACCCCTACGTCGAGTGGGCCGACCTGCTCTCGCGCGTCACCGGGTGGGACATCACCGGTGCCGAGCTGCAGGAGACCGCCCGGCGGATCGTCCTGGCGAAGCGGGCATTCAACCTCCGCGAGGGGTGGACGCCCGACGACGACTGGCTGCCCGAGCGGTTCCTCGACACCCCCCTAACGCTCCAGTCAGGACGCACGGCTACTCTGCCCGCCTCCCGACTGCGCGACATGATCGACACCTACTACCTAGAGCGCGGGCTTGACGCTGAAGGGCGTCCACAGCTCGTCGCCACAGGATCGGAGACGACACCGTGACCATCACCCGCGACGGCATCGCCCCTCCCACGAGCGAGGAAGTGAAGACCGTCTCGCTGACCATCGACGGCCAGTCCCTCAGCGTGGCCGAGGGCACCACCATCTGGGAGGCCGCGCGCGACGCGGGCATCGACATCCCGGTCCTGTGCCACGACGAGCGGTACGACCCGGTCGGCGTGTGCCGGATGTGCGTCGTCGACACCGGAGGACGAGTCCTCGCCGCCTCCTGCGTCCGGCCCTGCGACCCGGGGATGGAGGTCACGACGTCCACGCCCGAGATCGAGCGCAGCCGCGCCGTGCTCACCGAGCTGCTCGTCGTCGACCAGCCGCCGCGCGAGCAGGACCCCAAGCAGACCACCACCGCGGACAACGAGCTGATCTCGGTTGCCGACCGTTACTCGGTCGGCAGCGTGGACGACCTGTTCGCCGGGCCCACGCGAGGCACCGACGCCTCGAACCCCGTGATCTCCGTCGATCACGACGCCTGCATCCTCTGCGACCGCTGCGTGCGCGCCTGCGACGACATCCAGGGCAACGACGTGATCGGCCGCAGCGGCAAGGGCTACTCGACCCGCATCTCGTTCGACCTGAACGACCCGATGGGCGAGTCGTCGTGCGTGACCTGCGGCGAGTGCGTCGCGGCCTGCCCGACCGGCGCGATCACCAACAAGGCGATCAACAACATCCCGATCCAGCCGAGGGAGAAGCTCGAGGCGGTCGACACGGTCTGCCCGTACTGCGGCGTCGGCTGCGCGCTGACCTACTACGTCGACCGCGAGCGCGGCGGGATCTCGTTCGCCGAGGGCCGCGACCAGTCCCTGGGCAGCCAGGGACGACTCTGCGTCAAG
>NZ_CADCUP010000112.1 GCF_902805925.1 uncultured Nocardioides sp.
AGACGGGTGGGAGCGAATGGAGCCGCGTCGAGTTGGGAGACACATCTACATGCCAGAAATCATCACACCTGTGCGCGCGCTGCTGCTGCGCCTCGTGGCCGTCCTGATCGTCGCGGTCGGGATCCCGGTCGCCATCGCGGGCCCTGCCGGCGCGCACCACCCCGAGATCACCGCCGGGGCGGCGGTTCGGGTGGCGGCACCGGCATCCAGCACAGCAGCACCCGTCGGCCCGGCTCGTACCCACGAGCCGGGCCGGCAGCGTCTCGGAGCCGCGGTCAGCGGCCGGACAGCCGCCGGCTGAGCGACCGCGCCGTCCGGCGTACGGCCCCGGCGGCGGTGTCGCTGTCGTGGCCGTCGTCCTCGGGCCACGTCACCGCCACCGCGGCGACCGGGTGGGCGTTGTGGTCGAGCACCGCGGCGGCCACGCTGACGAAGCCGGGCGTGACCTCGCCGTCCTCCGCGGCGTACCCCCGCTGCCGGGTGTCGCCGAGCACCGTCCGCAGGGCGGTCAGGGAGCGCGGCCCGCGGCCGGTGCGGTCGACGAACGCCTCCCGGTCGGGGTAGAGCGCGCGGACCTGCGGCCCGGGCAGGGCCGCCAGGATCGCCCGGCCGCTCGCGGTCAGGTGCGCGGGCAGGCGCACGCCCACGTCGGTGACCAGTGGGGGCCGGCCGGGCACGCGCTCCTCGAGCACGTAGAGCACGTCGCGGCCGTGCAGCACGGCGAGGTGGGCCGCGCAGCCGGTCTCGTCGACCAGGGCGGTGAGGTGCCGGCGGGCGAGCCGCTGCAGCGGCGCCTGGCGGGCGTACCCGCTGCCCACCTCGAACGCGGCGACGCCGAGCCCGTAGCGGTGCTCGTCGGGCAGGTGCACGACGAAGCCCTCGTCGATCATCGCGTTGAGCAGGTGGTACGCCGTGGAGCGGGGCAGCCCGCACGCGCGGACGATGCGGTCCAGCGTCACGGGATCCGGCTGGCTGGCCAGGAACCGGAGGACGCGCAGCGCCTTCGTCGCGGCCGGCACCTGGCTCATGCCCGCATCCTTCCGGACTCAGGAGCGGGGCGAACCGCCCAGCCCGTCGTCGGTGGCCGTGGTGCGGCCGTCCCCCTCGACCGGACGGACCTGGTCGTCGACCGGGCGGCCCTCGGCGTCGACGGCGCGCACGTAGCCGCCGCCCGTGACCGCGCCGGGGGCGTCGTGGCTGCTCGACGCGGTGCCGGCGGCAGTCGTGGTGCCGGTGTCCGGGGTGTAGTCGGCCGAGCGGTTGTCGACGTGGGGGTCGAGGCGGTCGGCGGCGCGGATCTGGTCCTCGTGCTCGGCCTGGGTCTGGGCGGCGGCCTGTCTGGCCTGCATCGCCCGCTGCTCTGCGCTCTCGGCCCGCAGCCGGGCCTGCTCGGCCTGGGCCTCGGCCTCCTGGGCCTGGGCCCGGGTCTGCGGGATGTCGGTGGCGCGCTGCTGGGCCTCTCGGCGGAGCTCGGTGGCCCGGGCGGCGTCGGCCTGTCGGCGCTTCTTGCGCGCGGCCATCACGACGGCGGCGATGATCGCGAGCAGCACGAGGATGACGACGACGGTGATGATGACCTCGGTGGTGTCCATGGTGAGCCCCTCCTCCTCAGGCGACGGCCTTGGTGCCCCCGCACACCCACTCACCGTCGCACGCCCCGCCGGGACCTGCCACCCCCTTGCGGGTGGGTCTGAGATCCGAGACATTGCGGCGCACCAGACCCTGGCAGGCGCTCGCGGCGCGATCTTGGATGGAGCCATGGCCGTGACGACGCACAGCACCGTGGAGGTGGGCACCGGTCCCGTCTCGCCCGCCGACCTGGTGGCGGTGGCACGCCACGGCGCCCCCGTGGAGATCGGTGCGGACGCCTGCGCGGCGATCGACCGGGCGCGCGCGGTGGTCGAGGAGCTCGCGGCGGCGCCGACGCCGGCGTACGGCATCTCGACGGGGTTCGGCGCTCTCGCGACCCGGCACATCCCGACCGAGATGCGGGCCCAGCTCCAGCGCTCGCTGGTGCGCTCGCACGCCGCCGGGTCGGGGCCCGAGGTCGAGCGGGAGGTGGTGCGCGGGCTGATGCTGCTGCGGCTCTCGACGCTGGCGACGGGGCACACCGGCGTACGCCTCGAGACGGCGCAGCTGCTCGCGGGGCTGCTCTCGCACGGCATCACCCCGGTGGTGCGCGAGTACGGCTCGCTCGGCTGCTCCGGAGATCTCGCGCCGCTGTCGCACTGCGCGCTGGCGCTGATGGGCGAGGGCGAGGTGCGCGACGCCGGCGGGACGCTCCTGCCGGCCGCCGAGGCGCTGGCAGCCGCCGGCCTGCGGCCGGTGGAATTGGCCGCCAAGGAGGGCCTGGCCCTGATCAACGGCACCGACGGGATGCTCGGCATGCTGCTGCTGGCGCTGCACGACCTCGAGGTGCTGGTGCGCACCGCCGACGTCGCGGCCGCCATGTCGGTCGAGGGCCAGCTCGGCACCGACCGGGTCTTCGCCGCCGAGCTGCAGGCGATCCGCCCGCACCCCGGCCAGGCGGCCTCGGCCGCCAACCTGGTGCGGCTGATGGCGGGCTCCGGCGTCGTGGCCTCGCACCGGGGCCCCGACTGCAACCGGGTGCAGGACGCCTACTCGCTGCGCTGCTCGCCGCAGGTGCACGGCGCCGTCCGCGACACGATCGCCCACGCCGCGACCGTCGCCGGCCGCGAGCTCGCCTCGGCGGTCGACAACCCCGTGGTGCTGGCGGCCTCCGGCGGGCGGAGCGGTCGCGTGGAGTCCAACGGCAACTTCCACGGCGCTCCGGTGGCCTACGTGCTCGACTTCCTCGCGATCGTGGCCGCCGACCTGGCCTCCATCAGCGAGCGGCGTACGGACCGGTTCCTCGACAAGGCGCGCAACCACGGGCTGCCGCCGTTCCTGGCCGACGACCCGGGCGTCGACAGCGGCCACATGATCGCGCAGTACACCCAGGCAGCGATCGTCTCGGAGCTGAAGCGGCTCGCCGGCCCGGCGAGCGTCGACTCCATCCCCTCCAGCGCGATGCAGGAGGACCACGTCTCGATGGGCTGGTCGGCGGCACGCAAGCTGCGCCGCTCCGTCGACGGCCTCACCCGCGTGGTCGCGATCGAGGTGCTCACCGCCGCGCGTGCCCTCGACCTGCGCGCACCGCTCGAGCCGTCGCCGGCCACCGGCGCGGTCGTGCGGCTGCTCCGCTCCTCGGGCATCGAGGGCCCCGGTCCCGACCGCCACCTCTCGCCGGAGATCGAGCTCACGGTCTCCCTCGTCCAGTCCGGCGCGGTGCTCGCCGCCGCCGAAGCAGTGATCGGAGAACTCGCATGAACGACGCACCCGGTGGTCGAGCAGCGGCCGAGGAGCGAGGCCGCGTATCGAGGCCCCCCATCCACGCCGCCACCGGCACCGACCTCACCTGCGGCTCGTGGCAGACCGAGGCGCCGCTGCGGATGCTGATGAACAACCTCGACCCCGCCAACGCCGAACGACCGGAGGACCTCGTCGTGTACGGCGGCACCGGCAGGGCCGCGCGCAGCTGGGAGGCCTACGACGCGCTGGTGCGCACGCTGCGCACCCTGCGCGACGACGAGACGATGCTGGTGCAGTCGGGCAAGCCGGTCGGCGTCATGCGCACCCACGAGTGGGCGCCGCGCGTGCTCATCGCGAACTCCAACCTCGTCGGCGACTGGGCCAACTGGGAGGAGTTCCGGCGTCTCGAGGACCTCGGGCTGACGATGTACGGCCAGATGACCGCCGGCTCCTGGATCTACATCGGCACCCAGGGCATCCTCCAGGGCACCTTCGAGACCTTCGCCGCGGTGGCCGACAAGCGCTTCGGCGGCACCCTCGCCGGCACCATCACGCTGACCGCCGGCCTCGGCGGCATGGGCGGCGCGCAGCCGCTCGCCGTCACGATGAACGACGGCGTGGCCGTCTGCGTCGACGTCGACCAGGCGCGCATCGAGCGGCGCATCGAGCACCGCTACCTCGACGTGCAGGCGGACTCCCTCGACCACGCGCTGGAGCTCGCGGTGGAGGCGCGCGACGCCCGCCGGCCGCTGTCGATCGGCGTACTCGGCAACGCCGCCGAGGTGTTCCCCGAGCTGCTGGGGCGCCGGGCCCCGATCGACGTGGTCACCGACCAGACCTCCGCCCACGACCCGCTGTCCTACCTCCCCGCCGGCGTCGCCTTCGCGGACTGGCACGACGCCGCCGCCCGCGACCCGGAGGGCTTCACCAAGGACGCGCAGGCGTCGATGGCCGCCCACGTGCGCGCGATGGTGGAGTTTCAGGACGCCGGCGCCGAGGTCTTCGACTACGGCAACTCCATCCGCGACGAGGCGCGCAAGGGCGGCTACGACCGGGCCTTCGCGTTCCCCGGCTTCGTGCCCGCCTACATCCGGCCGCTGTTCTGCGAGGGCAGGGGCCCGTTCCGCTGGGCCGCGCTGTCGGGCGACCCCGCCGACATCGCCGCGACCGACCGGGCGATCCTCGAGCTCTTCCCCGACGACGAGCGCCTGCACACGTGGATCACCATGGCCGGGGAGCGGGTGTCCTTCCAGGGCCTGCCCGCCCGCATCTGCTGGCTGGGGTACGGCCAGCGCCACCTCGCCGGCCTGCGGTTCAACGAGATGGTGGCCTCCGGCGAGCTCAAGGCCCCGGTCGTCATCGGCCGCGACCACCTCGACTGCGGCTCCGTCGCCTCGCCGTACCGCGAGACGGAGTCGATGCTCGACGGCTCCGACGCCATCGCCGACTGGGCGATCCTCAACGCGCTGGTGAACACCGCCTCGGGTGCCACCTGGGTTTCCTTCCACCACGGCGGCGGCGTGGGCATGGGCCGTTCCCTGCACGCCGGCCAGGTGTGCGTCGCCGACGGCACCGAGCTGGCCGCGCAGAAGATCGAGCGGGTGCTCACCAACGACCCCGGCATGGGCGTCATCCGCCATGTCGACGCCGGCTACGACCGCGCCGTCGAGGTGGCCACCGAGCGGGACGTGCGGGTGCCGATGCGGGAGGGGTGACGGCGGCGGGGGGTGGGGGTAGTCCGGGGCGAGATGCACCTTCCGGCATCGATCCGCGTGCATTCTGCCCCGGACTACCCCGGGCCGCTCGCCGTCCACAGGCGAGCCGGCGGCGGCGTCGCGCACAGCAGCACGCCGGGCCCGCCGCGCTCGTCGGCGCCTGGCCCGAGGGTCGGGTCATGGATCCGTTGGCCAGCGCGCGGTGCACCAGGCCACCGGTCGTCTGGCCGGTGGCACCGTGCCGTGGCGAGCTGACCTGGCGGCGGGCGCACGGTCCCGGCTTCCGGCAGACGTCGCCGGGCCGCTTCCTGCCGGTCGACGTGGGCCACGACCTCGTCGAGCAACGCATCGTCGAGCAGGGGTCGCGCCGCTTCCGCGGCGCCGTCACGGGGTGGGCCGCCCTGCGCTGGACGGGCGCGGCGTACTTCGACGGCCTCGACCGAGGCGGATCACCTCTCCCCGTGCCCTTGATCTCGCTCCACGAGCTGCGGCCCGACGACCGCATCGTGGTCTCCCGCGAGCAGCTGGCCCACGCCACCAGGCGCCGGGTGGCGGGGCTGTGGTGCGTGAGCCCCGAGCGTGCGGCGTTCGACGAGGCGAGGCGCCGGGGCACGCTGCGAGCCGCGGTGGCCGCGATCGACATGGCGGCCGCGGCCGGGCTGACGACGGTGGAGGCGGTGAGCCGCTACGTGCACGGGGTCGGCCCGTGGACCGGCATCGAGCTCGCCCGACAGGCCGTCGCGCTGGCCATCGACACGAGCGGGTCGCCGCGGGAGACGGCCATGCGGCTGGTGTGGGAGCTCGACGCCGGCCTGCCGCGCCCGCTGTGCAACGTGCCGGTCTTCACCAGCGGCGGGAGGCTCCTCGGCTTCCCGGACCTGCTCGACCCGGTCGCCGGCGTGGTGGGCGAGTACGACGGCGCCGCACACCTCACGGCCGTCAACCGTCGCCGCGACGTCGCGCGGGAGGAGCGGTTCCGCGACCACGGGCTGGAGTACTTCGTGCTGGTCGCTGGCGACCTCGGCGACCGCACGAGCGTCGTGCGCCGGATGCACCGGGCTCGCCGGCGTGCGCGCTGGCTCCCGGAGGGCGAGCGGTCCTGGACCCTCGAGGCACCCGCGTGGTGGTCGGCGGCCTGAACCGTGCGCGCGGGGTAGTCCGGGGCGAGATGCACCTCCCGACGCCGCTGCGCGTGCAATTCGGCCCGGACTACCCAGGGGAGAAACCGGCCACACGCCCCCATCTCGTGCCAGAGTGCAGCACGTGACCGACACTCCAGCGCGCTCGCGCGCGACCCTGACCGGCATCAGCTCACGCGCCTGGGAGCACCCCGCCGACCAGGGCGCGCTGGTGGCGCTGCGGCGGCTCAAGGGCTTCGACACGGTGCTCAAGACGATGTCCGGGCTCTTCAACGAGCGGGCCGTGCGGCTGGCCTACCTCGGCTCCTCGGTGCGGGTCGACGAGCGCCAGTTCCCGGTGCTGCACTACGCGCTCAGCGACGTGGCGCGGGTGCTGGACGCGGTCGAGGTGCCGGAGCTGTTCGTCCGGGCCAACCCGGGCTTCAACGCGCTGACGATCGGCATGAACAAGCCGTTCATCGTGCTCGACAGCGGGCTCGTCGACCTCCTCGACGAGGAGGAGCTGCGCTTCGTCGTCGCCCACGAGCTCGGCCACGCGCTCAGCGGTCACGCGGTCTACCAGACGCTGCTGCAGCGCCTGATCCAGGTGACCGGCGTGCTCAGCTCCCTGCCGCTCGGCGGGCTGGGGGTGCGTGCCATCGTCGCGGCGCTGTACGAGTGGTCGCGCAAGTCGGAGCTGTCGGCCGACCGCGCCGGCCTGCTCGCCACCCAGGACCCCGCGGTCGCCCTGCGGGTGCACATGCAGGTCGCCAGCGGCGGCCACCTCGACGACCTCGACACCACCTCGTTCCTGGCGCAGGGCCAGGAGTACCTCGAGGCGGACGACGTGCGCGACTCGGTGCTGAAGATGCTGCTGGTGGAGAACCGCTCGCACCCCTTCGCCGTCGTCCGGGCCGCCGAGATGCGCCGCTGGGTCGACTCCGGCGCGTACACCCGCATCCTCAGCGGCGACTACCCGCGCCGCGACGACGACGCCGCCGCCAAGGTGAGCGACGCCGCCAGGGCCGCCGCGGCGAGCTACAGCGACAGCTTCCGCAGCTCGCAGGACGCCGTCGGCCGGCTCGTCCACGATCTTGCCGGCGTGGCCGGCAGCGTCAAGGTGTGGCTCGACGAGCGGTTCCGCCGCGAGGCCTGACCCCCCGAGGCCACCAGCGTGCCGATCATCCGCGACGCCCGGGGGATCCCGCACGTCACCGCCGGTTCCGTGCTG
>NZ_CADCUP010000113.1 GCF_902805925.1 uncultured Nocardioides sp.
CGAGCACGTGTCCCGGGACGCCGAGGAGGCGCTGCGCACCGAGCGGGGTGAGGTAGACGTGCACGCAGTCGCGCTTGCCCCGGAAGCTGGTGTCCGCCGGGCCCGGCATGAGGCCCGCCACGAAGGCGGCGTGGGTGCTGGGCCCCCCGGTCGGCACGGAGACGGTCAACGGCGCCCCCCAGGACAGCACCAGCGGGAGCAGCGTGCCGGCGGGCTGCCGGCGCCGTACCTCGCCGGGCGCCCTCTCCCGCATGCCGACGATGCCGGCCACCAGGCCCCGGAGCGCCGGGTGGGCACGGTGCGGCTCGAGCGCGACGGCGGGCTCCTCCACGGCGCTCCTCCCGGTCGGTCGATTTCCTTCAAGCGCCGACAGTGCTCCCGGCGACAGTCTCGTGCCATCCAAGGAGAGGAGTCATCCATGCGCAAGGTGGTTGCCGTCGAGCTCGTCAGCGTCGACGGAGTGATGCAGGGCCTCGGGTCGCCCGAGGAGGACCGGGACGGGGGCTTCGCCCACGGCGGCTGGGGAGCGCCGTACGCCGGCGAGGTCCAGGAGCTCATGGACCCGGGCAGCCTCGAGGCGACGTCGGCGTACCTGCTCGGGCGCAGGACCTACGAGACGATGGCCGCCTTCTGGCCCTTCCAGCCCGACGAGAACCCGCTGGCACGGCACCTGAACGCCACGCCCAAGCACGTCGCGTCGCGCACGCTGAGCCGCCTCGACTGGGCCGGGTCGACCGTCATCGGCGGTGACCTCGGCCGAGCGGTCCGGGAGCTCACCGGCGAGGGCGACGGTGTCATCACGGCGCTCGGCAGCGGTGTGCTGGTGCACGCGCTGCTCCGCCTCGGGCTCGTGGACGAGCTGTGCCTGTTCGTCCACCCGCTGCTGCTCGGGACCGGCAAGCGGCTGCTGCGCGAGCTGCCCGCGCCGCGCCCGCTCCGGCTGGTCCAGTCGGCCGCCTCCAGCGGGGGGACGCTGCTCATCAGGTACGAGCTGGGCGCCGCCGGCTGACCGCTGCCGGGCGGCGCGTGAACCAGCGATGCGAGGGTACCGACATCCGAGGGCTAGCCTTTGAACGATCCAATCCTGAGGAGACGCGTTGCAGATCTGGCCCGGAAACCCGTACCCGCTGGGTGCCACCTTCGACGGGAGCGGCACCAACTTCGCCCTCTTCAGCGAGGCCGCCGAACGCGTGGAGCTCTGCCTCCTCGAGGTCGGGGCCGACGGTGGGCTGACCGAGACCACGGTGGAGGTCACCGAGGTCGACGCCTACGTCTGGCACTGCTACGTGCCGTCGGTGCAGCCCGGCCAGCGCTACGGCTACCGCGTGCACGGGCCGTGGGACCCGGCCAGGGGGCTGCGCTGCAACCCCAACAAGCTGCTCCTGGACCCCTACGCCAAGGCGACCAGCGGCGACATCGACTGGGACCAGTCCCTCTTCGGCTACAACTTCGGCGACCCCGACTCGCGCAACGACGACGACTCCGCCGCCCACATGACCCACGGCGTGGTGATCAACCCGTTCTTCGACTGGGAGGGCGACCGCCGCCTCAACATCCCCTACAACGAGTCGTTCATCTACGAGGCCCACGTCAAGGGGCTCACCGAGCTGCACCCCGACGTGCCGGAGGAGCAGCGCGGGACCTACGCCGGTCTCGCGCACCCCGCGGTGACCGACCACCTCACCAAGCTCGGCGTCACCGCGATCGAGCTGATGCCGGTGCACCAGTTCGTGCAGGACTCCGTGCTCCTCGACCAGGGCCTGCGCAACTACTGGGGCTACAACACCCTGGGCTTCTTCGCCCCGCACGCCGACTACGCCTCGAGCGTCCAGGGCCAGCAGGTCCAGGAGTTCAAGGCCATGGTCAAGGCGATGCACGCCGCGGGCATCGAGGTCATCCTGGACGTGGTCTACAACCACACCGCCGAGGGCAACCACCTCGGGCCGACGCTGAGCTTCAAGGGCATCGACAACCCGGCGTACTACCGCCTCGTCGAGGACGACGAGCAGTACTACATGGACTACACGGGCACCGGGAACACCCTCAACGTCCGGCACCCCCACTCGCTGCAGCTGATCATGGACTCGCTGCGCTACTGGGTCAGCGAGATGCACGTCGACGGCTTCCGCTTCGACCTCGCCTCGGCGCTGGCCCGCGAGTTCTACGAGGTCGACCGCCTCGCGACGTTCTTCGAGCTCGTGCAGCAGGACCCGGTCGTCAGCCAGGTGAAGCTGATCGCCGAGCCGTGGGACGTCGGGCCCGGTGGCTACCAGGTCGGCGGCTTCCCTCCCCAGTGGACCGAGTGGAACGGCGCCTACCGCGACACCGTGCGCGACTTCTGGCGGGGCGAGCCCTCGCTGGGCGAGTTCGCCTCCCGGCTCTCGGGCTCCTCCGACCTCTACGAGCAGTCCGGCCGGCGGCCCTTCGCCAGCATCAACTTCGTCACCGCCCACGACGGGTTCACCCTGCGCGACCTCGTGTCCTACAACGAGAAGCACAACGAGGCCAACGGCGAGGGCAACAACGACGGCGAGAGCCACAACCGCTCCTGGAACCACGGGGCCGAGGGACCCACCGACGACCCGGAGGTGCTGGAGGCACGCGCTCGCGAGCAGCGGAACTTCCTCGCCACCCTGCTGCTGAGCCAGGGCGTGCCGATGCTGCTGCACGGTGACGAGATGAGCCGCACGCAGAACGGCAACAACAACACCTACGCCCAGGACTCCGAGATCAGCTGGGTGCACTGGGACCGCGCCGACCGCCCGCTCATCGAGTTCACCGCCGCGGTCGCCAAGCTGCGCGCCAGCCACCCGACGTTCCACCGCAAGCGCTTCTTCACCGGCCGCACGGTGCGCACCGGCAACGGTGAGCGCCTCAACGACATCGTGTGGCTCTCCCTCGACGGCGAGCCGATGGAGGACGTTGACTGGGAGAGCGGCGCCAAGGCGATCGGCATGTACCTCAACGGCGACGGGATCGCGGGCAAGGACGCCCGCGGGGAGACCATCACCGACGACCACTTCCTGCTGTACTTCAACGCCGACGGCCCGGCCGACGTCACCCTGCCGCCCGACGAGTACGCCGCGGCCTGGGACGTCGTCATCGACACGGGCGGCTCCGCCGATGCGACCGACACCCTCCAGCCGGGTGCGAAGCTGCGGCTGGAGACGCACAGCATGGTGGTGCTGCGCGAGCACGCCGAGCCCGAGGTCGAGCCCGACCTCTCGGTGGCCGCGTCGCTGGCCTCGCTCGCCGACACCGCGGTGGAGGCCACCCCCGCCGCCGACAAGCGCCACGACCAGCACGCCTGAGCGACCCAGCGGGGAGAGACGAATGCGCACGCCTGTCAGCACCTACCGACTCCAGGTCACCGAGAGGTTCGACCTCTACGCGGCGGCGCGGCTGCTGCCGTACCTCCAGGGGCTCGGCGTCGACTGGGTCTACCTCTCGCCGCTGCTGGCGGCGGAGGTCGGCTCCGAGCACGGGTACGACGTGGCGGACCACCAGCACGTCGACCCGGCCCGCGGTGGTGCTCCCGGCCTGGCGGCGGTCTCCGCGGAGGCCCACCGGCTCGGCATGGGCGTGCTCGTCGACATCGTGCCCAACCACGTGGGCGTGGCGGAGCCGGCCGGCAACGCGTGGTGGTGGCACGTGCTCACCCACGGCCAGCAGTCGCCGTACGCCGGCGCGTTCGACATCGACTGGGCCGCCGGTGGCGGCCGGCTGCGCATCCCCGTGGTCGGCGACGACGACGTGCTCGAGGACGGCGGCATCGGCAACCTGCGCGTCGAGGCGGGGCAGCTGCACTACCACGGCCACGCCTTCCCGCTGGCCGCCGGCAGCGCCGACGACTGGGACGGCGACACCGTCGACGCGCAGGCCGTGCACGCGCGCCAGCACTACGAGCTCGTCTCGTGGCGGCTGGCCGACACAGGGCTGAACTACCGACGCTTCTTCGCGGTGAACACCCTCGCCGCCATCCGGGTCGAGGACCCGCAGTGGTTCGGCCGGTCGCACCAGCTGATCGGCGAGTGGTTCGATGAGGGGCTCGTCGACGGGCTGCGTGTGGACCACCCCGACGGGCTGCGCGATCCCGCCGGCTACCTCGAGGACCTGGCGGAGCTGACCGACCACGGCTACGTGCTCGTCGAGAAGATCCTCGAGCCCGGTGAGGAGCTGCCCCGCGAGTGGGCCACGGCGGGCACGACGGGCTACGACGTGCTGGGCCTCATCGACCGGGTGCTCACCGACCCGGCCGGTGCCGAGCCGCTCGGCGACCTCGACGACCGGCTCCGCGGCGGGCACGTCGACTGGCACCGCATGGTCCACGACAACAAGCGCGCCGTCGCCGACGGCATCCTGCGCTCGGAGGTGCTGCGCATCGGTCGCGAGCTGCGGGTCGAGCTCCCCGACGCGCCCGCCGACACCGAGGACGCCGTCGCCGAGCTGATCGCGTGCTTCCCGGTCTACCGCTCCTACCTGCCCGGCGGCCGCGGGCACCTCGACGAGGCGTTCGCCCTGGCCCGCGAGCACCGGCCCGACCTCGCCGCCACCCTGGACGTGCTCCTGCCGGTGCTGTCGGACCCCGAGCGCCCGCCGACGCTGCGCTTCCAGCAGACCAGCGGCATGGTCATGGCCAAGGGTGTCGAGGACTGCTCGTTCTACCGCTGGTCCCGGCTGACCTCCCTCAACGAGGTCGGCGGCGACCCCTCGATCTTCTCGGTGGCGCCGGCGGAGTTCCACACCGCGATGGCCGAGCGCCAGCGCGACTGGCCGCACGCCATGACGGCGCTCACCACCCACGACACCAAGCGCGGCGAGGACGTCCGCGCCCGCATCACGGCGCTGGCCGAGGCGCCCGGGCTGTGGGAGCGGGCGCTCGACCGCCTGCTCGAGCTCGCCCCGCTGCCCGACCCCGGCTTCGGCAACCTGCTGTGGCAGGCCGTCGTGGGCGCCTGGCCCGCCGCCGGTGCCGACGCCGACCTGCGGGAGCGCCTGCACGGGTACGCCGAGAAGGCGATGCGCGAGGCGGGCGACCGCACCACGTGGACGGCGCCCGACGAGGCCTACGAGTCCGCGGTGCACGCGGCGGTCGACGCCGCCGTCGACGACGACCGGGTCGCCGCGGTGCTGACCGAGGTGCTGGACGCCGTCGCCGACGCCGGGTGGAGCAACGCCCTGGCCGCCAAGCTGCTCGCCCTGACGATGCCCGGCGTCCCCGACGTCTACCAGGGCAGCGAGCTGTGGGAGCAGAGCCTGGTCGACCCCGACAACCGCCGTCCGGTCGACTTCGAGGCCCGCGCAGCGCTGCTGAAGTCCGTGGACGCCGGTGAGCGGCCCGTGCTGACCGGGGGCAGGGACGACCCGGGCGCGGCCAAGCTCCTCCTCACCCGGGCCGGCCTCCGGGCCCGGCGCGAGCGCGGCGAGCTCTTCACCGGCTACGCCCCGGTCGTGGTCACCGGCGAGGCCGCCGACCACGCCCTGGCCTTTGACCGCGGCGGCGCCGTCACGGTCGTCACCCGCCTGCCCCGTGGCCTCGGCGCCCGCGGCGGCTGGGGCGACACGTCGCTGACCCTGCCCTCGGGCGAGTGGGTCGAGCAGCTGTCGGGCCGCACCCTTCGCGGTCCGGTGGCCCTGGCCGACCTGCTGGCCGACCACCCCGTCGCGCTGCTGCTCCGCGTGGAGGTGTCCGGGGGCCGGGCGCCGCGCGGTCGCTTCGACGTGTGGGCGCCGCGTCCGGAGACCGTCGAGCTCCAGGCAGGGGACCGCCGAGTCCCGATGACCCGCGGTGACGACGGGTGGTGGACCCCGACGGACCCGGCCCCCGAGGGCGAGGTCGACTACGGCTACGTCGTCGACGGTGGCGACACCGTGCTCCCCGACCCGCGGTCGCGGCGCCAGCCCGAGGGTGTGCACGGGTTGTCCCGCACCTTCGACCCCACGGCGCACGAGTGGCAGGACGACGCCTGGACCGGGCGCCAGCTCGCCGGCTCGGTCATCTACGAGCTCCACGTCGGCACCTTCACCCCCGAGGGCACGCTCGACGCCGCCCTCGGCCGGCTCGACCACCTGCGCTCCATCGGCGTCGACCTCGTCGAGCTGCTGCCGGTCAACGGGTTCAACGGCACCCACAACTGGGGCTACGACGGCGTGCTCTGGTCGACCGTGCAGGAGCAGTACGGCGGCCCGGCGGCGTACCAGCGGTTCGTCGACGGCTGCCACGCCGCGGGCATCGGCGTCATCCAGGACGTCGTGCACAACCACCTCGGGCCGTCCGGCAACTACCTGCCGCTGTTCGGGCCCTACCTGAAGCAGGGCGCCAACACCTGGGGCGACCTGGTCAACCTCGACGGCGAGGGCAGCGCCGAGGTGCGCCGCCTGATCCTCGACAGCGTCCACATGTGGCTGCACGACTACCACGTCGACGGGCTGCGGCTCGACGCCGTGCACGCGCTGTCCGACGACTCCGAGGTGCACCTGCTCGAGGAGATGGCGGTCGAGGTGGGTGCGCTGTCGACCCACCTGCGCCGGCCGCTGACGCTGATCGCGGAGTCCGACCTGAACGACACCCGGATGGTCACGCCCCGCGAGGGCGGTGGCTACGGCCTCGACGCGCAGTGGAGCGACGACTTCCACCACGCCGTCCACGTCGCGCTCAGCCGCGAGACCGAGGGCTACTACGCCGACTTCGAGCCGCTCACGGCGCTGGGCAAGGTCCTCACGCGTGGCTTCTTCCACGACGGGACCTTCAGCTCGTTCCGCGGCCGGCCGCACGGCCGGCCGGTGGACGTCGAGCGGATGCCCGGGTGGCGGCTCGTGGTCGCCAACCAGAACCACGACCAGATCGGCAACCGCGCTCGCGGTGACCGGCTGGCCGAGTCGCTCGACGAGGACCAGCTGGTGTGCGCGGCGCTGCTCACGCTCGCCTCGCCGTTCACGCCGATGCTCTTCCAGGGCGAGGAGTGGGCGACGACGTCGCCGTTCCAGTTCTTCACCTCCCACCCGGAGCCGGAGCTGGGGAAGGCGACCGCCGAGGGGCGGCTGGCGGAGTTCGAGCAGATGGGCTGGGATCCCGCGGTCGTGCCCGACCCGCAGGACCCCGAGACGTTCACCCGCTCCAAGCTGGACTGGTCCGAGCTCGAGGGCGGCCGGCACGCGGTCGTGCTGGACGCCTACCGCAGGCTGGGCGCGCTGCGGCGCGAGCTGCCGGAGCTCACCGACCCGCGGCTGAGCGCGGTGGAGGTCGAGGTCGACGAGGAGCGCCGGGTGCTGGTCATGCACCGCGGGTCGGTCGCGGTCGCGGTGAACCTCTCCGACGTGGAGGCCACCGTGACGCTGCCGGCGCAGCCGGAGGTGCTGTTCGCGACGCCGTCCGGCGCCACCGTCGACGGGGTCGCGGTCGTCCTGCCGCCGCACGCGGGGGCACTGCTGCGCCGGGCGTGATCCCGCGCCGGCTACGACAGGTCGAGGACGGGCTCGTCGGCGTCGGGGTCCAGCTCGCGCCAGACGCCGTCGAGCGAGAGGCCCAGCTCGCCGGCGAGCAGGGCGACCGTGGTGAACGACGGCGTCGGGATGCGACCGGTCTCGATCTTGCGCAGGGTCTCGGGGGAGACGCCGGCCGCCAGCGCCGTGTCGCCGAGGGTGCGCTCCCCGCGCGCGTGGCGCAGCAGGGCGCCGAGGCGCTCACCGCGTCGTACGTCGTCGGGGGTGAGGGGCAGGCGGACCACGGGCCTATAGTAATACCGGTATTGTCATACCGGAGGTGAGTGATGATCGAGATCCTGAACGAGCGTCAGGTCGAGGAGGCGCGGCCCGCGGGCCGCTTCGTGGCGGAGGTGCTGACCACGCTGCAGAAGCGGGTGCAGACCGGCACCAACCTCCTCGAGATCGACCGGTGGGCAGCTGGGATGATCGCCGACGCCGGGGCGACCTCCTGCTACGTCGACTACGCGCCGTCCTTCGGGCGCGGGCCCTTCGGCCACGTCATCTGCACCTCGGTCAACGACGCGGTGCTGCACGGCCTGCCGCACGACTACAAGCTGCGCAAGGGCGACCTGCTGAGCCTCGACTTCGCCGTCGCGCTCGACGGCTGGGTCACCGACTCGGCCGTCAGCTTCACCGTGGGCGGTGCCGGCTCCCCGGAGGACCAGCGGATGATCGAGGCCACCCGGGCGGCGCTGGACGCCGCCATCGCCACCGCCCAGCCGGGGGCGCGGACCGGCGACCTCTCCGCCGCCATCGGCGAGGTGCTCACGGGTGCCGGCTACTCCGTGAACACCGAGTTCGGCGGGCACGGCGTCGGCCGCACCATGCACCAGGACCCGCACATCGCCAACACCGGCCGGCCGGGCCGCGGGGTGGTCCTCAAGCCGGGGATGCTGCTGGCGATCGAGCCCTGGGTGATGGCCGACACCGACGAGCTGGTCATCGACCCCGACGGCTGGACGCTGCGCAGCGCCACCGGGGCCCGGACGGCGCACAGCGAGCACACCGTCGCGATCACCGCGGACGGCCCGCTGGTGCTGACGGCCCGCGACTAGGAATCACGGCAGGGCATCACGGCTGGGCATCACGGCTGGGCGAGCAGCTCCTCCACCCAGGCGGGCACCAGCTCGGTGGCGGGTCCCTGGCGGGAGCGCCGGAAGTCGCCGACGCCGTCGCTCGCCTCCAGGTTGAGCTCGAGGGTCTCGGCGCCGCCCGCCTCGGCGTAGTGCACGAAGGCGGCGGCGGGGTAGACGAGCCCGGAGGTGCCGATGGCGACGAAGAGGTCGGCCTCCCACAGCGCCTGGTGGATGTCGTCCATGCCGTACGGCATCTCGCCGAACCACACGATGTCGGGCCGCAGGGCCCGCACGCCGCAGCCGGAGCACGCGGGGGCGTCGCCCAGGGTGCCCGTCCACTCGTGGCGGGCGTCGCACGCGGTGCACCAGGCGGCGCGCAGGCGCCCGTGCATGTGGAGCACCCGCCGGGAGCCGCCCCGCTCGTGCAGGTCGTCGACGTTCTGGGTGACCAGGAGCAGGTCGTCGCCGAGCGACTCCTCCAGCCGGGCCAGCGCCCGGTGGGCGGCGTTGGGCTCGACCCGCGCGAGCGCGGCGCGGCGCTCGTCGTAGAACCACTGCACCAGCGCCGGGTCGGCCTCGAACGCCTCGGGCGTCGCGACCTGCATGGGGTCGTAGCCCTCCCACAGCCCGTCGGCGTCGCGGAACGTCGGCACCCCGCTCTCGGCGGAGATGCCGGCACCGGTGAGGACGACGACCTTCATGGGCTCAGTATGAGCGGTCCGGGTCCGGGACGACTCGGTGCGCCCACCCTGGGGCCGGTGAAGCACGTGGGCGTGGCGCGACCTGGAAGGCCCCGACGCTCCCGGTGTCCCTGAGCCGGCTATCGCTGGTGGGGATCGGAGCTCAGGGTCCGCAGCTGCGTCCAGCGCCCTTCGGAGACGAAGCGGACCTCCCCGTCGACCACCGTGATCGCCGTCTGGTCGTCCAGCGCGTAGGCCGCATTCGGGATGCCGGCGGCCCACTGCTCCGCTTCGGCCATCGAGTTGCCCGGCATGCCGTCGGCAGCCAGGTGCGGGCAGATGGAGAAGTCGACGAGGCCCAGCGTGGTCTCATCGCCGGTGGGTGGCCGCCACTGGATGAAGTCGTCCCCGACGACGGGGGTCATGACCATGCTCCCCGCGCTGAGCCCCACCCAGACGGTCTCGCTCAACGAGGGCAGCAGGTCCGCCATCCCGGACTCGCGCATCCAGTGACACAGGTAGAGGACGTCACCGCCCGCGACGAGCAGAACATCGGTCTCGCGGACCAGCGGCACCCAATGCTCCTCGTCGATGCTGGGCAGCGCGGTCAGCTCCAGCACGCCGACGGACTTCCAGCCCAGGTCGACCATGGGGTTCTGGGAGTTGCCGCTGATGAACTGCCAAGCCCTCACTCCCGGGCCGACCATGGGATGCCCGTACTGCGCCGTGGGGATGCACAGCGCGGTGCACTCGTCGATCGGCCTTCCGAGGAGCTCGACGAGCGCGTCGCGGATGCTGGCGTTGGTCACGCCCCCGGACGTGAGAAGAAGTTTCACGGTGTCTCCTGACGTGAGTGTGACCGATCTGGAGCGGTGACGGCGGCGGGCCGTCCGCTTGTGGCAGGAAGGCCTCGCCCCGGTTCCGACATATTCGACCAGATCTCGCCGAGGAAGCCCCCACGCGGCGGTATGCCCTACGTCCTCATCCGGGCGTTGCTGCATCGCTATGGGGTGTTGGAACGAGCGGCGGCGGGGTGAGTTGCGTCCGCGTGGGACAGACCCCCGGCCCCGGTGGCGACACCCGGTCGTGGGTCGAGAGCTTCGTGCAGGGTCGGGTCACCGTTGCGCCAGGGCGCGCACCGCGCGTTCGATGACGGGGCGCAGCTCGAGCGCGGGGTCGACGGTGAGCCGGTGCAGGAGCAGCCCGTCGGCGAGCGCCATGAGGGCCCTGGTCGCAGGCGTGGCATCGACGATGCCGACGGCGGTGACCAGCCGCTCGGTCCACTGCTCGAACTCCCGACGCTGGCGCCGCAGCGGCTCACCGAGCTCGGGGTCGTCGGCGAGCTCGAGGAACAGGGCGTAGCGCGCGCGGGTGCGACTGGCGAACGGGCCGGTCTGCAGGTCGGCCATGGCGCACAAGCCGTCGACCAGGTCCTCGACCCGGGAGATCGCCGGCATCGCGGCCGGGTCGAAGTCGGAGCGCTCCCGGTCGGCGATCCAGTCGACGAGGCCGCCGAGCAGCGCCCTGCGGGTGCGGAACCAGTTCGAGGTCGAACCGGGCGGCAGGCCGGCTCGCGCGTCGACCCGCGCGTGGCTCAGGGCGCGCACGCCCTCCGAGCCGAGCAGCTCCACGGCCGCCTCCAGCGCGCGCTCCCGGGTGCCGGCAGGCATGGACGTCCCCCTCGCTCCAGGTCTACTATGAACATAGTAGCCGCTGCTCAGTGAAGGGAGCCGCCATGCCGCCGCCAGAGCCGCCCATCACCCGCCCCGTCGGCGCGTCGGCTTGGTCGCCGGAGCTCCCGGAGGCCCCCGGCTTCGAGCACCTGGTCGTCGAGACGGCCGGCCTGAGGACACACGTCGCGACCATCGGCGAGGGCGAACCGGTCGTGCTGCTGCACGGGTTCCCCGAGCACTGGTGGCAGTGGCGCGCCGTGGCTCCCGCCATCGCCGCCCAGGGCTACCGCGTCGTCTGCCCCGACCTGCGCGGAGCCGGCTGGACGGTCGCCGAGGATCCCCGCGTCGAGCGAGAGACCCGGCTCCACGACCTGCTCACCCTCCTCGCCGCCCTCGACATCGACCGTGCCCACCTCGTGTCCCACGACATGGGCGCCATCACCGCCATGCAGCTGACCTACGACCACCCCGAGCGCGTGCGCACGGCAGTGCAGCTGTCGGTGCCGCCGGGCTTCATGAGGTTCAGCCCGAAGACGCTGCCCGGCTTCCAGCACCTCCCCGCGCTCATCTGGCACCACCCGGGCGCACCACTGCGGGGACTCTTCTCCGAGAGGTACGTCGCCCGCCCGATGTCCGAGGCAGTCATCGACGCCCACCTCGCCCCGATGCGCCGACCCGACATCGACGCCGCGGTGCGTCCCCTGTGCCGCGGGATGGTCCTGGCCGAGGCGATGCGGATGGTGCGCGGCGCCTACCGCCGCCGGCGGCTCACGGTGCCGACCCTCGTGGTCTTCGGCCGCTGCGACCGGCCCTGGACGGAGGAGGTCCTGTCCGCCACCTGCCGCGACCCGCACAGGTACGCCGATCGCGTCGAGCTCGCCTACGTCGACGATGCCGCCCACTTCATCACCGACGACGCGCCGGACGCCGTCGCGGAGCTCGCGCTCGACTGGTTCCAACGAGCCGCGTCAGGGTGATCGCGCTCCCGGTGGCGTCACGCGACGCAGAACTCGTTGCCCTCCGGGTCCACCATGACGACGTGTGCGAGAACCGCGCCGTCGTGCTCCTCGCGGACGACGGTGGCGCCGAGGGCGACGAGCTCAGGCACCTTGGCCCGGATCAGTCGTTCTCGGGCCGGCATGTCCCACGGCCCTTCTCCGGCGACGCGGATGTCGATGTGGAGCCGGTTCTTGGCCGACTTCGTCTCGGGCACGCGCAGCCATCCGATGGCCGGCCCTCTGCCGTCGGGGTCGATGATCGATGCGCCGTCGGGGTCGTCGTACCCCGGCTCAGGCACGTAGCCGAGTGCCGCCGCCCAGAAGTCCGCCAGCCGTCGGGGATCGTTGGCGTCGCAGCCCAAGGTCCAGTGATTCGCCATGACGGCATCCTAGGAGCTGCCCGTCCTTGCTCGGCCCGTGCACCGACGCTCCACACGCCGACGCCGCTGCGGCGGCATGTCCGGAGCGTCGGCTGGGTATCCACATCGGGTGAGCTCCTACGTTGCTCTGGGTGACTCGATCTCGATCGACGACTACGCCGGCGGGCCGGGCCGCGGCGGGGCGAGCCTGCTGGCGAGGAACCGGGACGAGGACTTCCCGACCTGGAGCCGCCACGACCTCGCCCTGCCCTTACACCTCCTGGCGACGGACGGCGCGACCAGCCAGACCCTCCTCGAGCACCAGCTCCCCCGGTTGGAGCGCAGCAACCAGCGTCCCTCGGTGGTCACCGTGACTATCGGGGGCAACGACGTCCTGGGCTGGTACGGCGACACGGCAGGCGCCATACGCGCAGCCGACGCCGCTGTCGCGCGGACAGGCGACGCGCTCGACCGACTCATCCGCCTGGTGCCGGACGCCCGGATCGTGGTGGGCACGGTGTACGACCCGAGCGACGGAACCGGCGACGCCGCGAGCGTCGGGCTGCCGCCGTGGCCGGAGGTCGTCGACGTCCTCGGCCACGTCAACGCGGCCCTGCGGCAGCTCGCCGAGCAGCACGGTGCGGATGTTGCGGAGATCCATGCGAAGTTCCTCGGCCACGGGCTCGCCGCCGGCGACCCCGGACAGACTGAGGCTCGGCCGACGGACCGGAACCTCTGGTACTGCAACGTCATCGAGCCGAACGCCTGGGGAGCGAGCGCGGTGCGCGCGGCGTTCTGGGAGGCGCTCGGTCACCAGTCGCCGACGGAGGGCCCGTGAGCATCGGCACGAGAGCCGTCCTGGTCAGTCGTGCACGGTCCCGATGCGCCGCGCTCGGGGAAGGGTAGGTTGCGACGATGAAGCCTTCCGTCGCCTCGTACTTCGACACCTCGTCGTGGGATCCGCGTGATGTGGTCTCGGGTGGCTCACGAATGGTGCCGATCACCACACCGGCCGGTGAGTTCCGGGTGTGGACCAAACGGGTGGGCAACAACCCCGACCTCAAGGTGCTGTTGCTGCACGGCGGCCCCGGAGCCACCGACGAGCTCTACGAGTGCTTCGACACCCGGTTCCCCGCAGCGGGCATCGAGTACTACTACTACGACCAGCTCGGGTCGTTCCGCAGCGATCAACCGGACGAGCCGCAGCTGTGGGACCTCGCGCGCTTCGTGGATGAGGTCGAGCAGGTCCGCAAGGCGCTGGCCCTCGACAGCAGCAACTTCGTGCTCCTCGGGCAGTCGTGGGGTGGGCTGTTGGCGTTGGAGTACGCCGTCCACCACCAGGACGAGCTCAAGGGCCTGGTGATCTCCAACATGATGTCGAGCACGCGGCTGTACAACGCCTATGCCGACGACGTGCTCATGCCGGCGATGGACCAGGGCGTGCTCGCGGAGATCAAGCGGTTCGAGGCCGAGGGCATCACCGACGACCCCCGCTACGAGCAGCTGCTGATGGAGCACCACTACGCCCTGCACGTCTGCCGGTTGCCCGTCGAGGACTGGCCGGACCCGGTCACCCGGTCGCTCGGCCACATCAACCCGGCCGTCTACGTGCCGATGCAGGGCCCCAGCGAGCTGGGGCTGAGCGGCACCCTGGAGAGCTGGGACCGGTCCGAGGACCTGGCTGACGTCGACGTGCCCACGCTGGTCATCGGAGCCACCCACGACACGATGGATCCCGTGCACCTGCAGTGGATGGCTGAGCAGCTACCACAGGGGCGCTACCTGCACTGCCCCGAAGGCAGCCACCTGGCGCAGTTCGACGACCCCGAGCACTACTTCCCGGGGTTGATCGACTTCCTGCAGTCACTGTGAAGCGGGCTGGCGACAGGCTGGTCCTTGTTCGCAACGACGGCAACACGTGCCGACAGGCGGCGGTATGCAGCGTCTTAGCGCGACACGTTGGCGAGAGGTCGGCACACGTGGACCACGTTGTCTGACCCCGCGAATCGCCGGACATCGAGAAGTTCGAAGTCGTGCTGCGCATCGAGGTAGCGCGTACCACCGCCCAGCCAGCGCGCACCGACCATCAGGTGCAGCTCGTCGACGAGCCCCAGGGCGAGCAGTCCGTTGACCATCACGCGACTGCCGAAGACGATGCACTCGCCCGGACGACCGGCGAGCGCGTCGGCAAGGTCGTCGCGAGGCACCAGCGTCGTGCGCGACCGCCACGGGGACTCCTCGGTCAGGACGAGTGTGTCCGAGACGGCGAGCACGTCGACCTCGTCGTACCTGCGACTGATCGCCCGGCAGTCGTCGCTGAGCGCTTGGGCGATCATCGGGTCGGCGTCAACCGGCGCTGGCGGCTGGTGCTGGACGGTGGGCCAGTAGGCGCCGAAGAACTCGTACGACCGGGCACCGAGCAGCACAGTGTCGGCTGAGCTGATCCGTTCGAGGTTGTAGGCGTCGAATGCAGCATCCATGGGCAGATCCATGACACCCTGCTGCGGGCCCTCGGAGAACCCGTCCAGGGACACGATGCTCGAGACGATGACACGGGCCACGACGGGCTCCTCTCGTTGGCGGGCAACCGCCCGCGGGTGGTGGATTCACACCTGAGACGAAGCCGGACACGGTTCCTCGACAAGCGGCGCGCCACTCGTTTGGCAGATACATGGATTTCAGCAGGATGGAGTTCGAGGGCGCGACCGTCGCAAGCCGGTCTTGCGACGTCTGTACACGAGGGTCGGGTCGCCGGTGGCCGGGCGTTCGAGGAGTGACCGGGGGATGGCCGTCGCCGGAGTCGCCGACCGCTACGGAGTCAGCACGGGCTGCACGTCGCGCGCAGCGAAAGGGGGGGATCTGGCCTGCCGATGTCGAATCAAGGCGGGTTGCCTCGATAGCGCCAACGCGACAGCCAACCGCCATCAAGCCGAGCACACAACGTCGAGGCGTCTGACTCAGTTCCGCGTGCGGCGGACACTGTGAACAGTTCGCCGCTGAGGTCGGCCACGACCCCGTGGGCGTCCTGTCACAGTGCGGTCTCTCCGTCGAGCGCGTAAACGGTCTGTTCACCGTCCATCATGTCCTCGAAGTACTTCATGTGTTCACGCGACGCGTCGGGCCCGTATGCCTCATCGAAAAGAGGCTCTAGGCTCCAGTCGTCCAGGGCCGAGGGCCCGTGAAAAAAGATGAGCCAGGCGCGGGTACACCCCTCGGGTTGATCGGCGGCCGGACGCATCAGGTGCCACATATCGGTTTGGTGCGGCCGAGCTTGAACCTCCGCGGGAACAACTACGTCACGCATGAACCTCTCGAAGTCGTCGTCTCTGCCTGCCTTGACGTAGGTGGCCAGCACGTAGCGCGGGGAGTCTGTCGTGGTCATGGTCTCCTCCTTCAGCGGCAACCTCGACCATGCCGCAACGTCTCGCAGGACGCAATGCCGGTGACAGTGCGCGTGACAAGTGAAGCCGAGGAAGGTGATGTTGCGGATGGGAGCGACCCCAGGCAACGAATTGGCTGCGAGTCGCCACCACGCCCGGGAGGGAATTGCTGCCGGGTGCGCGGCGGAATGTCGCGCTCGTTCGCAGCCGGGACAGAGCTGAGCAACACGATGGCCGCGAGGTCCTGGCGGTGCTCGCAACAGCCGGGCACCGCCAGGTCCCGTTCCTCACGTGCAGGCGGACCTACGCCACTGGCGACACCTCACGGGAGGACGTGTTCCTCGCTCTGGCGTCGGTGCGCCACACCTTGGCGCGGGCCAGGAACGCTGCTCCGACCACTGCCACGGCCGCGAATGTCGCGATCCCGCTCTCACCGGCGACGTAGGCCAGGTCGGCCTCTGAGGTGGCTACAACGGCACCGGCGCCGATGCCGAACGCGGTGTTGACCGCACCATGGGCCATGGCCACCGGCCAGACACTGTGGGTGCGGTCCCACAAGTATGCGTAGAAGACACCGCCCATGGTGATCGTGGCCACCACGATCGGGGCCACCAACCAGCGGCTGCCGTGCTCGTCGTACGTCGAGGCGATCAGGAGCAGCGGCAGGTGGAAGCAGCCGTGTACGAACCCGGTGACGAGCGCAGCCCGGCGACGGCTGCTGAGCTGCTGGACCCTCGGCAGCAGGTAGCCGCGCCAGCCGATCTCCTCGGCGAGGAACAGGACGGTCATGAATACCAGCGTGCTAGCAAGATTCAGGCTCCAGACCGCGACGCCAGCCGACGTGAAGTCCAGGCTTCGCAGGTCCGCAACGTCGAGCACGAGGGCGACGCCGTACGCGCTGCCGGCCAGAAGCATGGGCACGACCAAGGCGAACGCCCACACGTGTGTGCCCGATCGGTTGAGTCCGAACTCGGCCCACACGGCGCGCCGCCTCCCGCGTGGGGTGACGGTGAACGTGATGAGGACCAGCGCCGCGATGGGCGCGAAGGCACTCAGCAGGACATTGATGCCGGCGTGCGGCATTGCCACGGCGATGCCGATGGCCAGTGAGAAGACGAGCGCGAGGTAGATCGTGGCTTCTCGAAGTGGTCGGGACATGAGCGGAACCTCCGTATTGCTGAGCGGCCTGTCTGGCCGCTTCACCAATCTCGCTGCCGACCGGAGTAGCGCACATCGGTCCGCGGTCCCGATCCGGCGAGACCCGAGAGAGAGCTCAGCTGCTCCCGGGGATGAGGAGGCCCGACTCGTATGCGTACATCACCAGCTGCGCGCGGTCGCGACACTCCAACTTGGTGAGAAGGTGGCTCACATGGGTCTTCACAGTCCCATAGCCCATGTGCAGTGAGTCGGCTATCTCCTGGTTCGACGAACCGCGCGAGACGGCGACCAGCACCTCGCGTTCACGGTCGGTCAGACCGTCCGCGGTCGGTGGCATCGGACGACTCGGCAGGGCGGCGAACTGCTCGATCAGGCGGCGCGTGACCGACGGAGCGAGCAAGGCATCCCCGGCGGCCACGACGGCGATCGCGTCGAGCAGGCGGGCCGGACGGGTGTCCTTGAGCAGAAAACCACTCGCGCCTGCCCGAAGGGCGTCGTGGACGAGCTCGTCCTCATCGAAGGTCGTCAGGATGAGCACGTGCGTCCTGGCGCACCGGGGGTCGGCCATGATCCGTCGGGTTGCTTCGAGGCCGTCCATCCGGGGCATCCGGACGTCCATCAGGACCACGTCGGGGGTCGTACGGCGACACAGGCCCCAGGCCTCCTCGCCGTCGCCTGCCTCGCCGACGACCTCGATGTCGGGACTGGTACCGAGGAGCACGACGAAACCGGAGCGCACCAACTCCTGGTCGTCGACCACTGCCACCCGGATCACGATGCCGCCACCATCGATGACGGCAAGTGGGCTGCGACTCGGAAACCTGTCCCGTCGAGCGCGCCGTACTCGAGAACGCCACCCAACAACCGGGTGCGCTCACTCAGTCCTATGAGTCCGTGCCCGCTCCCGGGCTCTACCTGCGCGGCGGCCGAGGGCCGGCACCGACCACCGTCAAGGATCTCGACGTCAACCCCGTCCTCCACGTAGGTCACCATCACCTGCGCCTGTCTCGCCAGCGAATGCTTCAGGACGTTGGTCAACGATTCCTGCACGATGCGGTATGCCGCCAACTCGATCGCGGCGTCGAGCGTGCGTGGCTCCCCTTCGATCTTGAGGTCGACGTCCATGCCCGCCTCACGCACGCCCCGGAGAAGTCCGTCGAGGTCATCCATGCTGTGCATGGCTGAAGCCGCGACGTCGGCGTCCTCACCACGGAGCAGGCCAAGCATCCAGCGGGTCTGCGTCAGCGCCTTGCGGCTGGTGTCGGCGATGATCTCGAGCGCACGTTCGGCGGCGGCGACGTCTGACCGGATGACGTGTCCGCCGACGCCAGCCTGCACGGCGATCAGCGACATGCTGTGGGCGACGACGTCGTGCAGCTCGCGGGCGATCCGCAGCCGCTCCTCGACGACTGCCCGCGCTGCCAGCTCACGAGCGGTGGCCGCCTCCTGCTCCGCTATCCGCAGCCGCTCCAACTGCTGCATGCGGCGCGAGCGAATGGCGTCGCCCAGCGCCCAAGCGGCGAGCAGCAGGGCGCAGGCCTGCAGGAGGTCCGACGTGCCCAGATCGGGCACGTCCAGCACCGCCAGGCCCATGAAGGTGAGCACGCCACACGCCAGGCCGAGTAGGGCATCCCGGCGTCGGCCGTGCGCCGCGAGGGAGTAGAGGCTGAACAACAACAGCACCGACAGCAGCCCGATGTAGTGGTCGGTCAGGGTGACGACCAGGCAGCAGAAGACGAACATTGCGAACGAAGCCGCCGGACGCGTCCGACGCCAGACCAGGGACAGTCCGGCCACGAAGGTGACAGCGACCGACAACGGATCGCCGGGCTCCAGCCGGGAATCGATCGCGGCAACGTCGTTGCTCAGCAACGAGGCGACCGACATGGCTGCACCACCGAGCCCTATCGCGAGGTCGAGGTAGGGCGACAGACGCCGAGTAAGCGTCGCCCACGCTCCGATGTCGTACGACTGCTCGGCCACACGACGAGTCATCTCCGGAGGCTACTCCCAGCACGAGCGCTCGAACGTCGGCCTTCAGACCTACCTCCTCTGTCTGCAGATAGAAGCGGATGCCCGCGATCTGCAGGAGCGGGTCGCAGAGCGCTATCCAAGCCCGGTCAGAGTGGGCGGAATGCCCGCCCACGCACCGGCCACCCGCAAGCGCATGGGGCGCCATGGTGCGACCCTCCGACCCGCGGCGCACCAAGCCGATGGAGGCATCGTCGTGGGTTAGGTGGCGACTCAGTAGTACCAGGGGTACGGCGACCAGTCGGGCTCGCGCTTCTCCAGGAACTGGTCGCGGCCCTCCTGCGCCTCGTCGGTCATGTAGGCCAGCCGGGTGGTCTCGCCGGCGAAGAGCTGCTGGCCGACCAGGCCGTCGTCGATGAGGTTGAAGGAGTACTTCAGCATCCGCTGGGCCGTCGGCGACTTGCCGTTGACCTTCGCTCCCCACTGCAGCGCGACCCTCTCGAGGTCGGCGTGCGGCACCACCTTGTTGACCGCGCCCATGGCGTGCATCTCCTCGGCGGAGTACTCCTCGCCGAGGAAGAAGATCTCGCGGGCGAACTTCTGGCCCACCTGCCGGGCGAGGTAGGCCGACCCGAAGCCGCCGTCGAAGCTGCCCACGTCGGCGTCGGTCTGCTTGAAGCGGGCGTGCTCGCGGCTGGCGAGCGTCAGGTCGCAGACCACGTGCAGGGAGTGGCCGCCGCCGGCCGCCCAGCCGTTGACCAGGCACACGACGATCTTGGGCATGAAGCGGATCAGCCGCTGGCACTCCAGGATGTGCAGGCGGGCCATCTTCGCCTTGTCGACATGCTCTGACGTCTCGCCCGCTCTGCCCGTGGCGTCCTCCGGACGCGTGTACTGGTAGCCCGCCTTCCCCCGGATCCGCTGGTCGCCGCCGGTGCAGAACGCCCACTTGCCGCTCTTCGTGCTCGGCCCGTTGCCGGTCAGCAGCACGCAGCCCACGTCGGACGACGTCCGCGCGTGCTCGAGCACCGAGAGCAGCTCGTCGACGGTGTGTGGCCGGAAGGCGTTGAGGACGTCGGGCCGGTCGAAGGCGATGCGCACCGTCCCGTGCGCCCTGGCCCGGTGGTAGGTGAGGTCGGTGAGACCCTCGAAGCCGGGCACGACGTCCCAGTCGGCCGGGTCGAAGATCTCGCTGACGCCCTCGATCGCACTCATGGCGCCATCGTAGGGAGGCTGGAATCGCGGCCGCCGACGTGGTGTTGTGGATGGTATGACCCTCCACGGTGAGTACGAGCCCAGTCCCGAGCAGTGGGTGCGCAACCAGGTCGCCGAGTACGAGGCCTCCGACGGGGCGCGGGCCAACACGCTGCCGGGATCGACCGACGTGATCGTGGTCATCACCTCGCTCGGAGCGAGGTCGGGCAAGCTGCGCAAGAACCCCGTGATGAGGGTCGAGCACGACGGCTCCTACCTCGCCGTGGCGTCCAAGGGCGGTGCGCCGGACGACCCGACGTGGGCGCACAACTTCCGCGCGCACCCCGAGGTCGACCTGCAGGACGGCGCCGGCAAGGCGACGTACGCCGTGCGCGAGCTGCCCGCCGGCCCCGAGCGCGACGAGTGGTGGCAGCGGGCGGTGGAGACGTGGGGGACCTACGCGTCCTACCAGGAGAAGACCGACCGGCTGATCCCCCTCTTCCTCCTCGAGCGGACCGCGTGAGCGCCGGGTCCACCGCGGTCCACTGGTTCCGCCGCGACCTGCGGCTGCGCGACAACCCCGCGCTCGCAGCGGCTGCGGCGCACGGCGACGTGCTCGGCCTCTTCGTGATCGACCCGGGCGTGTGGGACAAGGCCGGCGCGGCTCGACGGGCCTGGCTCGCCGCCTGCCTGCGCAGCCTCGACGAGTCGATGGGCGGACGGCTCTGCCTGCGCCTGGGGAAGCCGGTCACGGCCGTCCCCGAGGTGGTCGCGGAGGTCGGCGCCGACACGCTCCACGTCACCAACGACTCGACGCCGTACGCGTTGAAGCGCGACCGGGCGGTCGTGGCGGCGCTGCCCGGGTCGGTGACCGGCGCCGCCACCGGCACGCCGTACGCCGTGCCGCCGGGCACCGTGAGGAACGGCTCGGGCCGGCCGTACCAGGTCTTCACGCCCTTCGAGAGGGCGTGGCGCGCCCACGGGTGGGACGCCCCGACCCCGGCTCCGAGCGCCGTGCGCTGGGTCGAGCGCGACAGCGACCCGCGCGCGGTCGCGCTCCTCGACGAGGCGCTCGCCGGTGCGCCCGCGGGGCTGCCCGTCCCCGGCGAGGACGCCGCGATCCAGCGCTTCCGCGCCTTCCTCACCGGTGACGTCGACGACTACGACGAGGCCCGCAACGACCCGGGTGCCGACCGCACGTCGCGCATGTCGCCCTACCTGAAGTACGGCGTGGTGCACCCGCGGCAGCTGCTGGCCGAGTCCGGTGGCCGGCGCACCGACGGCGCCACGACGTACGAGAAGGAGATCGCCTGGCGCGAGTTCTACGCCGACGTGCTCTTCCACAACCCCGCGTCGGCGTGGCAGGACCTGCGCCCGGTGCCCGGCCTGACCTACGACCAGCCCGAGGACGCCATCGAGGCGTGGCGGACCGGCACGACCGGCTTCCCGATCGTCGACGCGGGCATGCGCCAGCTGCTGGCCGAGGGCTGGATGCACAACCGCGTCCGGATGATCACCGCGAGCTTCCTCACCAAGGACCTGCACGTCTGGTGGCCGGTCGGCGCCCGGCACTTCCTCGACCACCTCGTGGACGGCGACCTCGCCTCCAACAACCACGGCTGGCAGTGGGTGGCCGGCACGGGCACCGACGCGGCGCCGTACTTCCGGGTCTTCAACCCGATCACGCAGGGGCTCAAGTTCGACCCGTCCGGGGACTACGTGCGCCGCTGGGTGCCGGAGCTCGCGCACCTGCCGGGCAAGGCCGCTCACGAGCCGTGGGACCAGGAGGACGGGCACGACCACGGCTACCCGAAGCGGATCGTCGACCACGCGGAGGAGCGGCGGCGCGCCCTCGAGCTCTACCAGCGCGGCCGCGAGTGAGCCGCTCGGCTGCGCCTGGGGCGACCTGATCGCCTCGCCGGCTCAGCCGGGGCGGTCCTGCACCTGGGCGCGGTCGGTGATGTCGAGCGCGAGACCGGCGAGGTGGTCCAGGCGCGCCAGCTCGGAGTCGAGGAACTCCGGACCGCCCCGGCGACCCAGCACCAGCGCCTCGCTGCCGAGGGACGCGCCGCAGAGCAGCAGGTTCTCGTCGTCGCTCTCGAGGCGGGTGGCGCCGTTGAGGTGCGGCCAGGAGACCGCCGGGGGCGAGGCCTCGGTGGCGCGGATGATCTCGGTGCCGCCCTCGACGCGGCGCACGCGAGCGCCCCAGTCGACCCGGAAGGTGACCGGCAGCAGGTCGACCAGCCGGTCGAGCGCCTCGGCGGGGCTGATCGTCAGGGCCTCCACCACCTCGAGGTCGAGGAAGAGGTTGCCGCCGGCGTGGTAGCGGCTGATCCACAGCACCTGCACGCTGTCGATGGTGTTGCAGGCCGACACGATCGAGTCGGGCATCACCCCCGGCACGAGCTCCAGCATGATGTCGTCGACCGCGGTGCCGTGGCCGGTCTTCTCGACGATCTGGATCGCCTCGATGTCGCCGCCGGCCTCACCGATGGCCGTGGCCAACCGCCCCAGGGACCCGGGTACGTCGAGCAGCTCGACGCGCAGCAGGAACGACATCAGGGCCTCCACGACTCGGTTGGTGCCGACCCTAGTCCTGCGATGTCACGGCTGCGTGTCAACGGGCCGCGGCCGGGTCACGAGTCGGCCAGCCGCCGGGCGAGGCCGGTGGCGCGCTGGGCCCGGTGGCCGACCGCCGCGCGCACCGCCGACTCGGGCCCGATGACCCGCACCCGCGTGCGAGCCCGGGTGACCGCGGTGTAGAAGAGCTCGCGGGTCAGCAGCCGGGAGTCCTCGTCGGGCAGCAGCACGGTGACGACGTCGGCCTGCCCGCCCTGGCTCTTGTGGATCGTCATCGCGTGCATGGTGTCGACGTCGCCGAGCCGGGACGGCGCCACCTCCAGCGAGCCCTCGCTGCCGGCCAGCGCCACCCGGCGGGTGCCGCCGCGGTCGA
This sequence comes from uncultured Nocardioides sp., assembly GCF_902805925.1. Lineage (GTDB taxonomy): Bacteria > Actinomycetota > Actinomycetes > Propionibacteriales > Nocardioidaceae > Nocardioides. The sequence continues at coordinate 22,928 of NZ_CADCUP010000113.1, forward strand.
GGACCACGCCGACGTCGCCGTTGTAGACGCCGAGGGCGTAGTCGTTGGCCGTGACGAGGAGGGGGCGGCCGAGGTAGGCGGGCTCGTGGAGCGGGTCCCCGGTCTCGGCGGTGATCCACTGCTCGATGCGGCGGTTCCAGTGGTGGACGCCGAAGGGGCCGTCGCGGTGGGCGCAGAGGAGCCGGTGCCGGTCGAGCGCGGCGAGCGCCCTGTCGGCCAGCCCGGCCGCGGCGGCGTCGCGGACGGCGAGCGCCACCTCCAGCGACGTCGCCCGGATCTGGCTCGCCGGGTCGTCGTCGGTGATCCACTCCACGGCGTCGTGGCCGGCGGAGAGCGCGGCGAGGACCGCGTCGGCGTCGCCTGCGCGCAGTGCCTCGGCGAGCACGCCGATCTCGGCGCCGTACCGGTGGGTCGTGCGCAGCGCCGCGACCGGTGAGTCGGGGCGCCCCTCGAACCCGCGCACGAGGTCGCTCAGCACGGCTCCGGCCTCGACCGACGACAGCTGGTCGGGGTCGCCGACCAGGACCAGCCGGGCGTCGGGCCGGACCGCCTCGAGGAGCCGCGCCATCATCGTGAGCGACACCATCGAGGTCTCGTCGACCACCACGACGTCGTGGGGCAGCCGGTTGCGGCGGTCGTGGCGGAACCTCGTGGAGTTGCCGGGATCGCGGCGCAGCAACCGGTGCAGGGTGCCGGCCTGGAGACCGTCGAGCCGCGCCCGGTCGACCGGCGCCAGGGCGGCGGCCGCCGACTGCACGGCCTCCTGGAGCCGGGCGGCCGCCTTGCCGGTCGGCGCCGCCATCGCCACCCGCATCACCTCGCCGCGGGCCTCGTGCTGCTCGGCGAGGGCCACGAGGAGCCCCGCCACGGCGGTGGTCTTGCCCGTGCCGGGGCCACCGGTGATGACCGTGGTCCACTGCGAGGCGGCACGGACGCAGGCGGCACGCTGCTCGTCGTAGCCGGACAGCGGGAAGACGCGGTCGAGGGAGGCCCGCATGAGCCCGGGGTCGTGGGGCGGGATCGATGCGGCGCGGGCGGTCAGGTCGTCGAGGACCTGCGTCTCCTGCTCGTGGTAGCGGTCGAGGTAGAGCAGCCGCTCGTCCCAGTGCAGCACCCCGAGACCGATGAGCGGGCTGGCGGCGACCGCGTCCGCCCAGCCGGAGGCGGCCGGCCAGGGGAGTGCCTCGGTGTCCTCGCCGGCCTCGATGTCGGCCACCGTGGCCAGGTCGAGGCAGACCGACCCGGCTCGCACGGCGCGGCAGGTCAGCGCGACGGCCAGCAGCACCCGCTCGTCGCGCTCACCGCCGAGCTGCCCGAGCGTGCGGGCGACGTGCACGTCGGCGGAGGTCACCACGCCGGCCGCGTTGAAGGTCGCCAGCAGGCCGGTCGCGCCCAGGGCGAGGCGGGCGTCGAGGGGGTCGGTCGTCTCGAAGACGTCGCTCATCGGCCGGCCTCCACCAGCAGCCCGTCGAGCAGGGCGGAGAGGTCGTGCACCAGGCCGACCGGGGGGCGCCAGGCGAAGACGCCGCACGGCGCCCCGTCGACCGTCGGCGTCGCGGGCCCGCACATGCCCCGGAGGTAGAGGTAGAGCACCCCGCCCAGGTGCTGCTCGGGGTCGTAGCCGGGCAGCCGCCAGCGCAGGAACCGGTGGAGCACCACGGTGTAGAGCAGCGCCTGCAGCGGGTAGTCGGAGTGGCCCATCGCCTCGTCGAGCACCGACGGGCGGTAGTCGCGGGCGGTGAGCGCGGTGCCGATCTCGCCGAGCCAGTTGGTCTTGTAGTCGACGGTGAGGTAGCGGGCGGCATCGCCGACCGGCACCCGCACCACCACGTCGATGGAGCCGGTGAGGTAGCCCCGCAACGACTGGCCGGCCAGCGCGGCGTCGGCCTCCAGCGTGGCGGCGTAGGCGAGCACCGGGTCGCCGTCGGGCAGGTGGCGGCGCAGCAGCGGCGCGAGGTCGCCGAGCCTGACCTCGCCCGCGGGGTACGTCGCGTCGTCGCCGCCGGCGAGCGGCAGCTCGAAGTCGAGCTCGGTGAGCCGGTCGGGGGAGAGCACCTGCATGAGGGTGGTCCCACCGGCGAGCGGCCCCAGCGGGCTGGTGCACACCGCGACCAGCGCGTCGGCCAGCTCCTCGGCGTCGAGGTCGACCGGCCACCACGTGCGCTGGTCGGCGATGTGGGCGAGCAGCTCGGCCCGGAAGTCAGGGGCACCGGGGTCGGCGTGCTCGAGCACCGCGTGCACGAGCGAGCCGAAGGTGGCGCCGACCGGCAGTCCGGACATCGGGGAGGGCACCGCCGCCAGCTCGAGGTGGTCGGGCGCGCCGCCGAGCCCGAGGTCGACGTCGTCGTCGAGCTCCGGCACGTCCTCGGGCTCGCTCAGCCGGCGCTCCGGGCCGGCGGCCGTCGCCTGGGCTGCCGCCGACAGGCTGGAGTAGGACGTGCGCCGCCAGCTGGTGTCGACGGCCCTGGTGAAGCGGCGGGCGTCGAGGGCCGGACGCGCCAGCGGGAGCGCGCCGTCGCCGGCCGGGCCCAGGTCGGCGAGCTCTCCCGACAGCGCCCCCGCCGCCTGCCAGTGGCCGAGGATCTCGACGGCCCGCTCGTCGGCGACGTTCGCCTGCTCGTCGGGCACCTGCGCCATGCCGGGACGGCGACCGAACAGCATCCGGTGCAGCGGCGAGGCCGGGGTGTTGCGCTCGGCCGCGGCGTACCACGCCACGACCTGGGACTGGGCGCGGGTGAGGGCGACGTAGAGCAGGCGCAGGGACTCCCCGGCGTCCTCGGCGGCGTGCCGGGCCAGGGAGGCGGAGCGGTGCGGGCTCGGGCCCCCGACGTCGCGGCAGCGGCGGCCGTCGTCGTCGTGGAACAGCGGGACGGCCGCCTCGCGGCCGGTGTAGCGGTCCCACAGCGTCGGCACGTAGACGACGGGGTACTCCAGGCCCTTGCTGCCGTGCACGGTCACCAGCTGCACCGCCGCCGCGTCGGAGTCGAGGCGGCGGGTGCGCTCGGAGGCCACCTCCAGCTTGTCGTCGGCCACCTGGGCGCGCAGCCAGCCGAGGAGGCCGACGACGCCGAGGCGCTCCTCGACCGACACCTTGTGCAGCGCCTCGCCGATGTGGCGGAGGTCGGTGAGGGTGCGCTCGCCCCCCGCGCAGGCCAGCACCCGGGCCGTGAGCCCCCCGAGGACGGAGCACTCCAGGACGGCGGCGACGCCGCGGGTGCCGAGCACGTCGGCGAGGGTGCGGACGGTGTCGGCGAGGCGGTCGGTGCCCTCGTCGCCCCCGGCGTCGAGCGCGGCGGCGCTCAGGCCGAAGAACGAGGTGAGGGCGGCCGCGCGCACGCGGTCGGTGCGGTGCGGCTGCTCGAGGGCCTCGAGCAGGCTCAGCCACTCCCCGGCGGCCGGGGTGTGGAAGACCGAGCCGCCGGCGTTGACCACCGACGGGACGCCGACCTCGGCCAGGGCGAGCTGGGCGGCCTGCAGGTCGCTGCGGCGCGCCGCGAGCACGGCGACGTCGCCCGGGCGCACCGGCCGGCCCTCGAACGTCGCCCCCGAGCGGAGCAGCCGTGAGACGTCGCGGGCGAGGTCGGTGATGACGTGCTGCCGCCACCGGGCCACCGCCGGCTTGCTGCGCGGGCCGGCACCGAGCTCGGCGCGCCGGGCCAGGCGCAGGCGCAGGGGCGGCCCGGCGCCGACCAGCCGGGACTCCCGGTGGTGGGCCTCGACCTCGTGCACCACGATGCGCTCGTCGCCGAGGGCGGCGCCCTGCAGCATCGCCTGCACCGCGTCGAGGAGGGGCTCGTCGGAGCGCCAGTTGACGCCGAGGGTCTGCCGCGTCGCGGCGGTCTCGGCCGCAGCGAGGTAGGTCACGACGTCGCCCCCGCGGAAGGCGTAGATCGCCTGCTTGGGGTCGCCGATGAGCACCATCGTCGCCACGCCGCCGAACGCCCGCTCGAAGACCTGCCACTGCACCGGGTCGGTGTCCTGGAACTCGTCGATGAGCGCGACCTTCCAGCGGTGGCGCATCCGCGCCCGGGCCGGCGCCTGGTCGTCGAGGAGGACGTCGGCGAGCTGGCTGAGGAGGTCGTCGTAGCTCAGCACGCCCAGGCGGCGCTTGCGGCGCTCGACCTCCTCGAGCACGTCCTGGGCGAAGCGCACCCGCGCGGCCGCCACCGAGTCGGGCGCCTCCTCCAGCACCGCCAGCGGCTCCACCCGGGCCCGCGGGTCGTCGACCACCGCCTGCGCGATCTCGAGCGCCTCGCGGCGTGACCACGCCGGCTGCTGCTCGCCCGCGAAGCGCGCGAGGTAGAGGTCGTCGACGACCTCGCCGGTGAGCAGCTCGAGGTCCTCGACGAGGACGGCGCCCGCGTCGGTGTCGCCCGCGACGCCGAGGCCGCGGAGCACCAGCTGGCAGAACTGGTGGATGGTGGCGATCGTCGCGGCGTCGAAGGACGTGAGCGCCGCGGTCAGCCGCCGGTGCCGGACCTCGCGCTCGGCCGGGTCGGCCAGCAGGTGGTCGAGCAGCGCGCTCTCGCGGCGGGGCGCCGCGGGGTCGGCCAGCGCGCGCTGGGCCTCGACGAGCTGGGCGCGCACGCGTTCGCGCAGCTCCTGGCTCGCGGCCCGGGTGAACGTCACGACGAGCAGCTCGTCGAGGGTGGCGACGCCCTCGGCGACGTAGCGGGTGACCAGTGCCGCGATGGTCCAGGTCTTGCCGGTGCCGGCACTGGCCTCGAGCAGCGTCGTGCCGGTGGTCGGCAGGGGCGCGGTGATGTCGAAGGTCTCCATCTCACAGCCCCCGCAGGCTCTCGCGTCCGCTGAGCAGCGGTCCCCAGACCCGCCACGCGTAGTGGCCCAGCCGGTGCCCGGGACCTCCCGGCGTCTCGTCGGCGCGCAGCGGCGTGGTCAGCGAGGAGTACGGCGCGTGGTCGCCGAACGCCCGCACGTGCCACACGTCGGCGTCCTCCTTGGGGAACCCGGTGTCGTCGAAGCGCGGCGTGGTCCACTCGCGCTCGGCCTTGGCGTCGGGGTCGGCGTCGCGCCCCAGGGCGACGTGCACGTAGTCGCCGGCCCAGGCCAGCGACGTCCGCACCGGCAGCGGGAGCGGCTCGCGGAGCCCGCGCTCGTGGACGTCCACGAGCTCGCGCAGCCAGGCCCGGGCCTCGTGCTCGGGAAGCGGGCCGACCATGGCGACCTGGCCGCCGGAGCGGTGCTTGCCGATCGTGTGGGCGGTCCAGTTCTCGTCGGGGTGGCCGGCCGCCAGGGCCAGGGCGTCGAGCCAGGCGGCCAGCCGCTGCTTCGCGCCGAGGTTGGAGTAGGTCACGCTCACCAGGTTGTTGCCGAAGACGCTGCCGACCGTGCCGGTGAGCCGGCGGTCGCCGAGGTCGATGTCGACGTCGAGGGAGCGAGGAGGGCCGGTGCGGAGGGCGAGGCCGGCGCTCACCAGGGGCCGGACCTTGCGCACGACCCCGGTGAGGACGCCGGCGCCGAGGTCGGCGGGCGGCAGCAGCCCGCGCAGCTGCTCGGCGAGCATGCCGGCCTGGGGGTCGGCACCGGCGAGCACGTCGGTGACCAGCCGGTCGCCGACCCCCCACTGCTCGAGCGCGTCGAGCTCGATCGGGACGGCGTCCTTGGCCTCGTCGGCGTCGTACGGCGTGGAGACGCGCAGCCGGGTGCGGAAGAACGCCTTGACGGGGTGCCGGAAGAAGTCGTGCAGGTCGGCCAGCGACACCTCGGTCGACACGGCCGGCGCCGGCAGCGGCTCGGGCACCAGCTCGCGGACCTCGGTGCGCGTGCCGCGGGCGGCGACCGCGCCGGCGAGCGCTGCCCGGTCGAAGGTGAAGGGCGCGGTGCCGGCCAGCGCGCCGGGCACCAGGTTGAGCTCGTCGAAGGGCTGGAGCGGGTGCCTGACCAGCACGTGGTCGCGCACGCCGGTCGCCGTGGTGCGGTCGAGCGCGTCGAGCAGCTCGCCGAGGGGCACCGCCGGCGGCCGCTCCGCGCCGTTGTGCTCGCCGCGGCCGGAGTAGGTGACGACGAGGGTCTCGGTGGCGGCGCCGATCGCGTCGAGGAGCAGCTGGCGGTCCTCGGAGCGGACGTCGCGCTCGCCGGTGCGGGGGCGGCGGGCGAGCACGTCGTCGCCGTCGACCGACGCCAGCCGCGGGAAGACGCCGTCGTCGAGGCCGACCAGGCACACGACGCGGTGCGGGACCGAGCGCATCGGCACCATGGTGCAGACGGTGAGCGTGCCGGTGCGGAAGTTGGAGCGGGTCGGTCGCCCGCGCAGCCGGTGGCGCAGGAGCGCCCGCACGTCGGCGTGGCGCAGGGTGGTCGTGTCGCCCTCGGCGCTCGCGGAGATCCGCGCCAGCTCGCGGTCGAACTGGGCGAGCTGCCACACCTCGTCACCGGCCACCGAGGTGAGCTCGTGGACGCCGCTCGCCAGGGCGCCGGTCCACTCCTGCACCGTGCCGGCCGCGCGGGCGCGCACGAGGAAGCGGTGCAGCCGCTCGACGAGCTCGGCGAAGCGGCCGGCCAGCTCGAGGTCGGCGTCGCCCACGTCGTCGAGCGGGAGGGTGGCGGAGACGAAGCGGTGGCCGTTGCCCGACATCGCCGCGCCGAGCAGGACCCGTCGCATGCCGGCCGCCCAGGTGTTGGCGTCGAGGGCGAGGCCGAAGTCGCCGCGGTGGGCGGCGTCGTACCCCCACCGGATGCCCGCCTCGACGACCCAGCCGGCGATGCGCTCGAGCTCGTCGTCGCCCCAGCCGAAGCGGAGCCGGACCTGGTCGGTGCCGGCCAGGTCGAGCACCTGGGTCGCGGTCAGCCGGCCCCCCGCCAGCTCGACCAGCGCGGCGGCCACGCCCAGCAGGCCGTTGGTGGCGCCCAGCGAGCGGTCGGCCAGGCGCACCCGCAGCTGGTGGGCGGGGTGGCCCGCGCCCTCCCCGGCGACGTCGGCGAGGCCGAAGCCGGCGGAGATGAGGGGAGCGTAGGTCTCGATGTCGGGGCACATCACGAGGATGTCGCGCGGCTCGAGCGTCGGGTCGTCCTGGAGGAGCCCGACCAGCACCTCGCGGAGCACGTCGACCTGCCGGGCCGAGCCGTGGCAGGCGTGCACCTGGACCGACCGGTCGTCGACGGCGAGCGCCCGGGCGGCGCGCACGTCGGCGGGGGGCTCGCGGTTGGCACGCAGGTCGGCCTGCAGCCAGCCGAGCAGCGAGGCCGGCGTGGGCGGGGAGGCGGCTGCGCCCGCGTCGACCACGACGGCCCGCCCGAGGGTACGGCGCAGCTCGCGGGAGTCGCGCCCGAGCGAGGCGAGCAGCGGGTGGCCCACCACGGTCGCGGAGTCGTCGCCCGCGCGTGTGACCGGCCCCTGCGCCGCGGCCGCCGCGAGCGCGTCCCACAGCGGGCCCGAGGGCTGGGGCAGCCACAGGTGCACCTCGCGCAGCTCCCCGAGGGCCGCCAGCAGCTCGACCTCGGTGACGGGCAGCCGGGTGTGGCCGAAGAGCGAGAGCCGCGGCGGCAGCTCGAGGGCGTCGCCGCCGGCGCGCAATCGGGCGAGCGTCGCGGCGTGCCGCAGGTCGGGCGGCGTCGACCCGACCCGGTCGACGAGCCGGCGCCAGAGCTCGGCCTGCCAGTGCAGGTCGCGGTCGAGCGCCCCCCCGGCTCCGTCGGTGAGCCGGCCCTCGCGCCAGTCGGTCACCAGCTGCGGCCGCTGGACGGCGTAGGAGGAGAGGAGGCCGGCCAGGCGGCGCGCCACGGAGTAGCGGCGTGAGCGCCGCTGGTCGTCGGGCTCACCGTGGCCCAGGTGCCGCGACAGGTCCTCGAAGCCCGGCGAGCCCAGCGCCGCGTCGATCACCTCGAGCAGCGGCCAGGCCAGGCGGTCGGGCTCCCAGGGGTCCTCGGAGTCCTTGCCCAGCAGCATCGCCACGAGGGAGTGCGGAGTGACGAACGAGACGCCGGCGCAGACGCCGTCACCGCCGCGCGGGCCGGTGCCGAGGCGGTGGGAGAGCCGCTGGGTCAGCCAGCGCTCCACTCCCCGGGCCGGCACCACGACGACCTCGGAGGCGAAGGGGTCGGCCAGTGGGCCGGCGAGCAGGTCGGACAGCCCGTCGGCCAGCAGGTCGGTCCGCTCGGCGCGGTGCAGGTGCAGGGCCATCGGGGGACACCCTAGGTGGGCCCACCGACACCGCGGCGCGCGACGACGCCCCCGTCCACAGGGGACGGGGGCGTCGAGGCGTGGTGCTAGTTGGTGAAGAGGCTGACGCCTCCGGGACCGACGAGCAGGCCGACGACGATGAGCACGACGCCCCAGAGCACCTGGCCACGGACGAGCGACACGATGCCGCTGACGACGAGGATGACGGCAAGGATCCACAACAGAAATGCCACGGGAGCTCTCCTTCTCTGGTGCCGGTGCGTTCCCTGTGGGGTCCGCTTCCGGACGGAGCCCCATTTTCACACGGATGCGCGGGCCGAGCTCCATCCGTGAGGGCAGCCCCTGGTGCGCGGTCGCGCCGCCGGACGAGGCTCAGCCCCCGATCGGGTACGCCGGCGCGCCGCCCGGCCGTCACGGCCATGCATGGATCCCGACGGGTGGGTACCGCTTCAGCTGGAGGGACGGGGGGCGTATGGAAGCGCGGCACGGGACGACGGTGACGATGGCGGAGCTGGACGCCGTCGGGCGCCGCATCGAGCAGTCGGCGCCCCACGTGGTGGGCCTGAGCGTCACCCTGCTCGACCAGGGGCGCGCCTTCACCCTCGCCGCATCGGACCAGCAGGTCGCCCTGCTCGACGTCCTGCAGTACCTCGCCGGCGGACCGTGCGTCCGGGCGGCCAGGCAGCAGGCCGAGGTCTCGATGAACCGGGCGGGCATGCACCAGGAGGGCTGGCACCTGCTCGCCTCCGGCATGGCGGGCACCGGGGTGGCCAGCACGCTCTCGATCCCGCTGACCGTGCCGGTGGCGGGGGGTGCCGCGGTCACCGGCGGCGTCAACCTGTACGGCGGCTCACGCGGAGCCTTCGACGGCCGCCATGAGGAGCTCACGCGGACCTGTCTGGAGTGGGCCGGAGACGCCGTGGCGGCGGTCGGCCTCGACGACCTCCGTGCCCGCACGAGCTCCAGCGGGGACGAGCTCCCCGACCCTCGACGCCACGCCGTCGCCATGGACCAGGCGCTGGCCTACCTGGCCGACGTGCTGGCCGTGTCGGTCGACGAGGCCCGCGCGCGCCTCCACTCCGCCGCTGCCCGGGGCGGCGTCCAGCCTGGCCCGGTCGCCGAGCTCGTCGCGGGGCTGCTGCAGCGACGCTGACGCATCCCGCCTGACGCATCCCGGGGAGGGCGACGGGTACCGGCTCCCCATGGACACCAGCAGCGAGCGGCTCGTCGCCGACGTCATGGTCGAACGGTTGCACGCGTGGGGGGTCAGCCGCCTCTTCGGCTACTCGGGCGACGGCATCAACTCCTTCCTGGGAGCCCTGCGTCGCGCCGGCGGGCCCCATCTGGTGCAGGCCCGGCACGAGGAGACGGCCGCGTTGATGGCCGTCGGGCACGCCAAGTACACCGGCGAGGTGGGCGTGGTGACCAGCACCCAGGGCCCGGGAGCGGTCCACCTGCTCAACGGGCTGTACGACGCCAAGCTCGACCACGTGCCCGTGGTGGCCATCGTCGGTCAGCAGCAGACCAGCGTGCTGGGCTCGGAGTACCAGCAGGAGATCGACCTCCAGAGCCTGTTCAAGGACGTCTCCGCGCAGTTCATCTCCACGGTCCTCGTGCCCGAGCAGGCGGCGATGGTGCTGGACCGCGCGTTCCGGACCGCGCTGGCGACCCGGTCGCCCTGCGTCGTGGTCGTGCCGCACGACGTCCAGCAGGAGCCGGTGCCCGACGATCTGCCGCAGGAGCACGGGGTGATGGTCACCGCCGCCGGGTTCAGCCGGCCGCACGTCGTACCGCCCGAGGAGGACCTGCGGCGCGCGGCCGACGTGCTCAACGCCGGGGAGCGGGTGGCGCTGCTCGTCGGGCAGGGCGTGCGGGACGCGGGCGAGGTGGTCCGCGCGGTCGCCGAGCGGCTCGGCGCCGGCGTGACCACGAGCCTGCTCGGCAAGCCGTGGTGGGACGAGTCGCTGCCCTCGAGCTGCGGGGTGATGGGCCACCTGGGCACCACCGCCTCCGCGCGGCTGATGGAGTCGTGCGACACGCTGCTGCTGGTCGGCACCAACGACCCCTGGACCGAGTTCTACCCGCCGCCGGGGCAGGCCCGTGCGGTGCAGGTCGACCTCGACGGCCGCCACCTCGGCAACCGCTACCCGGTCGAGGTGGGGCTCACCGGCGACGCCGCCGACACCCTCTCGGCCCTGCTCCCGCTGCTCGAGGAGCGTCCCTCCACCGGCTGGACCGAGCAGGTGCACGGCTGGGTGGAGGAGTGGCACGCCCTCGCCGAGGAGCGGGCGGTCATGGAGGCCGACCCGCTCAGCCCCGAGCTCGTCGTGCGCCGGCTCTCCGACCACCTGCCCGCCGACGCGCTCGTCAGCGTCGACGTCGGGTCCATCACCTACTGGTACGCCCGCCACCTCCGGCTGCCCACCGGGGTGCAGGCGCACCTGTCCTCGACCCTGGCCACCATGGGCTCCGCCCTGCCGTACGGCGTCGCCGCCAAGCTCTCGGCGCCGGACCGGCCCGTCGTGGCGCTCGCGGGCGACGGCGCGATGCAGATGAACGGCATCGCCGAGCTCGTCACGGTCGCGCACCGCTGGCAGGGCTGGGCCGACCCGCGCCTGGTCGTGCTGGTGCTCGCCAACCGCGACCTCGCCGAGGTCACGTGGGAGCAGCGCGAGACCGAGGGCGACCCCCGCTTCGACGAGAGCCAGGACATCCCGGCCTTCCCCTACGCGGCGTACGCCGAGCTGCTGGGGCTGCGCGGGATCAGGGTGACGGGGCCCGACGAGGTGGACGCCGCCTGGGAGCAGGCGCTGGCGGCCGACCGGCCCACGCTCATCGAGGCCGTGACGGACCGCGACGTGCCGCTGCTCCCGCCGTTCCCGGCGGGGCGGGACAAGCTGGGGTCGTTCCGGGCCGGCCTCGACCAGGAGGGCGAGGCGGGCGTGCACGCCCGGGAGCTGCTCGACGAGCAGGCGGGCATGGAGGAGCGGCGCTCCTAGCTGCCGTCGCCGCCGGCGTGCTCCTCGTCGGCCGTCTCCGGCTCGACGCCGTCGGGCCGGCCCTCCTCGGGGGCGTTCAGGGTGGGCTCGGCGTCCTGGTCGTGGTCCTGCTCGTCGCGTCCGGTCATGGCGGTCGGTACCCCTCCTGCCCGGTCGTACACCGCCGGGAGTAGGGCGGGGGCCCGAACCGCCGCGGGTACGCCCCCGGCAGGACGCGGCGGACCGCCCGGTGCCGCGAGGGTCGTGCCATGACCTCCTCCCCGACCACCCGCCTCGTCGAGAGGCTCCACGACCACCCACGGCGCGCCCTCGTGGCCGTCTTCCTGTTCGTCCTCGTGGCCGGCGCATTCGGCGGGCCCGTCGCCGGAGCGCTCGACTCGGACGGTGGCTTCGCGCCCCCCGACGCCGAGTCGGTCCGCGCGGTCGAGCGCATCCAGGCCGCCACCGGAGCCAGTCCCGCGCCGGGCATCGTGCTCCTCGTCGACACGCCGCCCGGCACGGGCGAGGCGGCGGTCAACGACGCGGCCGACACGCTCGCCGGGGTGGAGGGCATCGTCGCGGCCACGCCCGCCGGCACGGCCCGCGACGGGTCGTCGGCGATCGTGGTCGGCACGGTCTCGGCCGATGCCCCGGGCGACGACGTGGCGGCCGAGGCGCTCGAGGCCTTCGAGGACACCGAGGGCGTGACGGTCGGCGGCGGTGACGTCGCAGGCCTCCAGATCGGCGAACGGGTGGGTGAGGACCTGGGCCGGGCCGAGCTGTTC
>NZ_CADCUP010000114.1 GCF_902805925.1 uncultured Nocardioides sp.
TCGGCGTGGCCGGTGGTATCAAGGTGGCGTCCTGTGCGCCGCGCGGGTGTCGTGTGCTGCCACGGCCGTGAACCGATGGGAGTCCCCGGGATGAAGCTCAAGAAGACGTTCGTCGTGCTGCTCGTGGTCTTCCTCGGCTACTGGATGTTCACCGACCCCAACGGCCTCGCCGACGCGGCCAGCGGCGGAGCCGACACGACCTGGGCGGCGGCCCAGGACCTCTTCGGAGCGGTCATCGACTTCGTGGACGCGCTCTGAGGCTGCGGTGGGCCTGCTCGCGTCCGTGACCGAACCGGACATCCGCCGCCACCTCCTGCGCGAGGAGGGCGAGGTGGTCGTGGACGAGGTGCGCAAGCACCCGGTCGTCTACGTCCGGCCGGCGCTCGAGGGCTTCGCGGCGCTGCTCCTGCTGGTGGCGTTCCCGTTCGTCGACCTCGACCTCGCGTGGTTCCCCTTCCTGCTGGCCGGCGGCATCGCCGCCCACGCGGGCTGGCTAGCGCTGCAGGCGAGGATGGATGTCTTCGTGATCACCAACATGCGCGTCTTCCGGGTGCACGGCGTGCTCGCCCGGCAGCTGGCGACCATGCCGCTCGCGCGCATCCTCGACATCACCGTGGAGAAGCCCCTGATCGGCCGGATCCTGGGCTACGGGCACTTCGTCTTCGAGTCCGCCGCCCAGGAGCAGGGCCTGCGCGACATCCGCCACGTCGGCCAGCCGGACGCCCGGGACCTCGCCATCCAGCGGGTGGTGCAGCGCGCCGGGCTGCGTGGACCGCGCGGGGCCGGCTGATGACCCTGCCCTTCGACCCCATCGACGAGGCGGCCCGCCAGTGGGGGCTCCGCTGGGACGGGGTGCCCGCCATGCACGCCGTGACGTCGCTGATGCGCGTGCAGCAGCTGGTCATCGGGCGGCTCGACGCGCTGCTGCGCCCGCACGGGCTGACCTTCGCCCGCTACGAGGCGCTGGTGCTGCTCACGTTCTCCTCCCGTGGCTCGCTGCCCCTGGGCAAGATGGGGGAGCGGCTGCAGGTGCACCCGACGTCCGTGACCTCGATCGTGCGGCGGCTCGAGGGCGCCGGCCTGGTGGTGCGGCGCCCCCACCCCGACGACGCCCGGGCCGTGCTGGCCGAGATCACCGACAGCGGCCGCGCGCTGGTGGAGGCCGCGACCGCCGACCTGACCGCCGCCGACTTCGGACTGGGCGCGCTCGAGGACCACGAGCTGTCGTCCCTGTCCCGGCTCCTCGCCCCCGTACGCCGCGCGGCCGGCGACTTCTGAGCCGGCCCGCGGCGTCGGGCCGGGAGCTCGCGAGCGCCGCGGCTGGCCTCGTTTAGTAGGACGTCCTACTATTCCCTCATGGCCAACGAGCAGCACGACCCGACGGCGCGCGAGCGCTGGCAGTCCCGCTACGAGCGCTCGGCCGCCGGCGGCCGCGTGCGCGACGTCGACTTCAGCACGCTGTCGGGGGTGGAGGTCGATCCCGCCTACGGCACCGACGACTCGGAGTGGCCCGGCGAGTTCCCCTTCACCCGCGGCCTCTACCCGACCGGCTACCGGGGCCGCACCTGGACCATCCGGCAGTTCGCCGGCTTCGGCAACGCCCAGCAGACCAACGAGCGCTACAAGATGATCCTGGGTCGCGGCGGTGGCGGCCTCTCGGTCGCCTTCGACATGCCGACGCTGATGGGGCGCGACTCCGACGACCCCAAGGCGCTCGGCGAGGTGGGCCACTGCGGGGTGGCGATCGACTCGGCCGCCGACATGGAGATGCTGTTCGAGGGCATCGACCTCGCCGAGGTGACGACCTCGATGACGATCAGCGGGCCGGCCGTCCCGGTCTTCTGCATGATGCTGGTGGCCGCCGAGCGCGCCGGCGTCGACACCGGTGCGCTGAACGGCACCCTGCAGACCGACATCTTCAAGGAGTACATCGCCCAGAAGGAGTGGATCTTCGGCCCCGAGCCGCACCTGCGCCTGATCGGCGACCTGATGGAGCACTGCGTTGCGCACATCCCGGCCTACAAGCCGCTGTCGGTCTCGGGCTACCACATCCGTGAGGCGGGCTCGACCGCTGCGCAGGAGCTGGCGTTCACCCTCGCCGACGGCTTCGGGTACGTCGAGCTCGGGGTCTCCCGCGGCCTCGACGTCGACGTCTTCGCCCCGGGCCTGTCGTTCTTCTTCGACGCCCACGTCGACTTCTTCGAGGAGATCGCCAAGTTCCGCGCCGCCCGCCGCATCTGGGCGCGCTGGCTGCGCGACGTCTATGGCGCGCAGACCGAGAAGGCACAGTGGCTGCGCTTCCACACCCAGACCGCCGGGGTCTCGCTCACGGCCCAGCAGCCCTACAACAACGTCGTCCGCACCGGCATCGAGGCGCTCGCCGCGGTGCTCGGTGGCACCAACTCCCTGCACACCAACGCCCTCGACGAGACCCTCGCCCTGCCCAGCCCGCAGGCGGCCGAGATCGCGCTGCGCACCCAGCAGGTGATCATGGAGGAGACCGGGGTCGTCAACGTCGCCGACCCGCTGGGGGGCAGCTGGTACGTCGAGGCGCTCACCGACAAGATCGAGGCCGAGGCCAACGCGATCTTCGACCGGATCCTGGCCATGGGCGGCTCGACGCTCACCCACAGCGACCCCGAGGGACTGGCCACCGCCACCCGTGCGGGCGAGAACCCCGTGACGCGGGGACTGCTGCGCGGCATCGAGGACGGCTGGTTCATGTCCGAGATCGCCGAGGCGGCGTTCCAGTACCAGACGGCGCTGGAGAAGAAGGACAAGCGCATCGTCGGCGTCAACTGCCACGAGGCCTCGGTGACGCACGACCTGGAGATCGTGCGGGTCAGCCACGAGGTGGAGGTCGACCAGGTGCGGCTGCTGGCCGAGCGCAAGGCCGCCCGCGACGACGCCGCCGTGGCCGCCGCCCTCACCCGGATGGTCGAGGTCGGACGCACCGACGAGAACATGATCGAGGCGATGCTGGAGGCCGTCCGGGCCGAGGCCACGCTGGGTGAGATCTGCGACGCGCTGCGGGCGGAGTGGGGGGAGTACCGCGAGCCGGCACGCTTCTAGTCGGCGAGCAACATGGACCGCGAGCCGGCACGCTGCTAGCCGGCGAGCAACGTGGAGAGCGAGCCGGCACGCTTCTAGCCGGGTCGCACTGGCCCTGGGAGGTCGCCGTCGATAGCGTCGCAGGGTGAGCCACGAACGCGCCGGCACCCCGGCCCAGCCCTCCGACCTCGTCGACGTCGCGCACCTGGTGACGTCCTACTACACCGGCGTCCCCGATCCCGACGACGTCGACCAGCAGGTCGCGTTCGGCACCAGCGGTCACCGCGGCACCAGCCTGCGCACCGCGTTCAACGAGACGCACATCGTGGCGACGACGCAGGCGATCTGCGACCACCGCCGTGCCCAGGGGTACGACGGCCCGCTCTTCCTCGGCCGCGACACCCATGGGCTCTCGGAGCCGGCGTGGAGCTCGGCCATCGAGGTGCTCGTCGCCAACGACGTGACGGTGCTGGTCGACTCGGCCGACGGCTACACCCCCACCCCGGCGGTGTCGCACGCCATCTTGCGGGCCAACGGCGGCCGCTCCTCGGGGCCCGGCCTGGCCGACGGCATCGTCGTCACGCCGTCGCACAACCCGCCGGCCGACGGGGGCTTCAAGTACAACCCGCCGCACGGCGGCCCGGCCGACAGTGACGCGACCTCGGTCATCGCCGCCCGCGCCAACGAGCTGATCCGGGGCGGGCTGGCCGAGGTGCGCCGCACGCCGTTCACCCGCGCGCGGGCGGCGTGCTCGTCGTACGACTTCCTCGGCACCTACGTCGACGACCTGCCCTCCGTCGTCGACCTGGCCGCCGTCCGGGAGGCGGGGGTGCGGATCGGCGCCGACCCGCTGGGCGGTGCGTCGGTGGACTACTGGGCAGCGATCGGGGAGCGGCACGGCCTCGACCTCGCCGTGGTGAACCCGCTGGTCGACCCGACGTGGCGGTTCATGACCCTGGACTGGGACGGCAAGATCCGGATGGACTGCTCCTCGCCGTCGGCGATGGCCTCGGTGATCGCCCGCAAGGACGACTACGACCTCGCCACCGGCAACGACGCCGACTCCGACCGGCACGGCATCGTGACCCCGGACGCCGGGCTGATGAACCCCAACCACTACCTCGCCGTGGCGATCGGCTACCTCTTCGGCGGTGCCCGGCCCGGATGGCCCGAGGACGCGCGCATCGGCAAGACGCTGGTGTCGTCCTCGATGATCGACCGGGTGGCCACCGCGCTGGGCCGGCCCATGGTCGAGGTCCCGGTCGGCTTCAAGTGGTTCGTGCCCGGCCTGGTCGACGGCTCGTTCGGCTTCGGCGGCGAGGAGTCCGCGGGCGCGTCGTTCCTGCGGATGGACGGCACCACGTGGACCACCGACAAGGACGGCATGATCCTGGCGCTCCTCGCCTCGGAGATCCTCGCCCGCACCGGCAGGACGCCCTCGCAGCACTACGCCGACCTGGTGGCCGAGCACGGCGACCCGGCGTACGCCCGGGTGGACGCACCGGCCGACCGGGCCCAGAAGGCCAAGCTCGCGGCCCTCGCGCCCGAGGACGTGGAGGCCACCTCGCTGGCCGGCGAGGAGATCACCGCACGGCTCACCGAGGCGCCCGGCAACGGCGCGAGGATCGGTGGGCTCAAGGTCACCACCGAGAGCGCGTGGTTCGCCGCGCGGCCCTCGGGCACCGAGGACGTCTACAAGATCTACGCCGAGTCGTTCCGGGGCCCCGAGCACCTCGCCGAGGTGCAGGCGGAGGCCCGCGAGGTGGTGGCGGCGGCGCTCCGCTGAGGTCCGGGGCGGGAGGCGGTTGGCGCCGACGGCCACCCGTTGGTGAGAATGTCGCCATGACGCAGCAACCGTTCTCCCGTCCCGGTGCCATCGACCTCTCCGCCCTGAAGCGGCCGGCCGCTCCGGCGGCCCCCGCCGGTGGTGCCCCCGCCGGCGGCGCGCCGGCCGCCGGCGGGTCGGCGTACTCCGTGGAGGTGACGGAGCAGAACTTCCAGCAGGTGGTCGAGGGCTCGATGACCGCGCCGGTGCTGCTGGCGTTCTACTCGCGCACCCGGATGCCCGAGAGCGGCCAGCTCGCCGACGACCTCGCCGCGCTGTCGGGTGAGTTCGCGGGGCGCTTCCTCGTCGGCCTCGTCGACATCGACGCCGCCCCGCAGATCGCCCAGGCGATGCAGATCCCCTCGATCCCCCTGGTCGTGGCGGTGCTCGAGGGCCGCCCGGTGCCGCTGCTGCAGGACGCGCTGCCGCTCGAGGAGCTGCGCGCCGCGCTGACCCAGGTGGTCGGCCAGTTCACCGCCCAGGGGATCACCGGCCGCCACCAGCCCCGGCACGGGGAGGCCCCCGTCGAGGGCGACGAGGAGCCCCCGGTCGACCCGCGGTACGCCGCCGCGCAGGACGCCCTGGGCGAGGGCGACATCGACACCGCCGTCGCCGAGTACCGCAGGCTCGTCGAGGCCAACCCGGCCGACGCCGAGGCCGTGGCCGGGCTGGCCATGGCCACCGTGCTGCAGCGCACCGTCGGCGTCGACCTGAACGCGGCGCGCGCCGCCGCGGCCGCGGCTCCCGACGACGTCGACGCGCAGACCCTGGTGGCCGACCTCGACATGCTCGGCGGCCACGTCGAGGACGCCTTCACCCGCCTGGTCGAGCTGGTGCGCCGCAGCGCCGGCGATGACCGCACCCGGGCACGCGACCACCTGCTGGGCCTCTTCGCGGCCGTCGGCAACGACGACGAGCGGGTGCTCAGGGGACGTCGCGAGCTGGCCTCGGCGCTGTTCTGAGGGTGGCCGCAGCGTCGGGCGTGCCGGTCACGGTGCGACCCGTGCCTCCTGCGGCACCCGCGGCAGCCGGCGTACCGACGCCGAGCACAGCACGAGGGCACAGACGAGCAGGTAGGCGACGCCGCTGACCACCAGCACGTCGCGGAAGCCGTACGCCGCGGCGAGCGGCCCGAAGGCCAGCTGCCCGACCGGGATCGCCACGAAGGACCCGAGCGCGTCGTAGGAGTAGGCGCGCGAGAGCATCTCCTCCGGCACGTTCTCCTGCATCGCCAGGTTCCAGCCCATGTTGAAGACCTCGGTGCCGGCGCCGGCCGCGAAGGCGGCGGGGACCAGCCACCACAGGCTCGGCTGCGCACCGAGGACGAGGATGGGCAGGCCCAGGAACGTCATGCCGATCATGCCCCAGAGCAGCGGGCGCTGGAGCGGCACGCGCAGGAGCACCAGCGTCATCAGCAGCAGCCCGGCCGCCTCGGCGGAGAGCACCAGACCCCAGCCCTGCTCCCCGAAGGTCTCCTTCGCCACCGCCGGTCCGAGGGTTAACCACGCGCCCCCGTGGATGACGTTGAGGCCGGAGAAGCCGAGCACCACGACCCAGAGCCAGGTGGTGTGGCGCACGTAGCTCCAGCCGGCGGCGAGCTCGGCGATGGTACCCGGCTGCTCGGCCTTCCGCTCCGCACGCGGGACGCGCACGAACCCGAGCAGGACCGAGGAGGCGAGCCACGTGGCGGCGTCGATGCCGACCGCCCAGCCGGCGCCGACCGTGACGACCAGCAGGGCGCCGAGCGTGGGTCCGACGACGGTCAGGCCGCCCCGCACCAGCGAGATGAGGGCGTTGGCCCGCTGCAGCTGCTCGCGCGGCACGAGCTGCGGCATGATGCTGGCCATCGCCGGGAAGCTGAGCGCCGAGACGGTGCCGTTGACAACGCTGAGCACGACCAGCATCCACAGCTCCGCCGTACCCGTGATGACGAGCGCCGCGATGGCTCCCTGGGAGAGGGCGGACGCCACGTTGGAGAACTGCAGCACCAGCTCGCGGGGGAACCGGTCGGCGATCACGCCGCCCCAGAGCAGCAGCGCCACCATCGGGAGAGTGCGGGCCGCCAGCACCTGGCCGAGTGCGGCGGGGTCGTCGGTGATCTCCAGGACCGCGAACGCCAAGGCGATGCTGGCCATCATGGCGCCGAGCATGTTGACGGTGCGGGAGGCGAAGTAGAAGCGGAAGTTGCGGTCCCGCAGCGGGGAGAAGGACTCGGCCCAAGTCATCGCGGAGCCTCCAGCGAGAAGGCCGTCAGCGTGGCCGAGACGTGCAGCGTCCCCTCCGTGCGGGGCGGCGCATTGTGGTCGTGCAGGAGGCTTGAGGCCTCACGGAGCAGGGCGTGGACCCGGTCCCACACCTCGGGTGGCACCCAGCCCTCGATGTCGGAGCCGAACCCGCCGGGGCTCGCGCGGGGGATCCGCGAGCGGCGCTCGACCTCGCGGTGCACCGCCTGCAGGTAGGCGGTGA
>NZ_CADCUP010000115.1 GCF_902805925.1 uncultured Nocardioides sp.
CCCCCGTCCCCGCGGCCTCCCCACAGCGCCGCTCGGCCCGCGTGCCACTGGCCGTGCTGGGGGCCGTGGCGGCCGTGGCGCTGCTGACCCGGTTCGGCGGGGCGATGCGGAGCCCACCCACGCGTTCCTGGACACGGTCAAGAGCCGGCCCGTCGCCTACAGCTCGTGCCAGCTCATCCAGGTGGCCGTGTACCCGGCCGGAGGGCCGCCCGATGCCGAGCGGCTCGTGCGCGAGGCGGTGGCCGTGATGCGCAGCGCCACCGGGCTCGACATCGTCGTCTCCGGCGCCTTCGGCGGCCATGCGCCGAACTGGAGCTTCGAGGCCGGGCCGACCCACCCCGACGATCCGATCAGCGTCTCCTGGCAGGACGGTGACGCGATCGCCGAGCTGACCGACCACACCGCCGGGCTGGGGGGCAGCCGCACCGTCGACGGCCCCAACGGCAGCCGCCGCCTGGTCGCGGGCACCGTCGCCCTGTCGAGCGACTACTACCGGCAGCTGACCGAGCGGGGCGACGACGACGAGGCGCGAGCGGTGCTGCTCCACGAGCTCGGACACGTGTTCGGCCTCGCCCACGTCGACTCCTCGCGCGAGCTGATGGCGGAGTCCCTCAGCGAGGTCACGTCCTTCGGCCCCGGTGACCTCGAGGGGCTGCGGCTCCTGGGGCAGGGGCCGTGCATCTAGCGGCGGCACGACCGCCGTCCCGGCCCCGATAGGCTCCCAGCCCGTGAGAGCCCCCCACCCCCCGTACGAGCAGCTCGCCGACCTGCCGGCGTACGCCGTCCAGCCCGTCCCGGTGGCCTTCGAGGACGCCAACGGCCACCTCAACGTGCGGCACTACACCGGCATCGCGAGCGAGGGGCTCGACGAGTCGCTGGTGCCGCAGGGGATCTCGCAGAACTGGCCGGCCAAGGGGCACGCGTGCTTCTCCGCCGAGCACCACCTGGTCTACCTCGCCGAGATGCGCACCGGCGACATGATGTCGACGCGCGTGCGGCTGCTCGGCCGCTCGGAGCGGGCGGTGCACGCGCTGGTCTACCTGCTCGACGACTCCCACGAGCGGCTGAGCTTCGTGATGGAGGAGGTGTTCCTCCACATCGACATGGAGACGCGGCGCACGGCGCCGTGGCCCGAGGACGTCGCCGCGGCGCTCGACGAGCGGATCGCCGAGGACGCCCGGCTGCCGTGGGAGCCGGACGTCTCCGGCTCGATGGGGCTGCGCTGACGCCGACCCCTCAGGTGCGGGTGAGCCAGTCGAGGACGAGCGCGCGCAGGACGTCGGGCCGCTCGTGCGGCAGCGCATGGCCGGCGTCGTCGAGGACGGCGAGCGAGGCGTGCGGGTAGTGCTCGACCAGGCCGGCTGCGGCGGCGTACCCCACGGTCGAGTCGAGGCGTCCGGCCACGACGAGCGTGGGACCGGCGTACGGCGGCCCGGCAGCGGGCGCGAGCTCCCACCGCTCGCCCATCCGCTCGAGCGCCGCGTGGTCGACCAGCGCGGCGGCGGGGGCGACGTGGCGCTCGTACCGCTCCAGCATCTCCGGTGTCTGCACCACGAAGTAGCCGCGGAAGCCGTCGTCGCCGAGGTCGCCCGTGCCGGCGACGACGCGGTGCTCCGGGACGTCGCGCAGCCCGGGCAGGAGCGGGCAGACCAGCGCGAGCCCGGCGACCTGGTCCGGCGTCCTCCCGGCCATCGCCTGCGCGTAGTAGGCGCCGGCCGAGTGTCCGACCAGGAGATACGGCGCCCCGCCGGTGACCTGGGCCGCGAAGCCGAGCAGCGCGTCGAGGACGTCCTCGGCGCTCCGCATCTCCTCGGGAGCCGCGGTCCGGCCCATGCCGGGCAGGTCGGGATAGATGCGGCGGAGCCCGTCGACGGCCGCGAGGACGGGCTCGAAGCACGCCTGCGTCTCGTGGTGGTCCACGCCGATGCCGTGCAGCACCAGGACGGGTCGCCCGGTGCCGTGCTCGACGTGGTGCACCGCCGTCATGCCGGCTCGGCGAACCATAGCGTGCGGTGGCTCCAGTCGCCGGGACCCCGGCGCTCGCCGGAGCGCACGAGAATGACCACCCGCGGTGGTCCCTCGCCGCTGTCGAGCTCGGGCATGGCGGTCTCGGCGGTGACCTCCTCGCGGCGCACGACGTCGTAGCAGAGCCGCTCGCCGGCGCCCCCGCGCACGACGAGCCCGTCGCCGGTCTCGAGCCCGGCCAGCAGCGCGTTGCCCAAGGCAGAGCCGTCGGTCGAGGTGGGCGCGGTGAAGAGGGCGTCGCCGCGGGGGCTGCCGGGCGCGACGCCGGGGGCGTCCCACGCGAACCGGTCCTGGCTGGCGGCGGTGACCGGCGGCACGCCGACGGCACCGTCGTCGTCGCGCGCCACGGCCAGCACGAGGGCGCCGGTCGTGACGTCGTCGACGGCGATCGAGGTCGGCGTGAAGGGACCCGAGGCGGCGCGGCAGGCCAGCTCGGTGCGCGGCGGCTGCCGCGAGGGCCTCGGGGTGCCGCTCGGCGCCGGCGTCGGCGTGCTGCTCGGGCGCAGCGGGTCGACCGCCACCGAGCCGCCGGGGTCGTCGCGCCGCTCGAGCACGACGACGACCGCCGCCACGGCGACGAAGAACGCCGCGACCACGAGCAACCGGCGGGGGATCACACGTCCACGCTATGCCTGGAGGGCGTCGATCGCGTCGTGCAGGGCCAGCACGCGTCGGGCGGTCTCGACGTGGAGGTTCTCGATCATCCGGCCGCGGTAGGTCACCACGCCGGAGGTGCGTGACTCCCAGGCCTCCAGGACGCCGCGGGCGTCCTCGAGGGCCGCCTCGCTCGGCGCGAACGCCTCGTTGGCGCCGGCCACCTGCCCGGGGTGGATCAGCGTCTTGCCGTCGAAGCCCATCTCCCGGCCCTGGCGGCACTCGGCGAGGAAGCCGTCGGTGTCCCGCACGTCGTTGTAGACGCCGTCGAGGATCGCCCTGCCCGCGGCGCGGGCGGCCAGCAGCGCCAGGCCCAGGCCCGCGAGCAGGGGCTGACGGCCGGGGACGTGCTCGGCGTACAGCTCCTTGGCGAGGTCGTTGGTGCCCATCACCAGCACGGTCAGCCGGTCGGAGGCCGCCGCGATCTCCTCCGCGTGCAGCATGGCGTACGGCGTCTCGATCATGGCCCACAGCCTCGTGTGCTCGGGCGCGTGGTGCCGGTCCAGCGCGTCGACGAGCGCGAGCACCGCGTCGGCGCTGTCGACCTTGGGCACGACGACGGCGTCGGGCCCCGCCTGGGCGGCGGCCGCGAGATCGGCGTCGTGCCACTCGGTGTCGGCGCCGTTGACCCGGATCGTCACCTCGCGCCGGCCGTAGGCGCCGCTCTCCGCGGCCGCGCAGACGGCGAGCCGTGCCGAGGGCTTGTCGTCGGGGGCCACGGCGTCCTCCAGGTCGAGGATGAGGCCGTCGCAGGGCAGCGACCTCGCCTTCTCCAGCGCCCGCTGGTTGGAGCCGGGCAGGTAGAGCACCGAGCGGCGCGGGCGGAACACCTCGGCGCTCATGCGTGCACCCCGCCGTCCACGTCGATCGCGTCGTACTGCTCCCTCAGGGCCGGATCGACGGCGGCCAGCTGCTCGGCCAGCGCCACCATCACCCGGCACTGCTTGACCGAGGCGTCGTCCTCCATCCTGCCGTCGAGCATCACCGCGCCGGTGCCGTCGCCCCCGTCGGCATGCAGGGCGGCGATGACCCGGCGGGCGTGGGCGACGTCCTCGACGCCGGGGGAGAAGACACGGTTCGCGATGGCGACCTGCGTGGGGTGCAGGCTCCACGCGCCGACGCAGCCGAGGAGGAACGCGTTGCGGAACTGGTCCTCGCAGGCGGTCTCGTCGGCGATGTCGCCGAACGGGCCGTAGTAGGGGTAGATGCCGTGCATCGCGCACGCGTCGACCATCCGGGCGATCGTGTAGTGCCACAGGTCCTGCTGGTACGTCGCCCGCTCGGCGTCGTACCTGGTGGTGCCCAGGTCGTCGCGGGGCGGGTCCTGGCGCACGAGGTAGCCGGGGTGGCCGCCGCCGACGCGGGTGGTCTTCATGCGGCGGTCGGCGGCGAGGTCGGCCGGGCCGAGGGAGAGGCCCTGCATGCGCGGGGAGGCCGCGCAGATCTCCTCGATGTTCGCGACGCCGCGGGCGGTCTCGAGGATCGCGTGCACGAGCAGCGGCCTCTCCAGCCCCGCCTTGGCCTCGAGCTGGGCGAGCAGCCGGTCGACGTAGTGGATGTCCTCCGCGCCCTGCACCTTGGGCACCATGACGACGTCGAGCCGGTCGCCGATCGCGGGCACCAGCGTGGTCAGGTCGTCGAGCACCCAGGGGCTGTCCAGGCTGTTGACGCGGGTCCAGAGCTGGGTGGGCCCGAAGTCCGTGCTCCGGGCGACCTCGATCAGCCCCGCCCGTGCGGCCTCCTTGTTCTCCGCCCGGACGGCGTCCTCGAGGTTGCCGAGCAGCACGTCGACCGTGCCGACCATGGCGGGCACCTTGGCGGCCATCTTGGCGTTGCCGGGGTCGAAGAAGTGGATCGCCCGGCTCGGCCTGGCCGGCACCTCGCGGAGCGGGGCCGGGGCGCCCACGGCGAGCGGGGCGAAGAAGTCCTTGGCGGGTCGCATGCGCCGGAACCTACCCCCCCGTGGCCGGGGGAGGCATGACGGATGCCACGGACGTGGAGCGCCCGGTCAGGTGCGGCGCCGCCGGCGCAGCCAGCCGCGGGGCCGCTCCTCGGCGTCCTGGCGCTGCTGCTCGGCCAGCGCCCGGCGCTGCGCCTCCTGGCGCGCCGTACGACGCCCGAGCCAGGCCTCGACCTCGGCCTCCACGTCACGCTGCCGGGTGACCATGGCGGGCGCGGTCGGGCTGGTCGGCGGGGTGTAGAGCGCCTTGTGGACGCGCACGTTGAACTCCTCGAGCTCTTGGCGCACGCCCTTCTCGGTGGTGATCCGGTCGAGCCGGTCGTCGAGCTCGGCGTCCTCCTTGCGGATCGCGAGGGCGGGTGGCAGCACGCCGGTGATCTGCTCGCGCTCGACCAGCTTCTTGACCCACCAGTCGGGGTCGTTGTCCTTGCCGAGGTCCTCGATGGGCTTGCCGTACCCGGGCAGGTCGTCCCACTCCCCGCGCTCGATGGCGCGCTGCACCTGCAGGTCGACCCACCTGGTCTGGTTGCTGATCCGCGCCGCCGCGGCGGACCGGCCCGTGCGCTCGTCGCGCGCGGGCAAGCGGTCCGCGGCGGTGCGCCGCTCCTCGCTCATGTGACGAGCGTACGTGGGGGCGGGGAGGCGCTGGCGGGCTCGCGCACGGTTCATCATGGTATGCAGACCAATGCGCAGTTCCCACGGGGTGTACGTCGTGGGAACTGCCGGCTCACCGACATACCTTGATGAACCAAACCGGGGCGCTCAGGACCAGCCCCCGCGGTGCACCACGTCGGTCCAGGGGGTACGGCGCCGCCGCGCGGGCGAGCCGGCCGCCCCGCCGTCGGCGCGGTGGCCGATGGTGATCGCGCCGATGGGCTCGTGGCTCTCGGGGACGGCGAACTCGCGGCGGACGTCGCCGAGGTGCTCCGGCGGGATCCCGAAGAAGCAGGCGCCGAGGCCCTCGTCGGTGACCGTCTGGAGGATCAGCAGGGAGGCCATCGCGGTGTCCAGGTGCCAGAAGGGCATCGACCAGCGCGCCTCGTCACGGTCGCTCCACCCCTTGTCGGGCTCGGCGTAGCGGTCGAGGTAGGCGGCCTTGCTCGAGCAGGGCAGCACCACCACGGGAGCGCGCATCATGCCGGCGAGCCAGGAGCTCGGGGCCGACGGGTCGGCGGTGCACCGCCAGAAGCGGCCGACGTCCTCGGGGGTGTCGAGCACCACGAAGGCCCAGCCCTGGGTGAACCCGGCGCTGGGCGCCCGGGTCGCGTTGGCGAGGCAGCGGTCGACGACGGCCGGGTCGACCGGGCGGTCGGCGTAGCTGCGGACCATGCGTCTGCGTCGTACGACGTCCTGGAACTCCATGGGACGAGCATGCCCGGTCCGGCTGGACAGTCTCGGATCCGAGAGCGGGGTACGGCGCGCCCGGTTGCTGCGTCCGGTGACGGACGGTGGACTGTGGCGGTGAGCTTCGAACGCATGTGGCGCGACCTGGCCCCGGTCGGGCGCGACGCGGCCAGCGGCGGCTACTTCCGGCAGCCGTGGACCGGCGCGGAGTCGGAGCTGCGGGCGTGGTTCGGCGAGGAGGCCGCCGCGCGCGAGCTGGACGTCGAGGTCGACGGCCTCGGCAACACCATCGCCTGGTGGGACCCCGCCGGAGCGGGTCGCCGCGGCGGGGTGCTGACCGGCTCGCACCTCGACTCCGTGCTCGACGGCGGCGCGTACGACGGCCCGCTGGGGGTGGTGTCCGCGCTGGCCGCGGTCGACGTGCTCCGCTCGCGCGGTGAGGCCGTCGCCTCCCCGATCGGGATCGGGGTGTTCGTGGAGGAGGAGGGCTCGCGCTTCGGCCTCGCCTGCCTCGGCTCGCGCCTCGCGACCGGCGCGACGACGTGGGACCGCGCGCGGGAGCTGCGCGACCGCGACGGCACCTGGCTGCCCGACGCGGTGTCCGCAGCCGGCCTCGACCCGTCGCGCGGGCTGGTCGACCTGTCGGGGATCACGGCCTTCGTGGAGCTGCACGTGGAGCAGGGCCGCGACCTCGTCGACCGCGGCGCGGCCATCGGGGTGGCCAGCGAGATCTGGCCGCACGGGCGCTACCGGTTCGACTTCCGCGGCGAGGCCAACCATGCCGGCACCACCCGGATGGAGGATCGCCGAGACCCGATGCTGACCTATGCGATGACCGCGCTGGCCGCCAACAAGCAGGCGCGGACCGCCGGGCAGCGCGCCACCTTCGGCCGCGTCGAGGTGACGCCCAACGGCACCAACGCGGTGCCGTCGCAGGTGACCGCGTGGCTGGACGCGCGCTGCGACAGCGACGCGACGCTGGCCGCCCTGGTCGGCGACATCGAGCGGCAGGGCACCGACCGCGCCGGCCGCGACGGCACCCACCTGGCGGTGACCGCCGAGTCGGTGTCGGGCGCAGTGCGCTTCGACGCCGGGCTCGCGCAGCGGATCGCCGCCGACCACGAGGGCGGTGACTGGCCGGTCATCCCGACCCAGGCCGGCCACGACGCCGGCATCCTGTCGGCGGCCGGGATCCCGACCGCGATGCTGTTCGTGCGCAACCCGACCGGCGTCTCGCACTCGCCCGAGGAGTCGGCCGACACCGCGGACTGCCTGGTGGGTGTCCAGGCGCTGGCCGACACCCTCGCGCGGCTGGCGTCATGACGTCGTACCTGCTGGAGAGGGCGTGGATCGACGGCGCGGTGCACGACGAGGTGCTGGTCGTCATCGGCGACGGCCGCTTCACCACCGTGGAGACGGGGGCGGAGGCGGGCGGCGCCGAGCGCGTCCCCGGCCTCACGCTGCCCGGCCTCGCCAACTGCCACAGCCACGCGTTCCACCGCGCGCTGAGGGGGCGCACGCAGCGGGAGCGCGGCACCTTCTGGACCTGGCGGGACCAGATGTACGCCGTCGCCGGGCGCCTGGACCCCGACTCCTACCACGCGCTGGCCCGGGCGACGTACCGCGAGATGCTGGCGGCGGGCATCACGACGGTGGGGGAGTTCCACTACCTGCACCACCAGCCCGACGGCACGCCCTACGACAACCCCAACGCGATGGGGCACGCGCTGGTCGCGGCCGCGCGCGACACCGGCATGCGCATCACGCTGCTCGACACCTGCTACCTCAGCAGCGGCTTCGGCGAGCCCCCGACCGGCGTGCAGGTGCGGTACGACGACGGCTCGGCCGCCGCCTGGGCCGAGCGGGTGGCCGCCCTCGACGAGCCCGACGGCGTCGTCGTCGGCGCCGCCGTCCACTCCGTGCGCGCGGTGCCGCGCGACGCCCTGCCCACCGTGGTCGAGACGGCGGCGGGCCGGCCGTTGCACGCGCACCTGAGCGAGCAGGTGGCGGAGAACGAGGCCTGCCTGGCGGCGTACGGCGTCACCCCCACCCGCCTCCTCCACGACGCCGGCGCCCTCGGGCCGAGGACCAGCGCCGTGCACGCCACCCACCTCACCGACGAGGACGTCGCGCTGCTCGGCGGCGCCCGGACCTGGGCCGGCCTCTGCCCGACCACCGAGCGCGACCTCGGCGACGGCATCGGCCCGAGCCGGCGGCTGCACGAGGCCGGCAGCCGGCTCACGCTGGGCTCCGACAGCCACGCCGTCATCGACCTCTTCGAGGAGATGCGAGCCGTCGAGCTCGACGAGCGGCTGGCCACCCGGCGGCGCGGCCACTGGACCGCCGACGAGCTGCTCGTCGCGGCCACCCGCCACGGCCACGCCAGCCTCGGCGTCGCCGACGCGGGCACGATCGCCGTGGGCGCCCGGGCCGACCTCGTCACCCTCGACCTCGCCAGCCCCCGCACCGCCGGCACGGGCGCCGGTGCCGAGACGGCCGTCTTCGCCGCGGTCGCCGAGGACGTCACCCGGGTCGTCGTCGACGGCCGGGTCGTCGTGCGACAGGGTGACCGGCGGGAGATCGGCCGCGAGCTGGCCGCCGCGATCGAGGGGGTGTGGGCATGACGGGCAGCGCCGTGAGCACGGTCGTCACCGGCATCGGGGAGCTCGTCACCAACGACCCCGCGCGCGAGGGGCTGCTGGGACTGGTGAGCGACGCCGCCGTCGTCGTGGAGGGCAGCCGGGTCGCGTGGGTCGGGCCGGCGGCCGAGGCGCCCGCCGCCGACCAGCAGTACGACGTCGGCGGCCGCGCGGTCGTGCCCGGCTTCGTCGACTCCCACTCCCACCTGGTGTTCGCCGGCGACCGGGCCGTCGAGTTCGCCGCCCGGATGACGGGCGAGGCGTACTCCGCCGGCGGCATCCGCACCACCGTCGCCGCCACCCGGGCCGCCACCGACGAGCAGCTCACCTCCCACGTCGCCCGCCTCGTGCAGGAGATGGCCCGGCAGGGCACCACGACACTGGAGATCAAGAGCGGCTACGGGCTGAGCGTGCGCGACGAGGCCCGCAGCCTGGCCGTGGCGCGACAGTTCACCGAGGAGACGACGTTCCTCGGCGCCCACGTCGTGCCCGGCGGCACCGACCCCGCGGCGTACGTCGACCTGGTCACCGGCGCGATGCTCGAGGCCGCCGCGCCGTACGCCCGGTGGATCGACGTCTTCTGCGAGGACGGCGCGTTCGACGCCGACCAGGCCCGCACCGTGCTGGCGGCCGGGGCGGCTGCGGGGCTGCGCGGCCGCCTGCACGCCAACCAGCTGACGTACGGCGCCGGCGTCCGCCTCGCCGCCGAGCTCGGCCTGGTGGCGGTCGACCACTGCACGTTCCTGTCCGACACCGACGTCGACGCCCTGCGCGACAGCGGGACGATCGCGACGCTGCTGCCGGGCGTGGAGTTCTCGACCCGGCAGCCCTACCCCGACGCGCGCCGCCTCCTGGACGCCGGCGTGCGCGTGGCGATCGCGAGCGACTGCAACCCGGGCTCCTGCTTCACCAGCTCCATGCCGTTCTGTGTGGCGCTGGCCGTGCGCGAGATGCGGATGAGCCCGGCGGAGGCCGTGCACGCCGCCACCGCCGGCGGCGCCGCGGCCCTCGGCCGCGACGACGTCGGGGTGCTGGCACCCGGGACGCGGGCCGACCTGGCCGTGCTGGACGCTCCCAGCCACGTCCACCTGGCCTACCGGCCCGGCGTGCCCCTGGTGTCGGGGGTGTGGCGGGGCGGCAGGCCGCTCGGCGCCCTCTGAGGTAGGCGCGCGGCGCATCTGAGGTAGCCGGGCGCGCAGGGATAGGGCAGGACGCCCATGTGCGGTGCCACCTCAGGGACGCAACCTCTTCTCACACCACCGAGAAGGGGAACCAGATGTACACCACGCAGAGCTACCTCAACGCCGAGATCGAGTACCGCACCGCCAAGGTCCGGGACTCGTGGGGAGGCCGCCGCCGGCGCAGCGGACGGGACGAGCGCGTCCCGACCGCCCGCCCGGTGCCGGGTGACCGCACCCGGTCCAGCCGCTGACCGGGGGCCACCCGTGGCAAACCCCGCGACGCTGTCGGTGGATCACGACATGATGTCGACCGTGCCCACCCGCAGCGCCGACCTCGTCGGACGCGATGCCGAGCTGACGGAGCTGAGCTCCCGGCTCGGCATCGCCGCGTCCGCGACCCGCGGCAGTGACCGTCCGATCGTCCTCCTCGCGGGGGACGCCGGCGTCGGCAAGACGCGGCTCCTCACCGAGCTCCGCGACCGCGCGCACGCCGCCGGCTGGCAGGTCGTCGCGGGCCACAGCCTCGACCTCGGCGACAGCGCCCTGCCCTACCTCGCCTTCTCCGAGATCCTCGGCCGGCTCGTCGCGGAGCAGCCCACCACCACCGCGGCGGTCCTCGACGACCACCCCGCCCTGGCGCGCCTCCAGCCGGGCCGCCGCATCCGCACCCTCGACGACGGCCGCGAGGACGGCGGCCTCCAGCGCGCCGACCTGTTCGAGGCGGTGCACGCGCTGCTCACCCGCGCTGCCGCCGGGTCGCCGCTGCTGGTGATCGTGGAGGACACCCACTGGGCCGACCAGTCCACGCGAGACCTCCTCAGCTTCCTGTTCACCCGGCCCTTCGCCACCCCCGTGCACCTCGTCGTGTCCTACCGCTCCGACGACCTCCACCGCCGTCACCCGCTGCGTCGCCAGGTGGCCGAGTGGGCCCGGCTGCGCGGCGTGGAGCGCATCCAGCTCGAGCCGCTCGCCGCCCTCGACGTACGCCGCCTGGTGCGGCTGCTGCACCCCGACCCCATCGCGGAGTCCGACGTCGCCGACATCGTCAGCAGGGCCGAGGGCAACGCCTTCTTCGTCGAGGAGCTCGTCGGGGCGACCTGGGCCACCGGCGGTGTGCCGGCCGACCTCGCCGACGTCCTGCTCGTGCGGCTCGACCGCCTCGACGACTCCGCTCGCCAGGTCGTGCGCACCGCCGCCGTCGCCGGCCGGCAGGTCTCACACCACCTGCTGGCCGCAGCCTCCGGCGTCGACGAGCGTGCCCTCGACGGCGCCCTGCGCGACGCCGTCGAGTCCAACGTCCTGGTGCCGGTGCGCGACGCCTACGCCTTCCGGCACGCGCTGCTGGGCGAGGCCGTCTACGACGACCTGCTGCCCGGCGAGCGGGTGCGGTTGCACGGCTCCTACGCCCGGGTGCTGCGCAGCGGCGAGGCCGCCGGCACCTCCGCCGAGCTGGCCCGGCACGCACGCCTGGGCCAAGACCCCCGAACCGCCCTCTTCGCCAGCATCGAGGCCGGCCACGACGCGGTGCGCGTGGGTGGTCCGGAGGAGGCGGCGCAGCACTACGAGCAGGCGCTGACGCTGCTCAGCGACCCTGCCGTCGGCGACCTGGCCGAGGTCGACGTGCCGGACCTGGTCGTGCGCACCGCCGACGCCCTCACCGCGGCCGGCCACGTGCCCCGCGCCAACGCCGTCCTGCGCGAGCAGCTCGAGCAGCTGCCCGACGACGCCCACGACGTCGACCGCGGCCGCCTGATGACGAGCCTGGCCCTGGGCCTGATCATCACCGACGCACCCGACGACGAGCTCGAGATGGCGCGCCGGGCGGTCGAGCTGGTCGCCGACGCGAGTCCGCAGCAGCGCGCGAAGTCGCTGGCCGGCTACGCCCGCATCCTCAGCGCGCACCTGCGCCACGACGAGGCCCGGGACGCCGCCACCGAGGCCCTCGCGCTCACCCGCCAGCTCGACATGCCCCGGCTCAGCGCCGACATCCACACCACGCTGGCGGGGCTCGACCGACGGGCGATGGTGGACGAGATCGGCGTCTCCCTGCGCGAGGTGATCGGCCAGGCTCGCGCGGCCGGCGCGGTCAACGCCGAGCTGCGGGCCCGCTACCTGCTGGGTCGCTTCCACCAGGACCGGGCGGAGCTGGAGGAGGCCCTCACGGCGTACGCCGCCACCCGGGCGCGGGGCGCCGAGGTGGGCACGCCCTGGGCGCCGTTCGCGTTCGAGGCCCGGTTCATGGAGGTGGCCGTGCTGGTCGTGGCCGGCCGGTGGGACGACGCGATGGCCCTGGCCGACATGTCGGGGGAGGTGCCGCCGCCGATCTACGAGGCCATGCTCGAGGCGGTGTCGGCCCACGTGATGGCCGGCCGCGGCCGGGCAGGGGCCGGCGAGCGGGCCCGATCGGTGCGCGGCTACTGGTCCAAGGAGGGCATCGTCGCCATCACCGCGGCCACGACGCTCCTCGAGCTCGCCGAGCAGGCCGGCGACGTGGGCCTCGCCATGACGACCTACGACGACATCGTCGGGGTGCTGTCGAAGACGTGGCACGAGCGCTTCCAGGCGCGGCTCCGGCTCTCGGCGCAGGCGCTCGGCGTGCTGGGCACCGCCGCGCCGCGGCTGAGCGCCGCCGAGCGGGCCGAGCTCGCAGAGGTCGCGGACGACCTGCTGGCCGACGGGCACGGCGTCTACGACTACCACCGGGAGCTCGGGGTGGAGTTCGGCCCGGAGGCGCAGGCGTGGATCGTCCGGCTCGACGCCGAGCACCTGCGCTGGCGCTGGGCCGCCCAGGTCGACGCCCCCGGCGAGGGCGACCTGGTCGCCGCGTGGCGCGACACCGAGCAGGTGTTCCTCGCCTACGGCCACGTCCACGAGCTTGCCCGGGTGCGTGCCCGCCTGGCGGCGATCCTGCGCAGCGGCGACCCGGCTGCCTCAAGGGCCGTCGCCGATGCTGCGCGAGCCACCGCCCACGAGCTCGGTGCCGCGCCGCTGGTCGCCGAGCTGATCGCCCTGGGCTCGCAGCCGGCGCGTCGTGAGCCCGCAGCCGTCGACGCCCTCACCCCGCGGGAGAGCGAGATCCTGGCGCTGGTTGCGCAGGGCCGCACCAACGGCGAGATCGGCAAGCAGCTGTTCATCAGCGTGAAGACCGTCTCCGTGCACGTCTCCAACATCCTCGGCAAGCTCGACGCGGCCTCCCGCACCGAGGCGGCCGCGATCGCGCGCCGCCGGGGGCTGCTGGTCTGAGTCGCCGTGCAGGGATCCCCGGATATCCGGGGATCGCAACAGGGATTGCAGCCGGGATCGCGACGCCCCCTCACCCGCTCCGGTGTAGCCGGGGCTTGACCTGCCCGGTAGGACTGGAACCACGCGGTGGACCCTCCGCCGTCCCATGCAAGGAGGCAGCGATGACGACGACTCCCCAGGACCCGACCGGTGGCCTGAGCGACGAGGAGATGAGCACGTCCACGACTCCCCAGGCGAGCTCCAACACCAGCCCTGCCGACGCCGACGGCAGCGACGGCGCTGACGCCGACGGCACCGACGGCGGCTCCAGCGACGCCGACGGGTCCGACGCCGACGGGTCCGACGGCGGCGACGCCGACGGCACCGACGGCTGAGGTCGCGCCCTGTTCGCTCTCGACCTGCTCAGCGGTGACGCCCAGGCCTTCGCGCACAAGGTCTGGGCGTCTCGCGTGCACCTGCACCAGGCCGATCCCGACCGGCTCGTCGGGCTGCTCTCGCTGGACGACGTCGACGCGCTGCTGACGAGCACCGCCATCCGCACCCCTGCCGTGCGGGTGGCGCAGGACGGGTCGGTGCTGCCGGAGGCGTCGTACACGCGGTCGGGCTCGCTGGCGGGCAAGCCACTGACCGGACTGGTCGACCCGCGCAGGCTCTTCGACCTCGTCGACGGCGGCGCCAGCGTGGTCCTCCAGGGCCTGCAGCGCTACTGGCCCCCGCTCACCCGGCTCGTCGCCGAGCTCGAGGCCGAGCTCGGCCACCCCTGCCAGGCCAACGCCTACCTGACGCCGCCCGGCTCGCAGGGCTTCGCCGTGCACTCCGACTCCCACGACGTCTTCGTCTTCCAGACCCACGGCACCAAGCTGTGGGAGGTGCACCACGACGGCGGCGTGCAGGACGTCCTGCTCGAGCCCGGCCTGGTGATGTACCTCCCCACCGGCACGCCGCACGCCGCCCGTGCGCAGGAGTCCGCCTCGCTGCACGTCACCGTCGGCATCAACCAGCTCACCTGGCGACACCTCGTCGACCGGGCGGTGCGCCCCCTGCTCGACGCCGTCGACGACGGCCACCTGCCCGCGGCGTACGTCGACGACCCGGCCGCCCTCGCCGAGCGGCTGGCCGAGCGGCTGGACGCCCTGGCGGACGCCGTGCGGGGGCTCGACGCCGACGCGCTGGCGCGCCGGCAGGTGGAGGGCTTCCTCGCCTCCCGCCCCGTGTCGCTCGCCGGCGGCCTGCGCGACCGCTTCGCCCTGCCGGACCTCACCGGCGACACCGTGCTGGGGCGGCGCGCAGGCCGTCCGTTCCGCCTGGTCGACCCCGGTGAGGGGAGGGTGCGCGTGCTGCTGGGCGACCGGCACCTCGACGTGCCCGCCCGGGTCCGCCCGGCGCTCGAGCGGGTCGCCGCCAGCGCGCGGCTGAGCCCGTCCGACCTGCACGACCTGCTCGACCCGGGCAGCGCGCTCGTCCTGTGCCGGCGACTGGTGCGCGAGGGTGCGCTCACGGTGCTCCCGTGAGCAGGCGGTGAGCCGCTGCGCGGGGGCCAGCCTCGCTCGCGCCGACGAGCTCGCCGGCTCCGCCTCGACGGTGCGGTCGTTCCTCCTCGTCGAGGACCCCGGCCCGTGGGGTGCCGACATCCTCCGCGACAGCCGGCTCCCCGCCGCGGCGCGGGCCGCCCTCGGCGCGGTGCCCGCGGTGCGTCCGCTCCTCGTCCGGCGCAGCGGTCGCCGGCAGGCCGGCGACGGCGTCCACGTGTTCGCCGTCCATGTCGGCACCTCCGGCGGCTGGGCCGAGGCCACCCGCCTCGACTCGGTGCACGACGTCGCCGACCTCGACCTGACGCCACTGTCGCTGGGCCGCTCGATGGGGCTCGACCCGCACCCCGACCCCCTGGTGCTCGTCTGCACCCACGGCCGGCACGACGCGTGCTGCGCCGAGCGCGGCCGCCCCGCCGCGGTCGCCCTCGCGGGCGCGGGGCTGGACGCCTGGGAGTGCTCGCACATCGGTGGCGACCGCTTCGCCGGCAACCTGCTCGTCCTGCCCGAGGGCATCTACTACGGCCGGGTCGACGCCGACGTCGTCGAGGGCCTGGTGCGCCGCCACCTCGCCGGCACGCTGGACCTCGACCGGATGCGCGGGCGCAGCAGCCTGCCGATGCCCGTGCAGGCCGCCGAGGTCGCCGTGCGCCGCCACCTCGACGCCCCGGCGCCGTCCGACGTCCGCCATCTCGGGCACCGCGGCGCCGACGGGATCGTGGCGGCCCGCTTCGGCGTCCCGGGCGGCGAGGCCGTCGTCCGCGTGCGCACCACCGCGGGCCCCGAGACGGCGCTGCTGACCTGTCAGGCGATCCGTTCCTCACGCCTGCCCCGCCATGAGATCCTCGGGATCGAGCTGACGGGAGTCTCGCCATGACCCACGCCGGGGCACGGTCCGGGACCGACGAGGTCGCCGACCTCGCGGCCGGCCGGCTGCGCGCGATGCGGGCCTTCGGCGGCCGCAGGCCGCGCCCGGTCGACCGGACGGGCCTGCCGCCCGGCCCCGGGTGGCCGGTGGTCGTGCAGAGCGCGGCGCTGCTGCGCTTCCGGCACCGGTTCGTGCCGTGGCTGCACCGCCGCTTCGGCGACGTGTTCACCCTGCGTCTGATCCCGGCGGGGCGCCCGCTGGTGCTCTTCACCCGGCCCGAGCACGCACGCGAGGTCTTCGCCGGCGACCCGGAGGTCTTCCACGCAGGCAAGGCCAACGCGATCCTCGGCCCGATGATGGGCGAGCACTCGGTGCTGCTCCAGGACTCCTCGGGGCACAAGCGGGCCCGCACGCTGCTGATGCCGGCGTTCAACGGCCACGCCCTGCGCGGCTACGCCGGGCTGGTCACCGAGGTGGCCCGGGCCGAGGTCGGCTCGTGGCGGCCGGGCCAGGAGCTGCGCGCGCTCGACCGGATGAACTCCCTCACCCTCGAGGTGATCCTGCGCGTCGTCTTCGGGGTGACCGACGAGGCCCGGCTGGCCGCGCTGCGGCCCCGCGTCAACCGTGTGGTCGACATCTCCCCGGCCATCCTGCTCGGCTACGGCTGGCCGCGGCTGCGGCGCCTCGGGCCGTGGCGGCGCACCATCGAGAACGCGGTCGAGCTGGACCGGCTCATCTACGCCGAGATCCGGGAGCGCCGTCGCGCCCCCGACCTCACCGAGCGCACCGACGTGCTCTCACAGCTGATCTGCGTCGAGGACGGTGGCGACGCGCTCACCGACACCGAGCTGCGCGACCAGCTCGTCACCCTGCTGCTCGCGGGCCACGAGACCACCGCCACCGCTCTCGCCTGGGCGCTCCACGAGATCGGCCGCGACCCCGCGCTGCGCACCCGCTCCCGGGAGGCGGCCCGCAGCGGCGACGACGCCTGGCTCGAGGCCGTGCTCAAGGAGTCGATGCGCCTGCACCCCGTGATCCCGATGGTGGTGCGCACCCTGACGAGGCCGGCGACCGTCGCCGGCCACGACCTGCCCGCCGGGGTGACGGTCGGCGTCTCGATCCTCATCTCGCACGCCCGCGCGGACAACCACCCGGAGCCCGAGGCGTTCCGGCCCGAGCGCTTCCTCGGCCAGAACCCGCCCACCGGCACGTGGATCCCCTTCGGCGGCGGCGTGCGCCGGTGCATCGGCGCCGGCTTCTCCCTGATGGAGGGCGTGGCCGTCCTGCGCGAGGTGCTCACGGCCCACGACGTCACCGCGGTCGGCGACGACGAGCCCAAGGTCCGCAACATCACCAGCGTGCCGCGCCACGGCGCGCGCATCCGGCTGGACTGACACCACCACGAATCCGGGTGCCGACGTCGCCCCGTGGTGCCACCATGTCCTCCCGTGACCTGGCGCGACCGGGTGCGGGCGCTCCGCATCGACCTGACCCCGCTGCGGGAGTCCCGTGACTTCCGGCTGCTCTTCGTCGCCGGCACGGTGTTCTACCTCGGCGCCATGGTCACCTACGTCGCCATCCCCTTCCAGGTCTACCGGCTGACCGGCTCCAGCTTCATGGTGGGCGCCGTCGGCCTCGCCGAGCTCGTGCCGCTGGTCGTCTTCGGCCTGTACGGCGGCGCCCTGGCCGACCACGTCGACCGCCGGAGGCTGCTCGTGTGGTGCGGGGTCGCGCAGGCGGTGCTGACGGCCGCGCTGGCGGCGAACGCCTTCCGCGACCGCCCGAGCCTGGTGCTGGTGTTCGTGGTCGCCGCGGTGCTGACGTCGTGCTCCTCCCTGCAGCGGCCCTCGCGCGAGGCGCTGATGCCGCGCACGGTCCGCCACGACCAGATCACCGCCGCCAACGCCCTGACCGGCCTCGGCATGGACCTCGGCGTCCTGGTCGGGCCGAGCGTCGGCGGTCTGCTCATCGCCTACGTCGGCCTCGAGTGGTGCTTCGTGGTCGACGTCGTGGCGCTCGTCGTGGCGACGCTGCTCTACGTCGCGATGCGGCCCTACCCCCACACCGACGAGACGACGCCGCCGAGCCTGGCCGGCATCTGGGCCGGCGTGAGGTACGCCCTGGGACGCAAGGACCTGCTCGGCACCTACGTCGTCGACCTCGCCGCGATGTTCCTCGCCATGCCGGTGGTGCTCTTCCCGGCGCTGGCGCAGGAGGTCTTCGAGCGGCCCGAGGCGCTGGGGCTGCTCTACACCGCCGAGTCCGTGGGTGCGCTGACGGCCACGGCGCTGAGCGGCTGGACCGCGCGCGTCCACCACCACGGCCGCGCCATCGTGGTGGCCGCGGCGGTGTACGGGGTGATGATCGGCCTGGCGGGCCTGATGCCGAGCCTGTGGCTGGTGGTCGCGTTCCTCGCGCTCGCCGGGGCGGCCGACACCATCTCCGCGATCTTCCGCAGCACCGTGTGGAACCAGACCATCCCCGAGGGCATGCGGGGTCGTCTCGCCGGCATCGAGATGCTGTCGTACTCCCTCGGCCCGCTGGGCGGCCAGGTGCGCGCCGGCACGGTCGCCGACCTGTGGTCGGTGCGCGGGTCGATCGTCAGCGGCGGCTTCGCCTGCGTCGCCGGGGTGGTCCTGACCGCGGCGGCGCTGCGCGACTTCTGGACCTACGACGCGCGCACCGACGAGCACGCCGTCGCCGAGCGCGCGGTGCGCCAGGCGCGCGGCGAGCCGGCCTGACCCAGCCGGCCTGACCCAGCCGGCCCGAATCAGGCGACCGAGGGCGGCCGCTGCGCGGGCACGACCGGCTCCCACCGGCCGTCGACCCGGGTCACCTCGGCCGCGCGCGACCCGTGGCCCTCAGGGCCCACGGGCTGCCAGTGGGCCCGGGAGCTCGTCCAGGCGTGGCCCGGCCTCGGACCGAGCGCCCCGGCGACCCGCCCGGCCGCCTCCCCGGAGGGCGAGGGGTCGACGTCGGCCGTGGCGCCGAGCAGCGCCGTACGCCACGCACGCTCGGCGGCGTCACGCCGCGTCTCCAGCGTCTCGCGCAGCGTCCAGCAGCGGTCGTACGCCGACCAGGCCGCCCGCAGCGCGGCGGTGTCCTCGTGACGCTCGGTCGGGTGGGGCGGCCAGACGGCCGCCGCACCGACCTCGAGCCCGCCACCGTGCGCGATCCCGCGCAGCTGCTGGAGGAGCACGCGGAGGTCGTCGAGGTCGCGCGACAGCTCGTCGGCCGCGCCACCCAGCGCCTCGAGCTCCAGCGCGGTGGCGAGCGCGACCTCGCGCTGGAGCAGGCAGGTGCTGCGGAACCGGTCGCCGGCCACCCCGTCGAAGGAGTCCGCGGGCACTGCGGACCCGGCACGGAGGACGGCGCCGCAGCCCAGGAGCCGTGCGCCGAGCGCGCGGAGGTCGTCGGCGAGGTGGCGCACGTCGGAGGGCTCGGCCTCGAGGAGGTCCACGGGCACGGGGTTCCAGGCCATGTCAGGGCCTCCACAGTCGGGCGTCGAGCAGGCCGGCGACATCGGCGTCCGTGCGCCCGGTGTCGGCGAGCAGCCGGTCGAGGTCGTCGGCGGTCGCCGCCGCGGCCCGCGAGACGCCCGTCGCGGCCCTCACCAGGCGGTCGATGCCGGCCCGGCTGTCACCCGCGAACGGCAGCCGTGGCGGGAGCGTGATGTCGGCCCGGCGGTCGACGGCGCGGGCGGCGTCGTCGAGGTCGCGCGCGATCCGGCGCAGTGCTGGGGCGTCGATGGTGTAGGTGTCCATGTCGCAGGCCTGCCCACCATGGCGACGCGGAAACGAGGCCGTCCGCCTGCTGTGGACGAACGGGTGGTCCGGAGCGGCCGGGTCATCAGGGACAATGGGGGACCGACCCCGTACGCAGGAGGACCACCGTGGCGGACCGCACGTCCGAGCCGACCGGACGCCCCGTGCTGAGCGGCCTCCTCGCCCTCGTCGGGGTGGGGCTGGTCGTGGGGCTGCTCGCCGGGCTCACGGCGCTGATGGTCACCAAGGTGCTGGGCGTCGGGGCCGACGCGGGCGGCTCCCCGCAGCAGGCACGGTCGCAGGAGCGGCTGTACATCCCCGATCCGGTCGAGACCGAGAGCCCCAGCGGGCCGCTGATGACCCTGGATCCCGACTCCCCGACAGTCGCGCCCGACGACACGGGGTCGTCGTCGGCGCCCGCTGCGCCGATCACCCTCTCGGTCGGTCAGGCGCAGGTCTCGCCGATGGGCCAGATCGACCTCTCCGGCACCTACCCGCGGGGCGAGGGTGCGATCCTCCAGGTGCAGCGCCTCGAGAACGGCGCCTGGGCCGACTTCCCGGTCACGGTGTCGGTCAGCGGGCGCACCTTCGCGACGTACGTCATGACGAGCAGGCCTGGGGAGAACAAGATGCGGGTGGTCGACACCGACACGGGCACGGCGTCCAACGAGATCACCGTCACCGTCGGCTGACGGCCAGGCCCTCCGCCTCGTCGACGTCGACGCCGACCGGCGCCGCGGTGCGGCGTCGCCGCAGCAGGGACACGACGGCCGGCTGCCCGGCCAGCACGCCGCCGAGGACGAGCATCATGCCCAGCGCCTGCGCGAGCCCGAACGCCTCGGCTGCCAGGGCCACGCCGAGGAGGGTGCCGACCACGGGGTTGACCAGGCCGATCAGCGCGACGCCGCCGGCGGCCATCCGGGTCAATCCGCGGAACCAGCAGTAGTAGGCCAGGCCGGTGCCGACCAGCGCCAGCCAGGTGTAGCCCAGCGCCGCCGGGGCGTCGATGGCCGGCGGCGCGCCCTCCACCAGGAACGCCACCGGGAGCAGCACGAGGCCGCCGACGACCAGCTGCCACGACATCAGCGTGAGCAGGTCGACGGGTGCGGGCCAGCGCTTGACGAGCACGAACCCGAGCGCCGAGACGAGCACGGAGCCGAAGGCGCCGGTCAGGCCGAGCGGCGTCACACCGTCGGGGCTCTGCAGCACCAGGAGGGCGACGCCGGTGAGCCCGACGAGGGCGGCCACCGCACGCAGCGCACCGGGTCGCTCCCCGATGAGCAGCCAGGCGATGCCCATGACGGCCAGCGGAGAGAGAGCCTGGATCGTTGCGGCGAGCCCGCCGGGCAGGTGGTAGGCGGAGACGAAGATCAGCGGGAAGAACAGCCCGATGTTGCACAGGCCCAGCACGACGGCCTTCCCCCACCAGGAGCCCTGCGGCAGCTGGCGGCGCCAGGCCAGCAGGGCGAGGCCGATGGGCAGGGCCCGCAGCAGCGCCGCGAAGAGCGGGCGGTCGGGCGGCAGCAGCCGCTCGGTCACGATGTACGTCGTTCCCCAGGCCGCGGGGGCGACCGCGGTCAGCAGCACCGTGGTGAGGGCCGCTCGGTTACTTTCCATGGAAAACATATTACCTTCCCGAGAAGATATAGTCCAGACATGGAACCGGACCACGTCGGCAGGCTGATGGAGCAGTGGCGCGTCGAGCGCCCCGACCTCGACGTCTCGCCCATGGGGGTGATCGGGCGCCTCCACCGGCTCTCCGCCGCGTTGCACGACCAGCTGCGGCCGGTCTTCGCCGCGGCCGGCCTGTCCGACGGCGAGTTCGACATCCTGGCCTCGCTGCGCCGGTCCGGCGCGCCGTACGAGCTGACGCCGGGGGAGCTGAGCGCCACCACGATGGTGACGTCGGGGGCGGTGACCAAGCGGCTGGACCGGCTGGTGGGCGCTGGTCTCGTGAGCCGCTCGGTCTGCGCCGACGACGCCCGCTCGCGGCGCATCCGCCTCACGCCGGGGGGCCTCGCGCTCGTCGACCGGCTGGTCGGCGAGCACGTCGCCAACGAGCACCGGCTGCTCTCGGGCCTCACCGAGGCCGAGCGCAGCCGGCTCGCGTCGTTGCTGGAGAAGTGGGGCAGGAGCGACCAGGTGGGCTGAGTCAGGCGGGCACGTGGTCGAACCGGTCCGGGTGGGGGCCGGTGCGGCCGTCCTCGCCCCGGTCGAGCCCGTCGAGGGCCGCCATGTCGTCGGCGGAGAGCTCGAAGTCGAAGATCTCGAAGTTCTGCCGCATCCGGTCGACGTTGACCGACTTGGGGAAGACGATGTCGCCGCGCTGCACGTGCCACCGCAGGGTGACCTGGGCGGGCGACCTGCCGAGGCGCTGGGCCACGGCGCCGATCGTCGCGTCGTCGTTGACGGCGCCCTGGGCGATCGGCGACCAGGCCTCGGTCTTGACGCCGTGGCGGGCGTTCGCGGCGCGCACCGCCTCGTTGGCGAAGAGCGGGTGCACCTCGACCTGGTTGACCACGGGGACGACGCCGGTCTCGTCGACGATCCGGTCGAGGTGGTCGGGCTGGAAGTTCGAGACGCCCACGGAGGCGGCGCGGCCGTCCTCGACGAACGAGGCGAGGGTCTGCCACGTGGAGACGTAGTCGCCGTCGTACAGCGTCGGCAGCGGCCAGTGGATGAGGAACAGGTCGATCTGCTCGAGACCCAGACGCTCCAGCGTCTCCGCCAAGGAGCGCTCGGCGTCCTCGGGCCGGTGGAACCCGTTGTTGAGCTTGGAGGTGATGTAGAGCTCCTCGCGCGGGATGCCGGCGTCACGGATCGCCTGGCCCACACCCGCCTCGTTCTCGTACATCTGCGCGGTGTCGATGTGGCGGTAGCCCACCTCGAACGCCTTGAGGACGGTGTCGGCGGTCTCCGGCGGAGGCACCTGGAAGACACCGAACCCCAGCTGGGGGATGGACGTGCCGTTGATGAGATCGATCGTCGGAATCGTCATGCAGGGGTCTACAACGCGACGGGCCCGATCATTCCCCGCCCGGCGGCTGCGGTCACTCGGGCACGGCGGGGTGGTCGGCGGACACGTGCAGCGAGCCACCGATGGTGACGCCCCGCTCGTCGATGGTGAGCTCCCGGACGGCGTTCTCGTGGCTGCTGCCCCGCATCCGCTGGATGTGGACGCCTCGGCGGATGGTGGCGCCGCTCTCGTGGTGGCGCAGCACGATGATGGTGTCCACGAGGCCGGTGATGTGGTTGGACGTCGAGGAGCCGCCGGCCCCGGCCGGCGGGGAGGCGGTGATGAGGGTGACCAGGCCGACGCTGCGGACGAACGCGGTGATCCCGAGCAGGAAGCCGTGGTAGGAGTGCTCGGAGCCCAGGCGCTCCAGTGCCGACAGGCCGTCCAGCACCAGACGGGTGGGCCGCACCCGCTGGACGAGCTCGAAGACCTCCACGAGGTGGTCGTCGAGGGAGGCGACCTCGGGATAGAGGGACACCACGTGCAGGTTGCCCTGCTCCTCGTGCTTCACGAAGTCCGACCCCAGGGCGGCGCCGCTGACCCGCACCTGCTCGTGGGACTCCTCGAAGGCCATGAACAGGACGGTCTCGTCGTGGTCCAGTCCGCCGGCGGCGAACTGGATGGCCATCATCGTCTTGCCCGCGCCGGTCGGGCCGGAGACCAACGTGGTGGACCCGCTGAAGAGCCCGCCGTGGGTGAGCTCGTCCAGGCCGGCGATGCCGCTGGGGACCCGCTCCACGGTGTGCGGGGGCAGAGCCGGCACGGTGACGGGCAGCACCCGCAGACCCTCGCCCGGCACGATGGTGAACGGGACGTCGCCCTTGTGGTGCATCGCCCCGCGCATCTTGAGCACCTCCACGGTGCGCCGCCGGAAAGTGCCCTCGTGGATGTTGCGCAGCAGCACCACGTTGTCGGCGACGAACTCCTCGACCCCGTAGTGCGTCAGGGAGCCACCCGGATCGTCTCGGGTCTCGATCGTGAGCACCACGGTGAGGCCCATCTGGCGCAGCTGCAGCACCAGGCCGCGCAGGAGCTGGCGAGCCAGGACGACGTCGGCCTCGAAGGAGAGCACCGCGTTGATGCTGTCCAGCACCAGGCGCTGGGCGCCGACCCGGTCCACCGCTGCGCCGATCTGGGCGGCCAGGGTCTCCACGTTGTAGGCGGGCCGCTCGCCTGCCAGGCGCGGGGTCAGCGGCGAGCCGTCGACGAAGCGCCAGTCACCGGAGGCCTCCCAGCTCTCGACGTCCCACCCGAGGGTGGCCAGGTTCGTCCGCAGGTCCGCGGCAGGCTCCTCGAGGGTGACGAAGACCCCGGGCTGTCCCGAGCGCACGCCCTCGGCCAGGAACTGTGCGGCGAAGAGCGTCTTGGCAGCACCGGCCGGCCCGGCGACCACGGTGGTACGCCGCGCCGGCAGACCCCCCATGGCGACCTGGTCGAACCCACCGATGCCGGTGGCCACCTTGGCGATCGCAGCGCCGGACTCGTAGCCGTCCCGCCCGATCGCCAGCCGCCCCGCCAGTCGAGCGGCTGCGGCGGGGGACGCCGGTGACGGCGGCCGAGACGCCTCCCTCATGAGCCCCCTGCCTCGGCACGGGCGGCGGCGCCGTCCGCCACCACGTGGCTGTCCTCGTACCGGAGGCGGAACCACACCGTCTTGCCGCCCTCGGGATGCTTGGTCGTCGCCCAGCACTGCGCCAGCGCGGCGACCAGCTTCAGCCCCCAGCCGCTCTCGCGGTCGGCGTACGGCTCCTGCAGCGTCGTGGCCAGGTCCAGGTCGTGCACGCCCACCACCAGCGACCGCCGGCCGACGAGGATGCCCACCGCGATCACCGTCCGGGCGTGCAGGACGGCGTTGGTCACCAGCTCACTGGTCAGCAGGAGCAGGGTGTCCTCGGTCTCCTCGGGCAGCTCGGGCGCGTGGGAGCACACGAACCGCCGGGCTTGTCCGGTCGAGCGCGGCACCGGGTCGAGCTCCAGGTAGTGACTCTCCTGCAGCTGGTCGCCGTCGCTCAGGACCTCGGAGGGCATGGGGTGATAGGTCACGCCATCCCCTCCCCGGGCGCGGCAGCCGCGGCTGCCTCTCATGTCGTATGGGCGACGAGCTCGCCTTGCCCGTTACTTTACGCCGCCCAGAGCCCTTGTTGCGGCGGACGCACCAGCTTCCTGCGTCGGCTCACAGCGGCTGGTAGTCGATCTCGAGG
This sequence comes from uncultured Nocardioides sp., assembly GCF_902805925.1. GTDB lineage: Bacteria > Actinomycetota > Actinomycetes > Propionibacteriales > Nocardioidaceae > Nocardioides. The sequence goes on from NZ_CADCUP010000115.1 coordinate 24,425, forward strand.
AAGTCCTCGACCTCGCCGACCCAGCGGTCGGCGACGAACGCCGTGTGCACCGGGTGCTGGTCGTAGGCGTCGTACGCCGCCTGGTCGGCGAACTCCATGGAGAACCCGAAGGTGAAGTCGTTCTTGGGGCTGGTCTGGCGCAGCTGCTCGAAGCGCTGGACGCCGGGGATCGCGGCGAGGTCGAGGGCGGCGACCAGGAAGTTCGCCTCCTCGGCGGAGCCGGTGGGATGGCTGAGGCGGAAGGCGACGGTGTGGCGGATCACGCCCGCAGCGTAGTGCGAGGGCGCGCTCGGGTCGCCCGCCGGTTCGGGAACAACGACCGCCCCGGCCTGCGTTGTGCCCAGTGAGCGAAGTTGAGTTGAACCGGCTCAACCTTCCTGGCAGACTCGCAGCAGCGGGTCAGACGCCCGCCCCCAGACATCCGCACCAGACATCGCAGCAACTCACCCCGGAGGTAATCCATGGCTCGCGCAGTCGGCATCGACCTCGGTACGACGAACTCCGTCGTCGCCGTCCTCGAAGGTGGAGAGCCCACCGTCATCGCCAACGCAGAAGGCGCCCGCACCACCCCCTCGGTGGTCGCGTTCGCGAAGTCCGGCGAGGTCCTCGTCGGAGAGGTGGCCAAGCGCCAGGCCGTCACCAACGTCGACCGGACCATCCGCTCGGTCAAGCGCCACATGGGCACCGACTGGAAGGTCGGCATCGACGACAAGGACTTCACCCCCCAGCAGATCAGCGCGTTCGTGCTGCAGAAGCTGAAGCGGGACGCCGAGGCCTACCTCGGTGAGCCGGTCACCGACGCGGTGATCACCGTCCCGGCGTACTTCTCCGACGCGCAGCGGCAGGCCACCAAGGAGGCGGGCGAGATCGCCGGCCTCAACGTGAGCCGCATCGTCAACGAGCCCACCGCGGCCGCCCTGGCCTACGGCCTCGACAAGGGCGACGACCAGACGATCCTCGTCTTCGACCTCGGTGGCGGCACCTTCGACGTGTCCCTCCTGGAGATCGGCGAGGGCGTCGTGGAGGTCAAGGCCACCTCGGGCGACAACCACCTCGGTGGCGACGACTGGGACAACAAGGTCGTGGAGTGGATGGTCGCGAAGTTCAAGGCCAACAACGGCGTCGACCTCGGTGCCGACAAGATCGCCAAGCAGCGCCTGCAGGAGGCCGCCGAGAAGGCGAAGATCGAGCTCTCGAGCTCCAGCGAGACCACGATCCACCTGCCCTACATCACCCACGGCGAGTCCGGCCCGCTCCACTTCGAGGAGAAGCTGACCCGCTCGGAGTTCCAGAAGCTGACCGCCGACCTGCTCGAGCGCACCAAGAAGCCGTTCCAGTCGGTGCTCAACGACGGTGGCGTCGACATCAGCAAGATCGACCACGTGGTCCTCGTCGGCGGGTCCACCCGGATGCCGGCCGTGACCCAGGTCGTCAAGGACCTGCTCGGCGGCAAGGAGCCCAACAAGGGCGTGAACCCCGACGAGGTCGTGGCCGTCGGCGCCGCCCTGCAGGCCGGGGTGCTCAAGGGCGAGGTCAAGGACGTCCTGCTCCTCGACGTCACCCCGCTCTCCCTCGGCATCGAGACCAAGGGCGGCGTGATGACCAGCCTGATCGAGCGCAACACCACGATCCCGACCAAGCGCTCGGAGATCTTCACCACCGCCGACGACAACCAGCCGTCGGTGGAGATCAAGGTGGCCCAGGGCGAGCGCCAGATGTGGGCGCAGAACCAGCCGCTGGGCAACTTCGAGCTCACCGGGCTGCCGCCGGCCCCCCGGGGCATCCCGAAGATCGAGGTCACCTTCGACATCGACGCCAACGGCATCGTCCACGTCTCGGCCAAGGACCACGCGTCCGGCCGCGAGCAGTCGATGACGATCTCCGGCGGCTCGGCGCTCGGCAAGGACGAGATCGACCGGATGGTCAAGGAGGCCGAGCAGTACGCCGAGGAGGACGCCCGGCGCCGGCAGACCGTGGAGGCCCGCAACCAGGCCGACGGCCTCGTCTACTCGACCGAGAAGTTCCTGGCCGAGAACGCCGAGAAGATCCCGGACGAGGTGAAGACGGAGGTCCAGGCCGACGTCGACGCCCTCAAGGCGACGCTCGAGAACGACGAGGCGTCCGCCGACGACATCACGGCCGGCGTCACCAAGCTCAACGAGTCCAGCCAGAAGATGGGCGCCGCGATGTACGCCGCCGCCGAGGCCGACCAGGCCGCTGCCGGTGGCAACAGCGAGGCGACCGGCGAGGCCGACGACGACGTGGTCGACGCCGAGATCGTCGACGAGCCGGTCGACGGCGACCAGCCTGCCGAGGGTGAGAGCAAGTGACCGAGCCTCTCGACGACCAGACCGAGACCGAGGCGCCCGTGGACTCCTCCACGGGCGCCCCGGCCGGGCCGGACGACGCGGTCGACGCCGCCGAGCGCCTCGAGGAGGAGCCGGGGACCGACCTCCCCGCCGAGAGCCCGGAGGCCGTGGCGCTCGCCGAGCGCACCGCCGACCTCCAGCGGCTTCAGGCGGAGTTCCTCAACTACAAGCGGCGGGTCGACCGTGACCGCGACCTGCTGCGCGAGAACGCGACGTACGCCGTGCTGACGCCGATCGTCGAGGTCCTCGACAACATCGACCGGGCCCGCGAGCACGGCCCACTCGACGAGGGCTTCAACGCCGTGGCCGAGCAGCTTGAGCGGGTGGTCACCACGCTGGGGCTGACGAAGTACGGCACGCCGGGCGACCCGTTCGACCCGACGATCCACGAGGCGCTCAGCCACATCGGCGAGGATGCCGACGTCGAGGTGACCACCTGCAAGGTGATCGCCAAGGCGGGCTACAAGATCGGTGACCGTGTGGTGCGCGCGGCGCAGGTGCTGGTAGTCGATCCTGCCTGAGAGCCTCGGGCAGCGACGCACCACCACCGTGCTGAAACAGCAGTGACGAGACAGCAGTGACGACAGCGAGGGGAGGCGCGCATGAGCGCTACCGACGGCATGCGTGCCGACTGGGCGGGCAAGGACTTCTACGCGGTCCTCGGCGTCAGGAAGGACGCCACGGCCGAGGAGGTCAAGAAGGCCTACCGCAAGCTGGCACGCGAGAACCACCCCGACTCCAACCCCGGTGACGACGCCAAGCACGACCGCTTCAAGGCCGTCGCCGAGGCGTACGACGTCGTGGGTGACACCGAGAAGCGGGCGAAGTACGACCAGATGCGCGACCTCTACCGCTCCGGAGGCAGCTTCGGCGGCGGGGGCGGCGGGTTCGGCGACGCCGCGGGCGCCGGCTTCGACATCAACGACTTCCTGCGTGACCGCGGCGCCGCCGGCGGCGGTGGCTTCGGGGATATGTTCGGGGACCTGTTCGGCCGGGGGCAGCGCCCCCGGCCCCAGTCCCGGCCCCGCAAGGGCGCCGACGTCGAGACGACGGCCACCATCTCCTTCACCGACGCCATCCAGGGCGTGACCGTGTCGCTCCGGCTCACCTCCGACGCCCCGTGCCCCGACTGCAACGGCACGGGCGGCAAGCCCGGCACCAAGCCGCACGTGTGCTCGGAGTGCGACGGCGCCGGCTTCGTGGTCTCCTCGGTCGGCGGGGCGTTCTCGATGAACGAGACCTGCCCCGCCTGCGGTGGGCGCCAGCTCGTGTACGACGAGCCCTGCCCGACGTGCCACGGCAACGGCCGTGGTCTCTCCGCCCGGACCATCGCCGCCCGTATCCCCGCCGGCGTGCGGAGCGGGCAGCGGATCCGGGTCAAGGGGAAGGGCGCGGTCGGTGAGAACGGCGGCCCGGCGGGCGACCTGCTGGTGACCGTCAAGGTCAGCGGGCACCGCATCTTCGGGCGCAAGGAGGACAACCTCACCGTCGACGTCCCGGTCTCCTTCGCCGAGGCCGCACTGGGCGCGGAGATCACCGTGCCGACGCTCGCGGGCCCACCGGTGACCCTGAAGATCCCCGTCGGCACGCCCAACGGCCGCACCTTCCGGGTGCGCGGCAAGGGCGCCCCCCGCAAGGACGGCACGTACGGCGACCTGCTCGCCACCGTGCAGGTGCAGGTGCCGGCCAAGCTCGACCCGGCCGCGCGGGAGGCCGTCGAGGCCTACCGCGCCGCCACGGCCGGGATCCCGCTGCGGGCGAACCTGTTCGAGTCATGAGCACGTTCGTCCCGCCGACTCCCGACGCGGCCGTCTACGTCATCTCGGTGGCCGCCGAGCTGACGGGCCTGCACCCGCAGACCCTGCGCACCTACGAGCGGATGGGCCTGATCATGCCGGGCCGCACGGGCGGCGGCGGGCGTCGCTACTCCCACCGCGACCTCGAGCGGCTCCGGCTGATCGCCGGCCTCACCTCGCGGGGCATCGGCATCGAGGGGGTGCGCCAGATCCTGGACCTCGAGAACCAGCTCCAGGCGCTGCGTGCCCGCAACGCCGAGCTGCAGGCCGAGGTCGACGCCGCCCGCGACGCGCTGCGTCGTACCCCCTCGGCGGTGAGCACGCCCACCAGCCGGGTGCCCGCACTGCGGGCCCCGACGCTGAGCAACCAGGTCGTCGTCTGGCGCCGGTCCCGCTAGGCCCAGTGACCCGGCCTGGCCAGGCCGGCCGGCAACCGGGTGGCGGTGTCGCCCCGGGCGGCGTTGACCTGCGGCTGGGTCAGGAACACCGCGCCGGCCAGGTCGGCGCCCCGCAGGTCGGCGCCACGCAGGTCCGCCCCGAGCACGTCGGTCAGGGTCAGGTCGACCGACCGGAGATCGGCGCCCAGCAGCAGGGCCCCGCGCAGCGAGGCCCTCACCAGGAGCACGTCGCGCAGGTCGCGCCCGGACAGGTCCGTGCCCTCGCGGTCGTCGCCGGCTCCCCGCAGCCGCAGGCTGGCGATGCGCAGCTCCGCGCCCACCTCGGCCCGGAGCTCGTCGAGGTCGATGCCCAGCACCGACTCGGCGTCACCGTCGCCGAGGGCGGCGATGCGACCGGCCAGCCCTGCCGCCGTCGCCGCGGGCGAGCGCCGGTCGACCTCGGCGAGGTGGACGAGCATCTCGTGCAGCTGGCGCATCGCCGAGAGGACGGCCGACATCTCGCCCAGGTTGTCGTGCTCGCGCCAGGAGGTGCCGGCGTACGTCCCCTGGGAGACGCGCTGCCCGGCACCGAAGCACTCGAACACCGTGCACCCGGGCCAGCCGCGCTCGCGCAGCCGGTCGTGGATGCCGCAGGCGTCGTCGTCCTGCAGGTGGTGGCACGGGGTGCCGCCGTCCTTGTCGGTCCCGAAGCCCGACCCGGCCCGGAAGGGCAGCAGCACGCAGCAGAGGCCGAAGCACCGCGAGCAGTCGGAGACGAGCTCGAGGTGCGTCACCCGGCGGTGGGCGCCGGCCGCTCGACGTAGTCGCGGCCGAGCGGATAGGGCCGCACGGGCCGCACGGGGCCGGCGTGGGCGACGCGCTGGAGGTGCCCGATCAGGGTCTTCGCCGAGACGCCCTTGATGATGTAGGCGTCGGCCCCGGCGTCGAGGGCGGCCTCGGTCATGTGGGTGGCGCTGATCGCCGAGCAGATGACGATCTTCGAGCGGGGGGACTGCTCCAGCAGCAGGGGCAGCACCTCGAGACCGGTGACGTCCGGCATGGCCAGGTCGAGCAGGATGATGTCGGGCTGGCCCTCACGGACGACCTCGAGCGCGGTCATGGCGTCGGAGGTGTCGCTCAGGATGCGGAAGCCCCGCGACTCCAGCGCGATGCGCAGGATGTCGCGCAGGTCGTCGTCGTCGTCGACGACCACCACGCTGATCGGCTTCTCCTCGACCGGCGCAGGGACCTCGGGGTCGGGAGCGGCCTCCGAGACCGGCTTCCTGCGAAACAGCTTCACATCTTCCTCCGCGTCGGACTGCGATCGTCATGCTACGGCGACATCGCGCCGGCCGGGTGGCGTACCCCCCGGCGTGGTCGGTTCTGGAACTCTCCAGAGTTGAGTGGAATGGACTCAACTCCGGGTGCGTTGATATCACTGACGACAGACTGGTCCCGCGGCCGTCGTGGCCGTGGCGGAAGGAACAGGAGCAGAGCAGCAGTGAGCCAGTTCGGAGCAGACAAGTTCACCACCCGCAGCCGCGACGTGATCGAGGCTGCCCAGCTGTCCGCGACGACCGCGGGCAACTCCACCACCGAGCCCGTCCACCTGCTCGTGGCCCTCCTCCTGCAGGAGGACGGCGTCCCGGCCAGCCTGGTCACCAAGGCCGGGGCCGACGCGCCCGCCCTGGTGCGCGCGGCCGCCGCCGAGCGCGACGCCCTGCCCAAGGCCACCGGCTCGACCGTCCAGCAGCCCGCGGCCTCGGCATCGCTCACGCGCGTGCTCGCCGGCGCGATCGACCTCGCCTCCTCGATGAAGGACGACTACGTCGCCACCGAGCACCTCTTCATCTCCCTGGCGACGGTCGAGTCGTCGGCGAGGAAGGTGCTCAGCGACGCCGGGCTCACCGCCGACGGCCTGCGCGAGGGCCTGACGGCCGTCCGCGGCAACCGCCGGGTGACCAGCCAGGAGGCTGAGTCGACGTACGAGGCGCTGGAGAAGTACTCCGTGGACCTCACCACCGCCGCCGAGGAGGGCCGGCTCGACCCGGTCATCGGCCGCGACGCCGAGATCCGCCGCGTGGTGCAGGTGCTGTCGCGGCGCACCAAGAACAACCCCGTGCTCATCGGCGAGCCCGGCGTCGGCAAGACCGCCGTCGTCGAGGGGCTGGCCCAGCGGGTGGTGGCCGGCGACGTGCCCGACTCGCTCAAGGGACGCCGCGTGCTCAGCCTGGACCTGGCGGCGATGGTGGCCGGGGCGAAGTACCGCGGCGAGTTCGAGGAGCGGCTCAAGGCCGTGCTGGAGGAGATCAAGGACGCCGGCGGCCAGGTCATCACGTTCATCGACGAGCTGCACACGGTCGTGGGCGCGGGCGCGGGCGGCGACTCCGCCATGGACGCCGGCAACATGCTCAAGCCCATGCTGGCGCGCGGGGAGCTGCACATGATCGGCGCCACGACGCTCGACGAGTACCGCGAGCGCATCGAGAAGGACCCCGCCCTGGAGCGCCGCTTCCAGCAGGTCTTCGTCGGCGAGCCGAGCGTCGAGGACACCATCCAGATCCTCCGCGGCATCCAGGAGAAGTACGAGGCCCACCACGGCGTGCGGATCACCGACGCCGCGCTGGTGGCCGCGGCGACGCTGAGCGACCGCTACATCACCGGGCGCCAGCTGCCCGACAAGGCGATCGACCTCATCGACGAGGCCGCCTCCCGGCTGCGGATGGAGCGGGAGTCCTCACCCGAGGAGATCGACCAGCTGCGCCGCCAGGTCGACCGGCTCACCATGGAGGAGTTCGCGCTCGCCAAGGAGACCGACGAGGCCTCCGCCGAGCGGCTCGCCGTCCTGCGCGCCGACCTCGCCGACCGCCAGGAGGAGCTCCGCGGGCTGGAGGCCCGGTGGGAGCGCGAGAAGTCCTCGCTCGAGGGCGAGGGCGAGCTGCGGCGGGCGCTGGACCACCTCAAGATCGAGGAGGAGCGCTACCTGCGCGACGGCAACCTGGAGGGCGCGTCGAAGATCCGCTACGAGTCGATCCCCAACCTGGAGCGGCAGATCCGGGAGATCGAGAAGACCGAGGCCGCCGACCTGGAGCCCCTGGTCGGCGAGGAGGTCGGCGCGGAGCAGGTCGCCGAGGTCGTCGAGGCCTGGACCGGCATCCCCACCGGTCGGATGCTGCAGGGGGAGACCGCCAAGCTCCTCGAGATGGAGTCGGTGATCGGCCGGCGGCTGATCGGCCAGCAGGCGGCGGTCAACGCCGTGAGCGACGCCGTACGCCGCTCCCGGGCGGGGATCTCCGACCCCCACCGGCCGACCGGCTCGTTCCTCTTCCTCGGCCCCACCGGCACGGGCAAGACCGAGCTCGCGAAGGCGCTGGCCGACTTCCTGTTCGACGACGAGCGGGCGATCGTGCGGATCGACATGAGCGAGTACTCCGAGAAGCACTCGGTGGCCCGCCTGGTCGGTGCCCCGCCCGGCTACGTCGGCTACGACGAGGGCGGCCAGCTCACCGAGTCGGTGCGCCGCCGGCCCTACGCCGTGGTGCTGCTCGACGAGGTCGAGAAGGCCCACCCCGAGGTCTTCGACATCCTGCTGCAGGTGCTCGACGACGGCCGCCTCACCGACGGCCAGGGCCGCACCGTCGACTTCCGCAACACCCTGCTGATCCTCACCAGCAACCTGGGCTCGACCTTCCTGGTCGACCCGACGCTGGACCCCGAGGTCAAGAAGGACTCGGTGATGGGCGTCGTCCGGGCGCACTTCAAGCCCGAGTTCCTCAACCGCCTCGACGAGGTCGTGCTGTTCGACGCGCTCGGCCGCGACGAGCTGACCCACATCGTGGACCTGCAGCTGGTGCTGCTGGAGAAGCGGCTGGCGGTCCGACGGATCGCCATCTCGGTGTCCGAGGAGGCGCGGGACTGGCTCGCCGAGACCGGCTACGACCCGGCGTACGGCGCCCGCCCGCTGCGCCGGCTGGTGCAGAGCGCGATCGGCGACCCGCTGGCCCGGATGCTCCTCGGGGGCGAGGTGACCGACGGTGGCTCGGTGAGCGTCGACGTCGGCGCCGACGGGCTCGTGCTGAAGGCGGAGGGGTGAGCGGCGCGGCGCGGGTGGCCCGCGGCCCGGTGCAGACGCGGACCGCGATGGCGCACCCGGTGCTCGATGACGGCGGGCCTTGTCGGTGAATGGTGGAATGGTGCCGTGAGCGACTCCGGCAAGACCCTCCCGCGACCCCGTCAGGTGACGTGGGCCGCGTGGATGATCATGCTCGGGTCGGTCTTCGTCGTCGTCACCGGCTACGAGGTGGTCGCCGGCCTGCGCACGCTGGACTCCCGCACCGCCGTCCAGGACTTCCTCGCCGAGCCGCCCGGCAGCGGCCTGGGCCTCTCGGTCGAGGACGTGCTGACGGTGATGCACGTCAGTGCCCTGGTCGCCGCGTTCTGTGCCACCGCGGCCGCCGTGCTCGGGTACTACGTCCTGCAGCGCCACCGTGGTGCCCGGGTGGTGCTCGCGGTGCTCGCGGTGCCGCTGTTCCTCACCGGGATCGTCACGGGCGGGTTCATGTCATCCCTGGTGGCGGTGGCCGCCCTGGTGCTGTGGCTGCAGCCGGCCCGCGACTGGTTCGACGGCAAGGCCGCGCCGCCCCAGCCCGATCGTGACGACGCCCGGCGCTCCGCGGTGTGGCCGCCGCCGGTGGCCGAGCAGCCCCCGGTGCCGCCCACGGGGCCCAGGCCGTTCCAGGCATTCGGCCGAGGGGCGACCACGATGGCCGTCCCGACCGGAGCGCCGGCCCCGGTGCGGGCCCCGGCACGGCGCCCCGGCACCGTGGTGGTGGCGGCGATCGTCACGTGGGTGGTCGCGGGCTTCGCGCTCGTGTCGTCGCTCGCGGCCATCGCCGTCGTGGCGTCCTCGCCCGACCTGGTGCTCGACGAGGTGGCCCGGCAGAACCCCGAGCTCGCCGACCAGGGGGTCACCGAGTCCGCGCTGGTCGCCGCGACGTACGTCATGGGAGGGCTGGTCGCCCTGTGGGCCGGGCTCGCCTGCGTGTGCGCAGCGGTGATGCTGCGTCGCAACACCCCGGCCGCGCGGGCCCTCACCGTCTCGTCGGTGGCCACGGCGGCCTTCTGCCTCGTCGGCAGCCTGGCCTCCCCGGCGCTCGCGGTGCCTGCTCTGGCGGCCGTCGTCGTGATGGCCCTGATGCGCCGGCCCGAGGTGCGCTCGTGGTTCGCCTCGCGCTGACCCGCTGCCGGCTCAGGCGGTGAGGTCGGCGCCCGAGAGGCGCCGGAGCCCCTCGGCGATCACGTCGTCCTCCTTGCAGAACGCCCAGCGCACCAGCTGCCGACCCGCCTCGGCGTCGTCGTGGAAGCCCTGGGTCGGGACCGCCACGACCCCGGCCCGCTCGGGCAGAGACCGGCAGAA
>NZ_CADCUP010000116.1 GCF_902805925.1 uncultured Nocardioides sp.
GCGATGACCGGGCCCGGCGCCTGCTCGCTCGCCCCGGCGAGGGAGGCGACGAACGCCGAGCCGGCGGCGCGTTGCCCGAGGGCGGCCACCACGGCCTCCTGCAGCGGCTCGCCGACGTCCGCGACGCCACCGCCGAGCACGACGACGTCGGGGTCGACGCCCAGGGCGAGCACGGTGACGGCCTGCGCGAGCCCGTCGGCGAAGGTCAGCCAGATCGCCTGCGCCCGCGCGTCGCCGGCGAGGCACGCCGCGTACAGCGCCCGGGCGGGAGCGGGCCCGTCGGTCGGCCAGGCGGAGGCCAGGGCGGAGCCGGAGGCCACGGTCTCCAGGCAGCCGCGCTGACCACAGGCGCAGAGCAGCCCGAGGGGGTCGACGGACACGTGGCCGACCTCCCCGGCGGCTCCCCGGGCGCCGCGGCGCAGGGCGCCGTCGACCACCAGACCGGCGGCGAGGCCGGTGCCGATGCCGAGGTAGGCCAGGTCGGTCGAGTGGGTCAGCGCGGCGACGCCGAGGGTGGCGGCGTTCACGTCGTTCTCGAGCACCACGCGCCGCCCGACGGCCTCGCCGAGGCGCCCGGCGAGCGCGACCGGCACGCCGTCGAGGCCGAGGTTGACCGCGTGCGAGACGAGACCGCGGGCGCTGTCGACCACGCCCGGTACGCCGACCCCCACCGGGGCGGCGGAGTCGCTGGCCGACGACAGTGCGGCCACGACCCGGGCGGCAGTGCGCACGACGCCGTCCGGTCCCCACCCGGTGGGCTCGCGCACCTGCGCGACGACCTCGCCGCACTCGTCGAGCGCCACCCCGAGGGTCTTGGTCGCGCCGATGTCCAGGCCGATCACCGCCGCCACCCCCGCGCCTGCAGCAGCTCCTCGACCGCACGCCGGGCGGGCCGCGAGGAGCCGTGCGTGACGACCCGCACCAGGGGTACGTCGACCGGTCCGGGCCATCCCCACTCGACCAGCACCACGGGCACCCGCATCGCCAGGTCGGCGAGCAGCGCCAGGGTGGCGGGGTGCCGGTGGGCGTCGCGCGCCTGCACGACGACCGTCCTGCCCGGGTCGGCGGCCGACGGGCTCGCCGGCCCGGCCGGGAGGCCCCACGGCACGACCCCGACGGCGATGTTGGGCTCGGTGTCGACGGTGACGAGCAGGGCGTCGGTGAGGTCGGGCAGGTCCCCCTCGACGAAGAGCGCGGCGCGGGCGCCGGCCAGCTGGGCGTCGGGGTCGAACGGCTCGGCGGCGCCGGGGCCCCGCGGCCTGGCGGCGATCCGGGCGGCCGCGTCGGCGAGGCGCTCGACGGACAGCCGCCCGCGGCGTACGGCGTCCACGACGGCGCCCTGCACCGCCCGCACCAGCGACTCGTCCTTGTCCGGCCCCAGGCAGAGCAGGTCGGCGCCCGCGGCGAGCGAGAGCACCGCGGCCTCCGGGATGCCGCGCTCCGCGCTGGCGCCGGCCATGTCGAGGGCGTCGGAGACGATCACGCCCTGGAAGCCCAGGGCCGCGCGCAGGTGGCCGAGCACCGCCGGACTCAGCGTCGCGGGCAGCCGGTCGTCGAGCGCGGGAACGACGATGTGCGAGGTCATCACGGCGGCCGCGCCGGCGCCGATCGCCGCCTCGAAGGGCACCAGCTCGCGTGCGGCGAGCGTCTCGGCCGGCACGTCGAGCAGCGGCAGGGCGAGGTGGCTGTCGGCCGCGGTGTCGCCGTGACCGGGGAAGTGCTTCACGCAGGCGGCCACCCCGGTGGACTGGAGCCCCTCCACCCAGGCGGTCAGGTGGCGCGCGACGTCGTGCGGCTCGGTCCCGAAGCTGCGGGTGCCGATGACGGGGTTGTCGGGATTGCTGTTCACGTCGCCGACCGGTGCCAGGTCGAGGTCGACGCCGCAGGCTGCCAGCTCGGCACCGACGGCCGCCCCGGTGGCCCTGGTCAGCGCGAGGTCGTCGACCGCACCCAGCGCGGCCGCGCCGAGCACCGGGCTGCCGTGCGCGTAGTGCAGCCGGGTGACGTCGCCGCCCTCCTCGTCCGTGGCGACCACGAGGTCGGGCGCGACCGCCCGCATCGCCGAGGTGAGGTCCGCCACCCGCTGGGGCCCCTCGGCGGTGTTGCTGCCGAAGAGACAGATCCCGCCGACGCCCTCCTCGAGCAGGCGCGCCCAGCCGGGGGTGAGGTCGGGTCCGGGGAAGGCCGGCAGCTGCACGGCCAGCGCCAGCCGCTCGACGTACGCGCTCATCCCTTCACCGCTCCCGCGGTCATGCCGGAGACCATCCGGCTCTGCACGAGCAGGAAGAAGACGACGACCGGGATCGCGATGAGCGTGGAGCCGGCCATCACCGCGCCCCAGTCGGTGCCGCGGTTGACGTCGGTGAACGTGCTCAGCCACACCGGCAGCGTGCGCTTCTCGGCGTTGGTCATCACCACCAGGGCGAGGGTGAACTCGTTCCAGGCCTGGATGAACCCGAAGACGCCGGTGGCGACGAGGCCGGGGGCGAGCAACGGGAAGGTGATCCGGAGGAACGCACCCATCCGGGTGCACCCGTCGACCATCGCCGCCTCCTCGAGGTCGATGGGGAGGCCGGCGACGAAGCCGCGCAGCGTCCAGATCGTGAAGGGCAGGACCGCGACGATGTAGAGCCCGGTCAGGCCCAGGACGGTGTTGGTGAGCTGGAGGGTGTCGAGCATCTTGTACTGGGAGATGAAGAGGCCCTCCGCCGGGATCATCTGCACCACCAGCAGGGCGATGACGAACGAGCGCCGGCCACGGAAGCGGAAGCGCGAGACGGCCAGGGCCGCCAGGAACGCGAAGACCAGGGCCACCAGGACGGTGCCGACGGTGACGGCGAGGCTCATGCCCAGGGCGCCGACGAAGCCGGTGCCGTCGAAGAGCCGCCGGTAGTTGTCGAGCCCGCCGCCGATCGGCAGCCAGGTGGGGTCGGGCGCGCGGATGTCGCGCCGGTCGAGGAAGGAGGTGTTGACCATCCAGTAGACCGGGAAGACGCAGGCCACGAAGGCGACCAGGCCGAGGACGTCGACGGCGATGCGGGTACGCCGGGGCACGGGGCGGCTCATGAGTCGACGTCCTTGAGCATCCGCGCGACGTAGGGCCACGTCAGCGCGACGGTCAGGGCCAGCATGAACACCGCGACCGCGGACGCGACGCCGAAGTTCCCCTCGCCGATCCCGGAGCGGTAGATGTAGGTGCCGAGCAGGTTGGTCTCGCGGGTCACGCCACCGGCCTTCTGGAGCACGTAGATCTGGGTGAAGACGCGCAGGTCCCAGATGACCTGCAGCAGCCCGACGATCAGCAGGACGGGCCGGGTCATCGGCACGATGACGTGCCGCAGCCGCTGCCGCGGGCCGGCCCCGTCGACCTCCGCGGCCTCGATGATCTCGCCGGGCAGCTGGGTGAGGCCGGCGTAGATGGTGAAGGCCACGAACGGCACGCCCATCCACACCACGACCACCGCGGCCACGAAGAAGAAGGAGAGCGGCTCGAGCAGCCACGAGTGGCCCTCGAAGCCGAGGCCGCCGTGGGACAGGAGCCAGTTGACGACGCCGTACCGGGAGTCGAAGAGCCACTGCCAGATGGTGAGCGCGGCGAGCACGGGCATCGCCCAGGCCAGCAGCAGGCCGGTCTGCACCAGCAGCCGCACCGGCCTCGACATCAGCCGCATCGCCAGGGCCAGGCCCATCCCGATCGCCATGGTCACGCCGGCGCAGACCAGGCAGAAGACGACCGACCGGACGACGACGGTCCACAGGTAGCCGTCGGTCAGGATCTCCGCGTAGTTGCCGAGCCCGGCCCACTCGGGCGGTCGGCCGAACTGCTGGGCCAGCCCGTACTCCTGCATCGACAGGACGACCTGCCGGACGAGGGGGTACCCCAGGCCGGCGCACAGCGCGAGCAGGCCGGGCAGCAGGAGCACGTAGGGCAGCGCTGCGCGACGGGACCGACCCGGGCCGGCGGTCACCGTGGTGCTGGCCATGGTCGCTCCTCTCCTCGGGTCTCGCCGGCGGGCGGGGCGTGCGACAGCGCGGCCGGGGCGGGGGACGCCCCCGGCCGCGCTGTGCCCGTCGTGCTCCAGTGTGGTGCGGTGGTGCGTCGTACGGCGCGCTACTGGTTGAGCTGCTCCTCCATGGCCTGGTCGGCGGCCCCGGCCAGCTCGGCCACGTCGCCGCCGTTGGCGATCCCGACGAACATGTCCTCGAGGATCCGGGCGCCCTCGACGCTGGCCCAGCCGGCGGCGGCCGGGGTGAGCTTGGCGTTGCTGGCGGCCGCGATCGTGGCCTGGGCGAACTCGTCGTCGCCGAGCTGGGTGGCCAGCGACTCCTTGGCGGGCGTCAGGCCGTTCTCGGCCAGGATCGACTGGTACTCGTCGCTCAGCATGACCTCGACGGCCTTCTTGGCGAGGTCCTGGTCGGGCGACTTGGCGGCCACCGCGACGTTGGAGCCGCCGAGCAGCACCGGCGCGGGGTCGCCGTCGGCACCGGGGAGGGCGAAGACGCCCACCTTCTCCATCATGTCGGGGCAGCCCGTCTCCTCGTCGGCGATCAGGCCGGTGACCCAGCCCGGTGCCGACATCATCGCGATCTCGTTGTTGCAGAACGGCACCTGCGGGTCGGCCTCGTTGCCGTCCTTGGCCGCGCCCGAGGCCTCCTGGAACAGCGTCTGCACCGTCTCCAGGCCCTCGATGGACTCCGGGGTGGAGAGCGCGCCGGTCCACGTGCCGCCCTCGTCGACGGCGAGGTCGCCGCCGGCGTTCCAGAGGAAGGTCACGCCGTTGCGCCAGTCCTGGCCGGGGAGGTAGAAGCCGGAGAACGTGGCCGGCTTCGGGTTGTCCTGCTTGAGCTTGATCGCCGCGTCGATGAACTCCTGGGTCGTGGTCGGCACCTCGATGCCCGACTTCGCCAGGAGGTCCTTGCGGTAGAAGACGTACTTCGAGCCGGCGTAGTACGGCACGGCGTACGTCGCGCCGTCGGCCGTGCCGGCCTCCACGAAGCCCGGCAGCAGGTCGTCGCCACCGAGGGACTCCAGGTCGCCGGACAGGTCGGCGAAGGCGCCGGCCGTGGTGAACGTGGCGGCCTGGGTGTTGCCGACCTCGACCACGTCGGGGGTCTCGGACTCGCTCGAGAGGGCTGTGGTGAGGCGCTCGACGAGGCCCTCCCACTGCTGCTCCTCGATGGTGAGGGTGGAGCCGGGGTTCTGCTCCTCGAAGGTCGTCTTGAGGTGGTCGCGGGCGTCCTGCGGGGTGTCGGGCCCGTTGAGCCACACGCGGATCTCGGCGCCGGAGCTCGAGCCTCCGCCCCCGCTGCCGCCGTCGTCCTCCGAGCCGCAGGCGCCGAGCGCCAGGGCCATGGTCAGCGCTGTCGCCAGGGAGAGCGCGTGCCTAGTCGTCGTGCGCACAGTCGTTTCCTTTCATGGGTGGATGCCCGCGTGGCGCTCGATCACGAGACGCCGAGCTCGCCGGCCAGGACAAGGCCGGCGGCGCCGACCAGGACCACGTCGTCCCCGAGGTTCGACGTGCGCACCGTGAGGCCGTCGGCAGTGACTGCCATGACCCGGCGCTGAAGGGTCTCCGTGACGGCGTCGCGCAGCGGGCCGTCCAGGAGGTCGAGGGGTCCGGTGAGCACGAGCTCGTGGACGTTGAGCGCCCCGATGACCGGAGCCAGCACCTCGCCGAGGCGGGCTCCGGTCGCGGCCAGCAGGGCCGCCCGGTCGCCGGACGCGGCGAGCCGGGCGCGCAGCCGGGGGACGGCGAGGAGGGTCTCCAGGCAGCCGACGCGGCCGCAGGCGCACGGCTCACCGTCGTCGTCGACGGTGACGTGGCCGATCTCGCCGGCCGCGGCGCGGTAGCCGTGGAGCAGCATGCCCTCGAGGATCATCCCGGAGCCGACACCGAAGCCGATCCGCAGCACCATCAGGCCGCCGTCGGCCGCCCCGCCGTAGGTGTGCTCGGCCAGCGCCGCGACGTTGGCGTCGTTGGCCACGTGGACGGGCACGCCGGTGGCGCGGGCCACCGCGCCGCCGAGGTCCGTGCCGTGCCAGCCCAGGTTGGGGGCGTCGAGCACGACGCCGGAGTCGTCGACGACCCCGGGCGAGCCGACGCCGATGCCGAGCACCGGCTTGTCGGCCCGGGCGACCAGGGTGCGGGCCAGCTCGACGGTGAGCTCGACGGCCGCCGCCCCCCGGGCGCCCACCGACGAGACCTCGGCCCGGTGGACGACGGTGCCGGCGAGGTTCATCACAGCCCCGGCCATGCGGTCGTCGGCGGAGAGGTCGATGGCGACGATGTGCGAGCTGTCGACCGCCATCCCGACCATGGTCGGCGGCTTGCCCACGCGGGACCCGACCGGGGCACCGAGCTCCTCGACGAGGCCGTCACCGAGCATCTCGGCCACCAGGTCCGAGACGGTGACCCGGGTGAGCCCGGTGGTGCGGGCGAGGTCGGCCCGGCTGGCCGCGCCGCTGCGGAAGAGGTGCTGCAGCAAGACGGTGCGGTGGTGCCGACGGGCGTCCTCCTGGCGCACGGTGCCCTGGGCGCGCAGGCGCCGGCCGACGGGCGCTGTGGTCTGGGTCACGTTTGTTAGTTCAGCGCACTAACAAACCTGGTGTCAAGATCTTCTTCTTGGTGATCCGGTCAGGTGACGGGCAGCGTCCCGCCGTGCGCCCAGGTCACCTGCTGGTCGTGGTGGTGCGGGGACGCCGGGTCGCCGGCGGCCCCCAGCGGCAGCGCCCACCGGCTCGCGTCTCGGTCGGCGAGGCACCACACGTAGCGGGCGACCGGTCCGCGGACGCTCTGCTCCGAGCCCGGGAGCCAGCCGGTGGCGAAGACGCAGTGCGTGTCTCCGGGCAGCTCGAGGGGCGGCGCGTGCCCGGCCCCGCGCTGCGGCGGTGCGGCGAAGCGGTGACGGCTCCCCCACGTCACCCCGCCCTCGGTCGCGGCCTCTTCGAGCGCGTCCCGCAGCAGGGCGTCGAGGTCGAGCCCCAGCGGCCGGTTGTGACCGAGCAGCGTCTCCAGCGAGACCGCCACCCGGGCGGGCAGCGAGAACCACGGCGCGAGCAGGTCGTCGTACGGCGTCGGCCGGCGCAGCGCCCGCAGCACCGGCGCCGCGCAGACGGCCTCCACGAGCAGCTCGCGCACCCGCACGAACAGCGCGGCCTCCACGCTGTCGGTGCTCATCTCGCGATCCCAGGCGGCCAGCCGGTCGGCCACCTCGCCGCCGATCCCGGCGATCCTGGACAGCAGGGACTCCCCCGCCGTCTGCCGGACGTCGGCGAGCACCGCGCCCGCCCCCGCCACGTCGA
>NZ_CADCUP010000117.1:0-6853 GCF_902805925.1 uncultured Nocardioides sp.
GCGGCTCGTCACCGGTGGCCAGGCCGATCTCGGCGAAGGTGTTGAGGTCGAAGACGTTGCTGACGGTGAACCGGTCGGTCGGGGCGAGCAGCTCACCCTCGTGGGACTCTCGTCCCTCCTCGGTCCTGGGGTAGGCGATCGCGCGCGGCTGGGCGGCCGGCAGGGGGCTGGCGAGCTCGGTGACGCCGGCGGAGGACGGGGTGACCTGGGTGGAGCCGTTGAACTCCGAGACGACGCCGGTCACCGCGACCGAGTCGCCCTTCTCGACGCCGGCGGGGAGGTTGGCCGCGTCGGGTCCGCCGAAGACGAACAGCCCGTCGGAGGCACCCGGCGTCGCGTCCACACCGGGGGTCTGGACGTACATGCCGTTGAAGCCGCCGGTGCGGTACATCGCGGTGACGACACCCTGCGTCTCCACCGTGTCGCCGGCGAGCGGCGATGCGGGGCCGGTCCCCTGGATCTCGGCGATGCTGCGGGTCTCGGGCGGTCCCGAGACGGTGATGGTGAACGTCTCGGTGTCGGTGCGCGGGGTGGCCGTCGAGTCGGTGACCGTGAGCGTGACCTCGGAGGTGCCGACGACCGTGGGGGTGCCCGTGATCGTGCTGCCCTCGAGCGCCAGGCCCGCCGGCAGGCCGGCGGCCTGCCAGGAGTACGGCGCGGTGCCACCGACGGCCGTGAGCGGGATCGGCGCGATGGGGGAGCCGACGACCACGGTCCGGTCGCCGGGGTCGGCGGCCGCGACGGCACCCACGGTCTCACCCCGGGAGTTGGTGGGGGTCGGGGTGGCGGGGGTGAAGTCCGCGGCGTTGTCGTCGGAGTCTGGTGCGTCGGTGCGCTGGTAGCTCAGGACCACGGAGCTGCCGCTCGCGGCGGTGCCCTCGGGGGAGTTGCTGGTGCCCCAGCCGATCCTGTCCACCACGCTGGGATCGGTGGGCGCGGTGAGGACGGTGCTGGTCGTGAGGAACAGCGTGCCGCCGGTGCCGGAGGCGTTGAGGGACGCGGCGGTGACGTCGGGCGCGGGCAGGGCGGCGCCGTTGGCGCCGTTGCTGCCTCCCTGGATGAGGAGCCGTCCGCCCGCGGGGATCGTGACGCCGCTGACGGGCGCCGAGGAGGTCGCGTTGGCGGTGCCGGTGGCCGAGCGGTACTGCACCGACCCGGTGAAGGTGATCGGCGCGATGGTCGGGTTGAGCAGCTCGACGAACTTGTCGCGGTAGGAGGCTCCGCTCGAGCCGCCGTTGAGGTACGCCTCGCTGATGACGAGGCCCGTGCTGGCGGCGGTGGCGGTGGGTGTGGTGGCGAGCTGCAGGCCGGTGAGGGCGACACCGAGG
Organism: uncultured Nocardioides sp.; assembly: GCF_902805925.1. Lineage (GTDB taxonomy): Bacteria > Actinomycetota > Actinomycetes > Propionibacteriales > Nocardioidaceae > Nocardioides. Next base: position 1,329 of record NZ_CADCUP010000117.1, read on the forward strand.
CTCAGCGCCGCGGCGATTCTCTTGCGAGAGGGCATGGAGAGGTCTCCGAGAGGTAGTGAGGCAGGAGGAGGGAGGGTGCGCTGCACCATAAGCCGGGGCTGCACGGGAAGCCAGACCCGGCGGTGAACGCCCGGCGAAGGTTCGATGACCCTTGCCCGTCGCCGGAATCATCCGGTACGACGAGCGGTTGACGAGCCATGACGACCTGGGGATTCATCGGCAGCGGCAACATCGGCAGCACGGTGGCGCGACTGGCGGTCACCGCCGGGCACGACGTCGTGATGAGCAACAGCAGGGGTCCGGAGACGCTGGCCGACCTCGTCGGCGAGCTCGGTCCGCGGGCGCGTGCCGCCACCCCGGCCGAGGCCGCGACCGCGGCCGACGTCGTCGTGGTCACCATCCCGCTCAAGGCACGCGAGGACGTCCCGGTCGTCGAGCTCGCCGGGAAGGTCGTCGTCGACACCATGAACTACTACCCCGAGCGTGACGGCCAGGTCGCCGAGCTCGACGACGGGTCGACGACCAGCTCCGAGCTCCTCCAGGCGCACCTGCCCGGCTCGCACGTCGTCAAGGGCTTCAACAACATCTACTTCGAGCACCTCGCCCAGCTCGCGCGTCCCTCGGGGTCGCCGGAGCGCAGCGCCCTGGCCGTCGCCGGCGACGACGCGGAGGCCAAGCGCCTGGTCACCCGCCTGCTCGACGAGATCGGCTACGACGCCGTCGACCTCGGCCGGCTCGCGGAGGGTCGGCGTACCCAGCCCGGCACGGCGGCGTACGGCGTGATGTACGTCGTCGACCCCGAGGACTGGGGCAGGGGCGCCCGGCCGGCCGGGTCCGACGTCGTGGCGGCGGCCGCGGAGTCGTCGCTCCGGTAGGACCGTGCGCGGAGGCGCCCGCACGCATGCCGGGGTGGGCCCCGGGTACCCGTACCGCATGGACTCGCTCACCTTCGTCGGCACCGCCACGACGCTGATCCGGCTGGGTGGCTTCACGCTGCTGACCGATCCCAACTTCCTGCACCGCGGGCAGCGCGCCTATCTGGGCAAGGGACTGTGGAGCAAGCGGCTCACCGAGCCGGCCATGCAGCCCGACGACCTGCCGCCCCTCGACGCCATCGTGCTCTCGCACCTGCACGGCGACCACTTCGACCGCGTCGCCCGGGCCGGCCTCTCCCGGGCCCAGCCCATCGTGACGACCACCAAGGCGGCACCTCGCCTGTCCCGGTGGGGCTTCGAGGCGCGTGGTCTCGACACGTGGGAGAGCGAGACGCTGCAGCGCGACGGGGAGTCGCTCACCGTCGAGGCGCTGCCCGCCGTGCACGCCCGCGGCGTGATGGGGGCGCTGCTGCCACCGGTGATGGGCTCGCTGCTCACCCACCGCGTCGGAGGCACCGTACGCCGGCGGGTCTACGTCAGCGGTGACACCCTCACCGGCTCGCACGTCGACGAGATCGCGGCCCGGCATCCCGACCTCGACGTGGCGGTCGTGCACCTCGGCGGCACCCGGGTCCTGTTCCACACCGTGACCATGGACGCCGAACAGGGCGTCGACCTCCTCCAGCGGGTGCGTCCCCGGGAGGCGGTTCCCGTGCACCACGACGACTACGGCGTGTTCCGGTCGTCGGTGCAGGACTTCCTCGGCCTCGCCGGTGCCACCCCGGGTCTCACCACGACGGTCCGGCCGGTGGCCCGGGGGGAGACGCTGCAGCTCGGCGACGACCGACAGGCCACCAGCTAGACCCGCCACCCCGGACCGCCATCCCATGAAGCGCGGGGGCGGTCACGAATTGTTGGCCCCGACCCGTCTGGACCCGGCGCTGGCGGGGTACCAGAGAGCGCACTTCCTACGACAGCGAGGAGAAGAGCATGAGCACCACCCAGCAATCGAGCAGCACCGACGCCGCCAAGGGCGAGACCAAGAGGGTCGCCGGCGTGGCCTCCGACGAGGCGCAGAACGTGGCCCAGGAGGCCAAGGCGCAGGCGCGCGGGCTGCTGGATGACGCCCGCTCCCAGGTCGACGACCAGTCGCGGACGCAGCTCGGCAACCTCAAGGACCTCCTCACGAGGGTCAGCGACGACCTCGAGCAGATGGTCTCCAGCTCGGAGGGTGGCGGCCTGGCGGCCGACGCCGCCCGAGCCGTGTCCGAGCGGGCCCGGGGCCTGAGCTCCCACCTTGAGGGGCGCGAGCCGACCGACCTCCTCGACGACGTGCGCGACTACGCACGTCGCCGCCCGGGCACCTTCCTGCTCGGCGCCCTCGCCGCCGGCGTCGTCGCCGGCCGCCTGGCGCGCGGGGCGAAGCAGGGCACCGGATCGACGAGCAGCACCGGCTACCGGACGGGTTCGGCGTACGGCACGGGCACCACCACGGCCTCGGACACCGACGTCCTCCCGGTCCAGGACAGCGCCGTCACCGGCGTCGGCACCGGTGGCGTGGATCCGCTGACCGGCCCGCTCGACAGCGGGCCCGCAGCGGCCAGCGGCTCCCCGGTCGCCGACCGGCCCTTCGACGACGACCTGTCGACCGACCCGCTCGGTGACCGCCACGCGAGCCCGTCGAGCACGACCGGCGAGGGCGGCCTCCGGTGACGACGTACGACGGAGGCGGCGCCACGCCGGTGCCCACGCCCACCCCGGGCCACACGCAGGACGAGCGGTCACTGGGCCAGATCGTGGGCGACATCGCCAACGACCTGAGCCAGCTGGTCCGCGACGAGATGACGCTGGCCAAGACCGAGCTGAAGAGCGAGGCCAGCAAGGCCGGCAAGGGCGCCGGGATGCTCGGCGGGGCCGGTGTTGCCGCCCTGCTGATGCTCATCTTCGCCTCGCTCGCGCTGACCTACCTGCTCGACAACTGGATGCCGGTCGAGCTGGCGGCACTGATCGTCGCCCTTCTCTGGGCGATCGTCGCCGGCGTGCTGGCGATGCAGGGCCGCAAGAAGCTCAAGGAGACCAACCCCGGGCTGCCGACCACGCAGCGAACCCTGAAGGAGGACGCACAATGGGCACAGGAACAGAAGAACAACAGCTGACCAACCGCATCGAGGGCACGCGCGACAACCTGGCGCAGGACCTGGACGCACTGCAGGACAGGGTGTCCCCCTCAGCCATCGTCCAGCGACGCAAGGAAGCCGCGCGCTCGAGGTTCCAGCGTGCGCGGGGCTCGGTCATGGGCTCCTCGCGCAGCGCGAGGGACTCCACGACCGGTGCCGTCGGCAGCGCTCGTGACTCGGCCTCCGGTGCCATGAGCTCGGTCACCGGCACGGTGCAGGATGCCGGGCACGGCATCGAGGACCGCGTCGAGGGAAGCCCCCTGGCGGCCGGCCTGGTCGCCTTCGGCGCCGGCATGGTCATCGCGGCGCTGCTGCCCGCCACCGAGACCGAGGCCCGTGCGGCCCAGCAGGTGACCGAGAAGGCCAAGGAGCACGGCCAGCCCGTCATGGACGCGGCCAAGGACGTCGGCCGAGAGATGGGCGACAACCTCAAGGGCTCGGCCACCGACGCCGCCCAGCAGGTCAAGGACACCGCCACCGACGCGGCCGGGACCGTCAAGGACGAGGGCCAGGGCTCCGCGCAGCGCGTGCAGTCGCAGTCGCAGTCGTCCTCCTCGGACTCCTCGACGTACTGACGCAGGCGTCCTGAGGGACGAGCACTTGGGGCGGCGACCGCGCGAGCGGTCGTCGCCCCTGTGCGTGTCACGGGTGCGTGTCACATGGCGCGATGACCCGCCCCGTCAGGGGCTGCTGCGGCGGCCGGCGACGTCCTCGACCACCGTGGCGAGCCGGGTGGCAGCGGACCCGTCGCACCAGGCACGCCAGCCCTCGCCGTCGAGGGCGTGGGCGGCGTCCAGCAGCTCCGCCCACCCGTTGCTGGGCACGCCGTCGGTCACGACGGCCGGCCAGCCCTCCCGCAGCACGGCTGCGGTGGTGTCCTGCTCGTCGTAGGGCCGTGGCTGGGGGACGACGACGGCCGGTCGGCGGGCGGCGGCCACCTCCGCCAGCGCGCTCTGACCGGCGTGGGTGACCACGACGTCGGCGTCCGCGATGACGGCGTGCGGGTCGGGGTGCCACCGGCCCAGCACCCCGCTCATCACGGTCCAGTCCCAGTGCGGCGTCTGCTGCCGTGCCGACTGCACCAGCTCGGCGGTGAAGTCGTCGCCCCTGGTGCCGGCGAGCAGCGCCACGTGTCGCCGGCGCTCCGCCGCCGGACGAGGGGACCCGACGGGAAAGCGGGAGATCGCGCCGACGGCGAGCACCCGGTCTCGCACGTGGTCGGGCAGCCCGGGCAGCAGGCGGCGGGTCCAGCCCGAGGGCCACGGCGCCACCAGCGCGGTGGAGGCCTCGAGGCCCAGCCGGTGGACCGCGTCGTGGCGGCGCCCGGGGGCCACCACGCCGACGACGGGGACGCCGTGCAGGCGCACGAGCAGCACCACCTCCACGGAGCTGTCGACCACGACCGCACGGGGCCGCGCCGCGACGAGCCACTCGCTCATCCGGTGCATGCGGTCGGCCAGGCCCCGGTCGTGGAGCGGCACCCAGTGCAGGCGACCGCCCGCGGAGGGGTCGTCGGGGTGCCCGCCCTCGTCGTCGCGGGGCAGCCGCACCCACTCGCCGGGCCACCCCTCGGGGCACGGCAGCGAGGACAGGCCGGTCACCGGCGTGCCCAGCGCGCGGGCGACCGACTGCGCTCGGTGCAGGTGCCCGCTGCCGTGGTGGTGGACGTACATGCCGATCACGCCGCCGCACCCGCCTCGACGAGCACGGCGAGCCGCGCGCCCGGGAGCAGGTCGACGAGGTGCAGGCGCAGCCGGCTCACGTCACCAGCGCTCGGTAGATGCGGTGGTGGGCCTCCTCGATCAGCGCGCGCTGCCGGCGGCGCTCCTCGACGTCCGCACCGAGCTGCGGGCGCTCGGCGTACGCCGTGGTGACGGCCGCGCGCAGCGAGTCGGGGTCGAACCGCTCCTCGTCGTGCAGGTAGCCGAGCACCGGTCCCTGCTCGGAGAAGTAGCCGCACGACGGCGCGACCACCGTGGTCTGGAGATCGCGGCAGGCCTCGAGCCAGCCCGAGTGCGTGCCGGAGCGGTGGGGGAGGACGCACGCGTCGAGGGAGGCCAGGTAGCTCCACAGCTCGCCGTCGGAGAGGTGGTCGTGGACGTGCAGCTCGAGCCGACCACGCACCTGCTCGTGCGCCAGGTACGCCGCGACGTCGGCGTCGTACCCGGCGCCGCCCGCCTCGAGCACGTCGCAGGGCACGTTGACCTGGAGCACCGCGCCGTCGAGCCGGGCGACGGTCTCCACGAGCGTGGGGAGCAGCCGCAGCGGGTCCATGTCGGCGCGCAGGCTCTCGACGTGCAGACCGACCCGGAACGTGCGGTGCCGGTCGACCTTCTCGGGCTGGAGGGCCGCCATGGCGTGCAGCTCGACGACGTGCGGGTGCGGCACCACCTCCGCCACCCGGCCCCAGCGCCGCAGGATCTCGGCCGCCGCACCCGGGGTGAGGGTGATGAGCCGGTCGGCTGCCGGGGGC
>NZ_CADCUP010000117.1:6863-7242 GCF_902805925.1 uncultured Nocardioides sp.
CAGGACGTCGAGCTGCCGGTCGTGCAGGGTGCGGTCGGGGTGGTGGGGGCGCAGGTCGTGCACGGTGAACACGAACGGCTTGCCCCGCCGCCGCAGCGTCCGGGTGAGCTCCGCCAGCTCCTCGGGCGAGCTCGCGTCGAAGCCGCAGTGCAGGTGGAAGAGGTCGAAGTCGGCCGTCGCCGCCCACTCCGGGCTCAGCATCACCGGGGGCGACGCCGGCTGCACCGCCGAGCGGCTGCCACCGGACGGGTCCGGGTCGGGCAGGCGGCGGACCGGGTGACCCTCGGGTGAGGAGAGGTGCCGCACGTAGACGTGGCTCGACGGCACCGAGGCGACGGTGAGTGTCCGCTCCAGGGGTGCGGGGTCGGCGAGGGGGCTT
>NZ_CADCUP010000118.1 GCF_902805925.1 uncultured Nocardioides sp.
AGCGTAGCGGGCGGCGGAGGTGACGAAGAGCCACAGGTCGGCGGCCGCGAGCAGCTGCGCGGCCAGCACGCGGTTGCGCTCCTCCACGGAGTCGATGTCGGGAGCGTCCAGGATCGCCAGGCCGGCCGGCACGTCGTCGGAGGCGACCAGCTGCAGCGCAGCGGGGTCGTTGGTGGCGCGGGAGACCCGCTCGAGGTCGGGAAGCAGGCGGTCCTGGCCGAACCACTCGGCGTCGGCCGGGTTGTGCACCAGCACGGGTGAGCGCGTCGTCGGGCGCAGCACCCCGGGCTCGCTGACGCGACGCCCGACGAGGGAGTTCACCAGCGTCGACTTGCCGGCGCCGGTGGAGCCACCGACCACGGCGAGCATCGGCGCCTCGATCGTCATCAGCCGTGGGATGACATAGTCCTCGAGCTGGTCGACCATCTCCCGCTGCGACTGCCGCTGCTCGGCGACCCCCGGGATCTCGAGCGGCAGCCCGACCTCCTGCAGGGTCGCGCGCAGCCGCACCAGGGCGGTGAGCATCTGGGTGGAGTCGGCGTCGTCGCCCGACACGGTCGCTGTGTCGCCGGGAGGGGTCTCGCTCATCGGGTGGGTACCACCTGTCCGGGGAAGGAGATGTAGGGACGAACGGCGGTGAGCCGCTCGACGTACTGCTGTCCGCGCGCCGCGAAGTCGGGCGGCGGCGTACCACGAAGGTACCGATGGTGGAGGAAGCCCAGCTCGACGGCGGCCTGCTGGTAGTCGCGCATGGCTCGCTCCCCCGGCCCACCACCGAGGCGCCGCGCGTGCTCGCGGGCCGCGCGCCGGGCGGCGAGCTCGACCAGCCAGGGGATGTCGGTGGCCGGCAGCAGGCCTCGCTGCGCGGCGTCGCGCAGCGCCGCGGTGAGCATCCGCTGCTCGGCGCGGCGTCGCCACAGGGCGAACGCCGCGACCGCCACGAGCGCCGGCGCCATCAGGGTGAGGTAGACAGCCACGAAGTTGTCGATGCCGCCCAGCGTGGCGGAGTTCCACGTGCCGTGGCTCAGCACGGCGGCGGCGTAGCCCAGCAGCGGCAGCAGCCAGCGCGCCAGGCTGGTCCGGCTGGCGACCGCGAGACCGACGCCGATGCCGGTGAAGGCGGTGAAGAGGGGGTGCGCGAAGGGGCTGAACAGGCACCGCACGACGAAGGTGCCGGTCAGTGCCTCGGTGCCGCCGGGGCCCACGCCGTCGCTGCCGTTGTAGGCCGCGGCCAGATAGAGGATGTTCTCGGTGAAGGCGAAGCCCACGCCGACCATGCCGGCGTAGACGATGCCGTCGAGCACGCCGTCGAGCTCGTCGCGGCGCCACCACAGCAGCAGGACCAGGAAGAGCCCCTTGGTGGCCTCCTCCGTCACCGGCGCGACGACGCCGAGCCGCTGCATGTCGTCGAAGCCGCCGAGCAGGCCTCCCACGCCCTGGAGCACCAGGGCGGCGGCGGTCGCGACGAACGCGCCCCACACCAGCCCGGCCGCCAGCAGGATGCGCGGCTCGGGCTCGTAGCGGTCGAGCCAGAGGTAGCAGCCCACCACCGGCCCGACCGGCAGCGCGGCGAGCGCGGTCGCCAGGAGCAGGACGCTCGGGGCGCCGGAGAGGGCGATCACCAGGGCCATGGCCACCGCACCGACGAGCGTGAGGACCGTGACGACGACGGTGAAGGCGACGCCGCCGCGAGGGCCCTGCCGGCGGGAGGCGACCATGCTGCTGAGCCTATCGGAGCCGGCCGGGAGCGGGCGTAGAGTGCTTCCGTGACCGACCAGACCTCCCAGGACGTCAGCGAGCCCACCAGCGAGACCGGCGGGACCGTCACCGACGAGGTGCACACCGAGTCGCACGACCCGGCCGTGCCCGCGGCGTACGCCGCCTTCATGCGCACCGGCTGGGGCGAGCGCGAGCTCGACCTGCCGCCACACCCGATCGCGCAGCACGCCGCGGCCCGGCGCGCCAGGCTCGCCGAGGCGTTCCCCGGTGAGCGCCTCGTGCTGCCGGCGGGCACCTTCAAGGTGCGGTCCAACGACACCGACTACCGCTTCCGCTCCGACACCGCGCACACCTGGTTCAGCGGCAACCAGACGAGCGACGCCGTGCTGGTGGTGGACGGCGAGGAGTCCGCCCTCTATGCGCGCCCCCGCTCCTCGCGCGACACCGACGAGTTCTTCCGCGACCGGCAGTACGGCGAGCTGTGGGCCGGCCGCCGACCCTCGGTCAAGGAGATCTCCGACTCCCTCAGCATCCCCGTGCGCCACCTCGACGACCTCCCCGACGCGCTGTCTGGCTCGGGCAAGACCCGGGTGCACCGGGGCCTCGACCCGCGCGTCGACGACCTCGTCGCGGGCGACTCCCCCCGCGACGACGAGCTGGCCCGGGTCGCCTCGGAGATGCGGCTGGTCAAGGACGAGTGGGAGGTCGCCGAGCTGCAGGAGGCCTGCGACGTCACCACGCTGGGCTTCGAGGACTCCGTGCGCGAGTGGGACCGTGTCCTCGAGCACGGCGAGCGCTGGCTGGAGGGCACGTTCTTCCGCCGCGCCCGCACCATGGGCAACGACATCGGCTACGACTCGATCGTCGGCGGCGGCAGGCACGCCACCACGCTGCACTGGATCGAGAACTCCGGCCCCATCACGCCCGGTGAGCTGGTGCTGCTCGACATGGGCGTCGAGGGCCACAACCTCTACACCGCCGACGTGACCCGCACCCTGCCCGTCGACGGCCGGTTCACCACCGTCCAGCGCGAGCTCTACGACCTCGTCCACGCCGCCCAGGAGGCGGGGATCGAGGCGGTGCGCCCCGGCGTGCCGTTCCTGGCGGCGCACCACGCCGCGATGCACGTGCTCGCGCACGGCCTCGACGACATGGGGCTGCTCCCCGTGTCGGCGGACGAGGCGCTCGACCCGGAGTCGAGGCTCTACGCCCGCTGGACGCTCCACGGCACCTCCCACATGCTCGGCATGGACGTCCACGACTGCGGTCGCGCGTCGGCCGACGTCTACCCCAAGGGCGACCTGGCCGAGGGCATGGTGCTCACCGTCGAGCCGGGCCTGTACTTCCAGGAGGACGACCTGCTCGTCCCCGCGGAGCTGCGTGGCATCGGCATCCGGATCGAGGACGACATCCTGGTGACGGCCGACGGCTACCGCAACCTCTCGGCCTCGCTGCCCCGCGCCTCCGCCGACGTCGAGGAGTGGATGGGCCGCCTCCGCGGCTGACCGCTCCATGCAGTGCCACCACTACGACGCCGACCGGTGCCGGTCGTGCACCCTGCTCGAGGTGCCGTACGCCGAGCAGGTGCGCGGCAAGGAGCAGCACTGCCGTGACCTGCTGGACGCACCGGGGCTGAGCTGGCTGCCGCCGGTCACCGGTCCGGAGTCGGCGTTCCGCAACAAGGCGAAGATGGCCGTCGCCGGCACGGTCGACCAGCCGACCCTCGGCATCCTGGGCGCCTCCGGCGCGGGCGTCGACCTGCGTGACTGCCCGATCCACTCCCCCGGACTCCAGGCCGCCCTGCCGGTGCTCGCCTCGTTCGTGACGACCGCGCGGCTCGCGCCGTACGACCTGGGCTCGCGGCGCGGCGAGCTCAAGCACCTGCTGGTCACCGAGGCGCCCTCGGGCGAGCTGATGGTGCGCTTCGTGCTGCGCTCGCAGGAGCCGGTGACCCGCATCCGCAAGCACCTCCCGGCCCTGCTGTCGGCCCTGCCCCGGGTGTCGGTGGTCTCGGTGAACCTGCAGCCGGAGCACAAGGCGGTGCTCGAGGGAGAGCGCGAGATCGTGCTGACGCCGGCGCAGACGCTGACCATGCGCGTGGGCGACGTCGACCTCCACCTGCGGCCGCAGTCGTTCTTCCAGACCGACACCGTCGTGGCGGCCGCCCTCTACCGGCAGGCCAGGGCCTGGGTGTCCGCGGTCGATCCCGCGTCGCTGTGGGACCTCTACTGCGGCGTCGGCGGCTTCGCGCTGCACTGTGCCGCACCCGGGCGACGGGTCACCGGCATCGAGGTCAGTGCGCCCGCGGTCGAGTCCGCCGCGCTCACCGCTGCCGGGTCGGGGCTGGTCGACGTGTCGTTCGTCGCCGCCGACGCCACGGCGTACGCGCTGGCGGCGGCGACCGTGCCGGAGCTCGTGGTCGTGAACCCGCCGCGGCGCGGCATCGGCGCCGACCTCGCCACCTGGCTCGAGAGGTCGCCGGTGCAGCACGTCGTCTACTCCAGCTGCAACGCCGAGTCGCTCGCCCGGGACCTGGCCCTGATGCCGTCGCTGCGGCCGGTCGAGGCGGTGCTGCTCGACATGTTCCCGCAGACGCGGCACTACGAGGTGATGGTGCTGCTCTCGCGCTGAGGGCCGGAGTGCACGTGCACGTGCAGGTGCTTGGAGTCCTGGTAGCGGCCCAGGTTGGTGAGCACCGCGGCCTCGCCGTGCTTCTCCTCCGCCCGCCGGGCGACCTGCTGCACCACGGCGAGCAGCTCGCGCACCACCGGCTCGTCGGCGGCGGTGACCGTGGTGAACGACGCGATGTGCCGCTTCGGCACGACCACCACGTGGTGGCGCCAGAAGGGCCGCGTGTGGTGGAACGCCAGCACCTCGTCGGACTCGTGGACCACGTCGAGCAGCCGGGGCGCGGGGATGGCGACGTCGCAGTAGAAGTCGGTGCCCTCGTACACGGCGATCACCGTAGCGCCACGGTGGGCCGGCCGGTCACCAGGGGCGCGTCGCCCTGCCGTCCAGCCACAGCCGGTCCGCCTCGTCGCGGTGGGTGCCCGTCGTGCCCACGTGGGTGGTCGCGATCCGGTCGCCCCTGGTGACGACGTGGACCATCGCCATCGCGTGGCCGCGTCCGAGGTCGTGGTCCTCGGCCAGCCAGGTCACGATCTCGCGGGCCCGGGTGCCGGGACCGAACCCGCGCTGCCGGGCCTGGTCGAGCAGCTGGCGGGGGGTGAGACCGGTCCTGGTCTCGATGGTGTCGAGATAGGCCTGGAACGACATGGTGCTCTCCTTGCGTGAGGTGCGGACACCGGTACGTCGAACGGCCGGGGCGGGCTTCGACACGGCCACGGGTTAGATTCCTTCCGTGGATGACGTCGCCTGGATCGAGGCCCGCACGCTCGACACCGACACCGTCCGGGAGACGTGGTCGCTGGCCGCCCGGCACGTGCTGTCGGACACCGCGATGGAGTACCACGCCGTCATCGGCGTCACCGAGCTCGCCGAGGCGGTGCAGCAGCGCACCCGCATCCGCACCCGCCAGGCGGCGGGCCTGTGGGTCGGAGACGTGCTCTACCGCGTCGCGCTGGCCTGCCAGCGTCGCCGCGAGCCGCTGCTGGGCGCGCTCGTCGTCGGTCCCGACGGCCGGATGAGCGACTGGTACGCCGACACCGTCGCGACCGTGCGCGGCGACAGGGTCACCGACCCCGACCAGCACGCCGCGCAGGAGCGCCTGGAGTGCTACCGGGTGCACGGCGCCGAGCTGCCGCCCGGCGGCGGGCAGCCGGCGCTGCCGCCGCGCCGGGAGTCCGCTCGCCGAGAGCCGGCCCGCCGCACCACCGCCACCAGCCCGGCGAGGCGCGCGGCACCGGCCGCGCGCCGTACGCCCGCGGTCCGCAAGCCCGAGCCGGCGCAAGCCGCCGTGTGCCCGACCTGCTTCATGGCGCTGCCCGCCACCGGAGTCTGCGACACCTGCGACTGAGCCGTCCGGACGACGGTGCACGTCGGGGGAATCCTGACGTGCACTCGCGGGTTGCCCCGACATGCCCGTCCGCACCGCGCAGGAGGATCCAGCCCCGTGAGCCAGCTCTTCACCCCCATCACGCTCCGCGACGTCACCGTCCGCAACCGGGTGTGGGTGGCGCCGATGTGCCAGTACTCCGCGGTCGACGGCGTCCCGAACGACTGGCACCTGGTCCACCTTGGCTCCTTCGCACGCGGGGGTGTGGGACTCGTGCTCACCGAGGCGACCGCCGTGGAGCCGCAGGGCCGGATCTCCCCCGACGACACCGGGCTGTGGAACGACGAGCAGCAGGCCGCGTGGGCCCGCATCGTGGACTTCGTCCACGGGCAGGGAGCGACCGCGGGGATCCAGCTCGCCCACGCCGGCCGCAAGGCCTCGACGTACTCCGGCTTCACCGGCGAGCGCGGCGGCGTGGCCGACGCCGACGGCGGGTGGCAGCCCGTGGCCCCGTCCGCCGACCCGTTCCCCGGGCTGCGCGAGGACCCCGAGCCGCTGGACCGCGAGGGCATCGCCCGGATCGTGACGGCGTTCGGTGACGCCGCCGAGCGGGCCGTCGCGGCCGGCTTCGACGTGCTCGAGCTGCACGCCGCGCACGGCTACCTGCTGCACGAGTTCCTCTCGCCGCTGTCGAACGCCCGCGACGACGAGTACGGCGGCTCCTTCGACCACCGTGTCCGGCTGCTCCTCGACGTGGTGCGCGAGGTCAGGGCGCGCCTCGACGCCGGCGTCCCCCTGGTCGTGCGGGTCTCCGCGACGGACTGGGCGGACGGAGGCTGGAGCGACGACGACACGGTGCGGCTGGCCGGGCTGCTCCGCGAGGCGGGTGTCGACCTCGTCGACACCTCGACGGGCGGGAACGTGCTGGCCGACATCCCGGCGGGTCCGGGCTACCAGGTGCCGTTCGCCCGGCGCATCCGCACCGAGGCCGGCATCCCCGTCGGCGCCGTCGGCATGATCACCGAGCCGAAGCACGCCGAGGAGATCGTGGCCGACGGGTCCGCGGACGTGGTCCTCCTCGGGCGCGAGCTGCTCCGTGACCCGCACTGGGCGCTGCGGGCGGCGTACGAGCTCGGGGAGACCGACACCGGCCTGTGGCCCGTGCAGTACCGGCGCGCAGCGCGCTGAGTCCCACGCGCGACCGCCGTGGCGCGGATAGGCTCCGGCCATGCCACCGGGACGCAGCTGAGCCGCTGGTGACCGCGGTGACGCTGGCCGCCCTCTCCCACCAGGGCGCCAGGCGCCCGGGGGCGACCCGTGACCCAGGACGATGACCGGTCGACGTGGCATGCCAGGGACCGGAGGATGCTGATGTGGATGGGCGTCATCCTGGCGATCGGTGGCGGTGTGAACCTCGCGTTCGACGTCCTCGACGGCGACGGCGGTCCGTGGGAGATCGGGCTCCACGCCACCCAGGTCCTCACCGGGTCTCCTGATCTCCTGGTCGGCCGAGGGGCGGCGGGTGA
>NZ_CADCUP010000119.1 GCF_902805925.1 uncultured Nocardioides sp.
GTCGAGCCGCTGCTCCGCGACCCCTCGCGGCTCGCCTTCGACCACGGCACGATCCTCGCGGACGCGGTGGAGCGGGTCCGCGCCAAGCTCGAGCGCACCACGCTCGCCACGTCGTTCCTGCGGGAGGAGTTCACGCTCTCGGACCTGCGAGGGGTCTACGAGGTGGTGTGGGGACACCCGCTCCACCCCAGCGACTTCCAGCGCGGGATCACCCGCACCGAGGACTTCGTCGTCGAGACCGGGGAGATGCGGCCGTCGCAGGAGCCGGGACGACCGGCCCCGCTGTTCCGGGCCCGACGGGACGGCATCCACCCGCTCGCCGTCCCGGTGCCGCGCCCGCAGCCCTCCTGACGTCGTACGCCGGCCGTCAGGCATCCCTTCCGGCGGGAATGGGTACCCGTCAGTACAACCACGATCGGGAGGAGTGTTGCTATGACGGACCACAACCGCACCAGCACCACAGATCGAGGCAAGACCGCGCGTCTGGCCGCCACCGCGGTGGGCGCGACGTTCCTGCTCGTCGGGATCCTGGGCTTCGTCCCGGGGATCACGACCAACTACGACACCATGGAGCTGGCCGGCCACGAGAGCAGGGCGGAGCTGCTCGGGATCTTCCAGGTGTCCATCCTGCACAACGTCGTCCACCTGCTCTTCGGTCTGGCCGGCCTCGCGATGGCGCGCAAGACATCCAGCGCCATCACGTACCTGATCGGCGGCGGGGCGATCTACCTCGTGCTGTGGGTCTACGGGCTGGCCACCGACCAGAGGAGCGAGGCCAACTTCGTGCCGCTCAACAACGCCGACGACTGGCTGCACCTCGTCCTGGGCATCGGCATGATCGGTCTCGGCCTGGCCGGTCGGAACGCCGCACGCGACACCGCCACCACCACCGTCCCCGGACGTCGGTGACGGCGGAGCCCACGCGGAGGACACCGGCGCCCCCCTCGCGGGGCGCCGGTCTCCTCTACGGCCTGGGCCTGGGCGGCTTCGTGGACGGCATCGTGCTGCACCAGGTCCTGCAGTGGCACCACATGGTCAGCGACACCGCCGGCAACCCGGTGACCACCGTCGCCGGACTGGAGGTCAACACGATGGCCGACGGGTTCTTCCACATCGCCACCTGGCTGCTCGTCGTGGCAGCCTCGATCGTCACCATCGCCCACTGGCAGCAGGGACGGCTGGCTCCGAGCTGGCGGTTCCACCTCGGCCTGGTCATCGCCGGCTGGGGCCTGTTCAACCTCGTCGAGGGGCTCGTGGACCACCAGCTCCTGGGCGTGCACCACGTCCGCGACGACCTGGGTGGTCCGCTCTCGTGGGACCTGGGGTTCCTCGCCTTCGGCGCACTCCTCATCGCCCTCGGCTGGTGGCTGCACCGCAGCGGTGCCGCCACCGTCTCGCCGGACCCGACCGTCCGGCCGCGAGGTGGGGCAGCACGACGGTGAGCGGGGTGTCACCGGGTCGGCCGGCGCGCCGCGAGCGCTGATGGACCGGCCGCACGCGGGCACGCTGGGGTGACCGGGCGATCAGCTCCCTTGCCGCCGTACGCGACAATGGGCGGGCTGTGGACATCACCTACCCCGCCGAGCTGCCGGTCAGCCAGCGTCGCGACGACATCGCCGCCGCGATCCGCGACCACCAGGTCGTCATCGTGGCCGGCGAGACCGGGTCCGGGAAGACCACCCAGCTGCCCAAGATCTGCCTCGAGCTCGGCCGCGGCAAGGACGCGCTGATCGGCCACACCCAGCCCCGCCGGATCGCCGCCCGGTCGGTGGCCGAGCGGATCGCGGAGGAGCTCGGCACCGAGCTCGGCGACCTCGTGGGCTACCAGGTCCGGTTCACCGACCGCACCTCCCGGCAGAGCCGGGTCAAGCTGATGACCGACGGCATCCTGCTCGCCGAGCTCCAGCGCGACCGCCAGCTGCGCAAGTACGACACGATCATCATCGACGAGGCCCACGAGCGCAGCCTCAACATCGACTTCCTGCTCGGCTACCTGCACCGCCTCCTGCCGAGGCGACCCGACCTCAAGGTGGTCATCACCTCCGCGACCATCGACGTCGAGCGGTTCGCCAAGCACTTCGACGCCCCCGTCGTGGAGGTGTCGGGACGCACCTATCCCGTCGAGGTCCGCTACCGCCCCCTCCTCGAGCTGCCCGACGAGGACGACGAGGGCGAGGCGGTGATGCGCGACCAGACCGAGGCGATCGTCGAGGCCGTGCAGGAGCTGTCCGGCGAGGGGCCCGGCGACGTCCTCGTCTTCCTCCCGGGCGAGCGCGAGATCCGCGACACCGCCGACGCGCTCTCGGACCTGCCGTCCACGCCCGGACGCCAGTGGGAGGTCGTGCCGCTCTACAGCCGCCTCTCGGCCGCCGACCAGCACCGGGTGTTCTCCTCGCACCCCGCCACCGTGCGCCGCGTCGTCCTCGCCACCAACGTCGCCGAGACCTCCCTGACCGTGCCTGGCATCCGGTACGTCGTCGACGCCGGCGTCGCGCGGATCAGCCGCTACTCCGTGCGGACCAAGGTGCAGCGCCTGCCCGTGGAGCCGATCAGCCAGGCCTCGGCCAACCAGCGGTCGGGGCGCTGCGGCCGGGTCGAGGCGGGCATCGCGATCCGCCTGTACTCGCAGGAGGACTTCGAGGCGCGGCCGGAGTTCACCGAGCCCGAGATCCTGCGCACCAACCTGGCGTCGGTCATCCTCCAGATGACCTCGCTGGGCCTCGGTGACGTCGCCCGGTTCCCGTTCGTGGAGCCGCCCGACCGGCGCAACGTGTCGGCGGGGGTGCAGCTGCTGGAGGAGCTGGGCGCGCTGATGACCGGATCAGCCGGTCCGGACGACAACCCCCGGCCGCCCCAGGAGGACCGACGCGGTCGTCGGGGCCGCCGAGGCCGGCCAGCCCCGGACGACGGTCACCGGCTCACCGGGCTCGGAAGACGGCTGGCGCGGCTGCCGATCGACCCCCGGCTGGGCCGGATGGTGCTGGAGGCGGAGCGGCTGGGCTGCGCGCGCGAGGTGATCGTCATCGCGGCGGCGCTGAGCCTCCAGGACCCGCGCGAGCGGCCGGCGGAGCAGCAGGCGCAGGCCGACCAGCAGCACGCCCGGTTCAAGGCCGAGAACAGTGACTTCCTCACCTGGCTCAACCTGTGGCGCCACCTCAGGGAGCAGCAGCGCGAGCTGTCGTCGAGCGCCTTCCGGCGGATGTGCCGGCGTGAGTTCCTCAACTACCTGCGGGTCCGCGAGTGGCAGGACTTCGAGTCCCAGCTGCGCCAGGTCTGCAAGGAGATGAAGATCGAGCTGGGCCACCCGGCCGACACCCCGGACGCCGACGGCATCCACCAGGCGCTGCTCTCCGGGCTGCTCAGCCACATCGGTGCCCTGGAGGAGCGCGAGAGCGGCCGGCCGGGGGAGCGGCGGCCGATGCGCGAGTACCTCGGCGCCCGGGGCGCGAGGTTCGCGATCTTCCCCGGCTCCGGCCTCAAGGGCAGCAACCCGCAGTTCCTGATGGCCGGCGAGCTCGTGGAGACCACGCGCCTGTGGGCCCGGCAGAACGCCGCCATCAAGCCCGAGTGGGCCGAGCGGCTGGGCGCGCACCTGGTGAAGCGCACGTGGAGCGAGCCGCACTGGTCGAAGAAGCGGGCGGCCGTGATGGCCCACGAGAAGGTCACGCTGTACGGCGTCCCGCTGGTCGCCGACCGGCTCGTCAACTACGGCAGGGTCGACCCGGCACTGGCGCGCGAGCTGTTCATCCGCCACGCGCTCGTCTACGGCGAGTGGCACACCCGGCACCGCTTCTACGACCAGAACCGTGCGCTCCTCGCCGAGGCGGAGGAGCTCGAGCACCGCGCCCGCCGCCGCGACATCGTCGTGGACGAGCACACCCTCTTCGACTTCTACGACGCCCGCGTCGGCCCGGACGTGGTGAGCGGCGCCCACTTCGACCAGTGGTGGAAGGGCGCGCGCCGCGAGCACCCCGACCTGCTGACCTTCGACCTCGACATGCTGGTCAACGACACCGCCGGCGAGGTCGCCGGACAGGACTTCCCGACGGTGTGGCAGGGCACCTCCGAGGGGCTCACCTTCCCGATCAGCTACCACTTCGAGCCCGGCGCCCGCGACGACGGCCTCACCATCGACGTGCCCGTCGCCACCCTCAACCGGGTCGAGGCCGACGACTTCTCGTGGGTGGTGCCCGGCCTGCGCGAGGAGCTGGTGACCAGCCTGGTGCGCAGCCTGCCGAAGAGCCTGCGCGTCCACTTCGTGCCCGCGCCCAACACCGCCCGCGACTTCCTGGCCAGGGTGCCGGCCGGCCAGGAGCCGCTGGTGGAGGCGCTCGAGCGCCACCTCCGCTCCACGACCGGGGTGCACGTGCCGCGGGAGGCGTGGGACTGGAGCAAGGTGCCCGAGCACCTACGGCCCACCTTCCGGGTCGTCGACGACGACGGCTCGGAGGCGGCGCGCGGCAAGGACCTCGAGGCGCTCAAGGAGCCGCTGCGGCCGACGTTCGCTCAGGCGATCGCCGAGGTGGCCGCCGACGCGGGGGTGACCTCGACGGGGCAGACCACGTGGACCTTCGGCACCATCGAGCAGTCCTTCACCCGACGCCGCGCCGGCCACGAGGTGCTGGCGTTCCCGGCGCTCGTCGACGAGGGCGCCACGGTGGGGCTGCGGATCTTCGGCTCGCTGGAGGAGGCCGAGGCGCGGCACCGGCTGGGCGTGCGCCGGCTCGCCCTGCTCGACCTCGCCCGCGCCGGCAACGTCGTCCCCCGCATCGTCGAGGGGCTCGGCAACGCCGAGAAGCTGAGCCTGGCCGGGTCGCCGTACCCCTCCGTCGCCGAGCTGCTCGAGGACTGCCGTGCCGCCGTCGTGGGGGACGTGGTCGACGCGCGTCCGCCCGTCCGGGACGAGCCGGCGTACGCCGCCCTGCTCGCCGCCGCGGGCGAGGACCTCGAGGCGCGGCTGCGCGCGACGCTGCACGACGTGATGCGGGTGCTGGAGGCCTGGCGCCGCGCGGACCGCGCCCTCAGCGGCCGGGCCGACCTGATCACCCTGCCGGCCCTCACCGACATGCGGGCCCAGCTCGGCCGCCTGGTGCACCCGGGCTTCATCGGCGAGGCCGGGGCCGCGCAGCTGCGGCAGGTGCCTCGCTACCTCGCCGGCCTCGAGCACCGGCGGGAGAGGCTCGACGGCCAGGTCGCCCGCGACCGCCAGCTGATGGACTCGGTCACCGACCTCCAGGAGGCTCTGCTCCACCAGCTCGACGCGCTGCCCGACGGTCGGCCGCCCAGCGCCTCCCAACGGACCGCCCGCTGGCTGCTGGAGGAGTACCGCGTCTCCCTGTGGGCCCAGCACCTCGGCACCGCCCGTCCGGTGAGCGACCAGCGGATCCGCAAGGCCCTCGCCGGGTAGGACCCACCCGTCGCGGCGAATAGGGTGGCGCGCATGCGCGAGCACCATCGACCGATGACCCCCGGTGCGGGGTTCTTCGACGAGATCCGGGCCGGCGACGACCCGGCGATGCTGCAGGAGGCTGCCGACCGGGCGGCCACCCTGCTGGTGCGCGGCGCCCGTGACAGCGACGACGAGACGGTCGTCGACCGGGTGCTGCACCTCGCCGAGACCGAGGGGCTGGAGACCCTGGCCCAGCTGTGGGCCGGCTCCCCGCCGGAATCGCTGGCGGGGTCGCTGTGGCGCCTCTACGTCATGCGGGCCTGGGTGTACGCCGACCCGACGGGTGTCGCAGCGCAGTTCGAGGCTGGTCGGACGCGCGCTCAGGTCGCCCGCGTCGTCGCGGGGGTGGCCGACCCGCCGGGCCCCGACGGGCTGCGCGCCATGGTCGACGACGTGCTGCGGGGCATCGTCCGGGCCGACTTCGCCGACGTGCTGCTGCGGGCGGCGGCGTTCGCCCGGGTCGTGGCCACCGGCCGGGCCGCCCTCGAGGCGGGTCACGAGGAGACCGCCCGGATGCTCACGCTCGCCGAGCAGCTGGAGGCAGCGGGTCACCTCGAAATGCGCCACGAGCTCGCCTGAAGAATTACACTCGTCCCGTGGTGCGTCGGGCTGTGGCAGCCCCGGGTCCCAAAATGTGCCGCCTAGAGCGGCCACGCGCCGTGAGGCGCTCCCGGTCCGGCGCACCTCTCACTCCCTAGACTGACGCGCATGCTGCGTCGTCTCCTCTCCCGGCTGGCTCCCAGTCGCGTCCCTGCCTCGAGCCCCGACTACGCGCCGGAGGCCGACGGCGAGCCCGACGCCGGCGAGGTGGTGTGGGCCTGGGTGCCCTACGAGGACGACCCGGCCCGGGGCAAGGACCGCCCGGTGCTGCTGCTCGCCCGCGACGGCCAGACCTGGCTCGGGCTGATGCTCTCCAGCCAGGACCACGACCTCGACGCCGCCGACGAGGCCCGGCACGGTCGTCACTGGATGGACGTCGGCGCCGGGCGCTGGGACCGCGAGGGTCGCCCGAGCGAGGTGCGGCTCGACCGGCTGCTGCACCTGGACGAGGCGTCGATCCGGCGCGAGGGGGCCGCCCTGGACCGCGACGTGTTCGACGCCGTGGTGGCCGGGGCGAGGGCCTTCCACCAGCTGGGCTGAGCCGCGCCGGTGGGCGTGGGAACGCCCGTGCCTCCCCGACCCGCGGGTCGATAGGGTGGTCGCAGTCCCCAGCACGTCGAAGGAGATAGCCGCATGCAACGACGCCGCCGCCCGGTGAGGGCTGCCGCGGTCGGTCTCGTCGCGTGCCTGGTCCCGGCGCTGGTGGCCTGCTCGGGTCGCGACGACCCCGACCCCTCGTTGTCCGGCAGCCCGTCGGCGAGCAGCGCGTCGCCCACCGAGGCCGGCACCGTGACGCTCGGCGTCTACGGGCGCGAGGACGAGCTCGAGGCCTTCGAGGGCGTCGCCGACGACTACAACGCCTCGTCGCTGACGGGGCAGGTCGAGCTCGAGCCGTGGCGGGACCGCGCCGCGGCCGTGCAGGGGGTCGCCGACGGCGACGTCCCCGACGTGTTCATGGCCTCGCGCCAGGACCTGCCCGGCCTGATGTCGCGCGAGGCCGTGCGGCCGGTCGGGGAGCTGCTCGACGAGCGGGGCGTCGACTTCGGCGACGACTTCTCCCGCGACGCCGTGGCGGCGTTCGGCCTCGACGCCCAGCTCCAGTGCATGCCGTACGCCGTCTCGCCCGAGGTGATGTTCGTCAACACCGAGCTCGTCGACTTCGAGAGGATGGCGGGCCGCGGCCTCAACGTCCCGCAGCGCGAGGACTTCTGGAACCTCGCCGAGTTCACCGCGGCGGCGGAGTTCGCGTCCCGTCCGGCCCGCGGCACCCGCGGCACCCGCGGCTTCTACATCGAGCCGACCCTGCACGGGCTGACGCCCTACATCTACTCCGGCGGCGGCCAGGTCTACGACGACGACGACGCGCCCACCTCCTTGACCCTCTCCGACGGCGACACCCAGGACGCCCTCGAGCGCAGCCTGGCGGTGCTGCGCGACGCCCAGCTCACGCTGACCGACAAGCAACTGGTCAAGGCGTCACCGCAGGACTGGTTCGAGCGGGGCAGGCTGGGCATGATGGCCGGCTCCCGGGACCTCGTGCCGCGACTCCGCAGCCTGCCCGGACTGGCGTTCGACGTGTGGTCGATGCCCGTGGTGGACTCCCCGGCCACGGTCGGCGGCATCACGGGCCTGTGCATGTCGGCCGAGACCGAGGACCCCCAGGCCGCCGCCGACGTCATCGCGGCCCTGGTCTCCGACGAGGCGATGGCGAGGGTCGCCGCCGCGGGGTTCATGGTGCCCGCCAACAACTCGGTCGCCAACTCCGAGGTCTTCCTGCAGCCCCTCCGCGAGCCCCGGCAGGCCGCCCTGTTCAACAACGCGCTCCGCGGCATGGTCGTGCCGCCGCTGATCGCCGACCGCTCGGAGCTCGAGGAGGCCGTCGGTCCCCTCGTCGAACAGCTGCTGACGCTGCCCGGCGAGCTCGACCTGGAGGCGGTGACCGAGCAGATCGACGAGGCGTCGCGGCCGGTGCTGGACCCCGACTACGTGCCCGAGTCGCCCTCGCCGTCGCTGTCGCCGTCCGACTGAGCCCGCTCGTCGGCCTGCAGCACCGCCTCGACCAGTCGCGGGGTCACCAGCTCCACCTGCCACGGCCGGGCGCCGTACGCCGCGAGCTGCGCGCCGAGCGACGGCGCGAGGCCGTCGGCGTCGCGGGTGGCCGGGGGAGTCCACATCGCGCGGCGCAGGTAGTCGGGGGTCAGCAGGTTCTCCACCGGCACCGACAGCTCCTCCGACAGCGCCAGCACCGCGGAGCGGGCGAGCTGGAAGCGCTCGGCCGCGACGGGGTCGCGATCGGCCCAGGTGCGCGGGTGGGGAGGGCCGTCGCCCCGGGGCGCCCTGGACGGGAGGTCCGCCTCGGCCATCGCCATCACCTCGTCGAGGGCCGCCAGCCACTGGCGGGAGTAGCGCTCCGCGCCACGGCCGTGGAACCCCTTGGTGCGCAGCAGGGAGGCCCGGTCCGTGGGCAGGGCCGCGGCCGCTGCCACGATCGCCGAGTCGGGGATGATCCGCCCGGGCGTGACGTCGCGCTCGGCGGCGATGCGGTCGCGAGCCTCCCACAGGGCGCGGGCGGCGCCCAGGGACCGGCGCCCCCGCAACCGGTGCACGCCGCTGGTACGACGCCAGGCGTCCGTGCGCACGGTCGGCTCGAAGCCGAGCAGGTGCTCGAACTCCTGGCGCGCCCACTCGGCCTTGCCCGCCGCCTCGAGCTCCTCGATCATGTGCGTCCGCAGCTCGAGGAGGACCTCGACGTCGAGAGCGGCGTACTCGAGCCAGGCGCTGGGCAGCGGCCGGGTCGACCAGTCGGCCGCGGAGTGCTCCTTGCGCATCCGCTGCCCGAGGATCTCCTCCACCAGCGTGGCCAGCCCGACCCGCGGGTAGCCCAGGAGGCGGCCGGCCAGCTCGCTGTCGAAGAGCGCGGCGGGCTCCAGGCCGACCTCGCGCAGGCACGGCAGGTCCTGGGTCGCGGCGTGCAGGATCCACTCGGTCCCAGTCAGCGCCCCCTGCAGCATCGGCAGGTGGGAGTCGAAGGCGATGGGGTCGATGAGCCAGGTGCCGGCCCCCTCGCGCCGCAGCTGGATCAGGTAGGCGCGTGCGGAGTAGCGGTAGCCGGAGGCGCGCTCGGCGTCGATCGCGACCGGGCCGGTCGCGGTCGCGAGGGCGGCGCAGGCCTCCTCGAGCAGCTCGGGCGTGTCGACCACGGCGGTGAGGCCGTCACGCAGCAGCAGAAGCGGGGCGGGCGTGACCTCCGGGGTCCCGGGGGCCTCCGCGGAGTCGTCGTGCTCGGGTGGCTCGGGCGGCATGGGGTCAGCGGCCGCGCTGCCCGCGACGGCTCGGCATGGGGGTCACGCCCTCGGGCACCGGCGGCAGCCCGACGGCCGTGCACAGCAGCTCTCCCCACGCCTCCACGTGCGGGGTGAGGTCGGGAGGCCCGGCGGCCGGGGCCTCGGGGGCGACCGGTGTCCAGGAGGCACGGATCTCGACCTGGGCGGTGCCCTCCTCGTCGGCCATCCCGCCGAAGCTCTCGGTCGCCACCCGGGTGACGGTGCCGGAGGCCGCGGCCCACTGCGCCCCGTGCGCGTCCAGCGCCTCGGTGAGCCAGGTCCAGCCGACGGCCCCCAGCATGGGGTCGGTGATCAGCTCGGGGTCGATGTCGGCCCGGGCGTAGGCGACGCAGCGGAACGTGCCCTGCCAGGCGTCGTTGCCGGCCGGGTCGTGCAGCAGGATGATGCGCCCCGTGCCGAGGTCGACGTCGTCGACGGTGACGTCGGCGCTGAGCGCGAACGAGTGCGGGGCGATCCGCTGGGGGGCCGGGATCTCCTCGCAGAGCACCTCGGGGCGCAACGGTGCCGAGCGCATCGCGGCGACCGCCGCGACGAAGTCGGGCGGGGGAGAGCCCGCGCCCGTGCCCGGGCGGGTCTCCTCACGGACTGCCATAGGGGCCACAGTAGGTCGCCGCACGCGGTGAGGATGTGCCAACACGCCGCCTGACCTGCGAGGATCCCGGCGTGAGTCCGTCGCCCGCCGCCGCCGACAGTGTCCTGCTCCGCGCCGCACGGGGGATGCCGGTGTCGCACACCCCGGTCTGGTTCATGCGCCAGGCCGGCCGGTCGCTGCCGGAGTACCTGCGGGTGCGCGAGGGCGTGGCCATGCTGGACTCCTGCATGGACCCCGAGCTCGTCGTGGAGATCACCATGCAGCCCGTGCGCCGGTACGGCGTCGACGCAGCCATCTTCTTCTCCGACATCGTGCTGCCCCTCAAGGCGGTCGGCGTCGACCTCGACATCAAGCCCGGCGTGGGCCCGGTCGTCGCCGCACCGGTGCGCACGCTGGCCGACGTGGCGGCGATCCCCGACCTGACCCCCGACCACGTGCCGTTCATCAGCCAGGCGGTGCAGGGCCTGGTGGGTGAGCTGGGGGCCACGCCGCTGATCGGGTTCGCCGGTGCGCCCTTCACCGTCGCGTCGTACCTCGTCGAGGGCGGGCCGTCGAAGGAGCACGCGAAGACCAAGGCGATGATGTTCGGCGCCCCCGAGGTGTGGGACGCGCTGATGCGCAAGATCGCCGACATGTCCGCGGCCTACCTGCGGGTGCAGGTCGAGGCCGGGGCCTCGGCCGTGCAGCTCTTCGACTCCTGGGCCGGGGCCCTCACGCCGCGCGACTACGCCGAGCACGTGATGCCGCACTCCGCGCGCGTGCTGGCCGCCGCCGGCGAGCTGGGCGTGCCGCGCATCCACTTCGGCGTCGGCACCAGCAACCTGCTCGGGCTGATGGGCGAGGCCGGGGCCGACGTGGTCGGGGTCGACTGGCGCACCCCGCTGGACCGGGCGATCCCGATGGTCGGCGACCGCGTCGTGCAGGGCAACCTCGACCCCACGCTGGTCTTCGCTCCCACCGAGGTGATGACGGCTCGGGCCGCTGAGGTCATCGAGGCCGGTCGCGCCGCCACGGGCCACATCTTCAACCTCGGGCACGGCGTCATCCCCGCCACCGATCCCGACCAGCTGGCCCGGCTGACGGAGTTCGTGCAGTCCTACGCGCTGGCCTAACCGCTGACCCACCCGCTGGGGTAGTCCGCACTACCCGGCCGACCGCGGCGCACGCCGGGCGCCCAGCCTGCGCAGCAGCAGCCACAGCGGCACGCCCAGCAGGGCCAGCAGCACCGCGAACGGCAGCAGCGCGCCGGTGACCGTGGCCAGGCCCGTGGCGAACGCGGCGAGCGCGGACCAGCCGCCCTCCAGGCCGGCGAGGAAGCCGGCCGGCTCGTCGTCGTCCCGACGCGGCCCGTCGCCGGCGTCGCGGTCGATGTGCACCGTGATCGTCGACATCGACGTCTGGTCGGCCAGGTAGGCCTGCTGCTGCTTCAGCGAGTCGAGGTCGGCCTGGCGGCGGGTGAGCTCCGCCTCCACGCTGACGACGTCGCGCAGGCTGCCGGCGGAGTCGAGCAGGACCTCGATGCGGCGCAGGCTGCGCTCCTGCGCCCGGATGCGCACGTCGGTGTCGATCACCTGGGAGGTGACGTCCTCGGCGGTGCGCGTGGCGTTCTCGAGGGTGCCGGCCTCCTCCAGGGCCGTCATCACCTCGGCGAAGTCCTCGCTAGGCACCCGGGCCTCCAGCCGTGACCAGGTCATCTCGCCCTCGTCGCTGGTCTGCGTCTCCTCGCCGGTGACCTCGCCGCGACGGGCGTCGATGACCTTCTGGACCTCGTTGCGGGTGCCCTGGACGTCCTCGCTGGTCAACGAGACGGTGCCCACGGAGATGACCGCCCGCTGCTGCAGCGCCACCCGGGCGGGACGGCGCGCGCTGCCCGCGTTCGCCTCGGCGGGGCCGCCGCCGGCGTCGCCGGCGTCGCCGGCGTCGGCGGGGGCCGGTTCCGACATGCCTCCGGCGTCGGAGGACGAGCCGTCGGCGCCGCCACCCGAGGAGCAGCCGGCGAGCGCGACGGTGAGGGCGAGGAGGAGTCCGGCGAGCAGGGCCGGGGCCTGGCGAGGTGTCGTCATGGGGGTGTGACGGCCGGGCCCGGAGCCAGGTTCCGGGCGCGCGCCGTGCGGGTCGGGTTGCCAACTGCTGCGCGCTGCCGGAGACCCGGGGCCGCGCCCTCGACGACCTCGACGACGTCGACGAGGTGATCCCCGGTCGCAGCCGCGCCGGTGCCGGAGCGGGCCTCCACCTGAGCTGTGCCAAGGTGGAGGGCGTGACTGCCGACCACCGCATCGTCGTGGTCGGCGGGGGGATCGCCGGCCTCACCGCCGCCCACGTGCTCGGCGCCGACCACGACGTGCTGCTCCTCGAGGGGTCGCCCGCCGTGGGCGGCAAGCTCCGCACGGTCGAGGTCGCCGGTGTCCGCGTCGACGTCGGGGCCGAGGCGATGCTCAACCGCCGGCCCGAGGGGGTCGAGCTCGCCCGCGAGCTCGGCCTGCCCGTCGTCCACCCGACCGCGGCGGCGTCGCGGGTGTGGAGCCGGGGCGCGCTGCGGCCGCTGCCGCGCTCGCTGATGGGCGTGCCGTTCGACCTCGACGAGCTGGCCGCGTCCGGAGTGCTGTCGGCCGAGGGCCTGGACCGGGCGCGCCGCGAGGTGCTCACGCCCTGGACCGGCGACGACGTGTCGGTCGGCGACCTGGTGGCGGCCCGGCTGGGCGAGGAGGTGGTCGACCGGCTGGTGGAGCCCCTGCTCGGCGGCGTGTACGCCGGTCGCGCCCACGAGATCTCGACGTACGCGGCGATGCCCCAGCTGGCGGCGATGGCGGCGCGGGGCTCGCTGCTCGAGCAGGCGGCCGCCGTGCCCGCCTCCGACGTGCCCGTCTTCGCCGGGGTCGAGGGAGGCCTGGGGAGCCTGCCGGAGGCGCTGGTCGCGGCCGGGCGCTTCGAGCTGCGCACGGGCGCCGTCGTCCGCGCGCTGCGCCACGTGCCCGGTGGCCTGGAGCTGACCGTCGGCTCCGCCCGGGACCCCGAGACGCTGCGGGCCGACCGCGTCATGCTCGCCACGCCGCCGGCCGCGGCGGCCCGCCTGCTGGGTGCCGTCGCGCCCGACTCCGCCGCCGCCCTGGCCACCGTCGGCACCGCCTCGGTCGCGGTCACCACGCTCGCCTTCCGCACCGAGGACCTGCCCGACCTCGCGGGCATGTCCGGATTCCTCGTGCCGCCGGTCGAGGGGCTGCGCATCAAGGCCTCGACGTTCTCCTTCGCCAAGTGGGACTGGGTGCGCGCGTCGGGCGACGGCCTGCTGGTGCTGCGCACCTCCCTCGGCCGCCACGGCGAGGAGACCTCCCTGCAGGCCACCGACGCCCAGCTGGTGGCCGCCTCGCTGGCCGACCTGCGTGCGACGGTCGGCATCCGGTCGGCCCCCGTGGAGACCCACGTGCAGCGGTGGGGCGGCGCGCTGCCGCAGTACTCCGTGGGTCACCAGGCGCTGGTCGCCCGGGTCCGCGCCGGCCTGGTGGGCTCGGGTGTGACCGTGTGCGGGGCGGCGTACGACGGCGTCGGCATCCCCGCGGTGATCGGCTCCGCCCGCCGCGCGGCCGCCTTGGCGGTGGCGGCAGAATGAAGCCATGAGCGAGGAGCAGACGAAGACCAACGCAGCGCGCATCAACGAGCTCAACGACTCGATCCGCTACACCATGTGGTCGGTGTTCCGCCTGCGTGACCTGCTCGGCGACGCCGACCGGGCCGCCGAGGCCGCCGAGGTCGAGGACCTGTTCGCCAAGCTGGCCGGCGAGGACGTCGTCGTGCGCGGCACCTACGACGTCGCGGGCCTGCGCGCCGACGCCGACCTGATGGTCTGGTGGCACGCCGCCACCAGCGAGGCCCTCCAGGACGCCTACCACCGCCTGCGCAGCACCGCCTTCGGCCGCCGCCTCGACCCCGTCTGGTCGCAGCTCGCGCTGCACCGCCCGGCCGAGTTCAACCGGAGCCACCTCCCGGCGTTCCTCGACGGCGAGGAGCCGCGGGGGCACGTGTGCGTCTACCCGTTCGTCCGCTCCTACGAGTGGTACCTCCTCGAGGACTCCGAGCGCCGCGCGATGCTCGCCGAGCACGGCAAGATGGCCCGCGGCTTCCCCGACGTGCGCGCCAACACCGTGGCCAGCTTCGCCCTCGGCGACTACGAGTGGATGCTGGCCTTCGAGGCCGACGAGCTCCACCGCATCGTCGACCTGATGCGCCACCTGCGCGCCTCCCAGGCCCGCAGGCACGTGCGCGAGGAGCTGCCGTTCTACACCGGGTCCCGCGCGAGCGTCGCCGACCTGGTGCAGCGCCTGCCTTGACCGCCGAACCTGTCGTTTGGTCCCAAACGACATGTTCCTGCCCCGGATCCATGTCGTTGGTGACCAATCGATGGGCCGCCGTCCCCGCTGACTAGGCTGCCCCGGTGACGTCGGACCCCGAGGACCTTCGCGAGCTCTACGCCCAGCGCTTCCACGACGAGGGCCGGCAGCGCCTGGACGTCTGGGAGGTGCTGTGCTCCCGGTTCTTCCAGCGCTGGGTGCCGACCGACGCCACGGTGCTCGACGTGGCGGCGGGCCACTGCGAGTTCATCAACAGCATCCGGGCCGGCCGGCGCATCGCGGTCGACCTGAACCCCGACGTCGCCGTCAAGGCGGCGCCCGGAGTGGAGGCGCTGGTGACGCGCTCCGACGAGCTCGACGGCATCGAGGACGGCTCGGTCGACCGCGTCTTCATCAGCAACTTCTTCGAGCACGTGCCCCGCGAGGTGATCCTCTCGACGCTGACCGCCGTACGCCGGGTGCTCACGGCCGACGGCCGGCTGCTCGTCCTCCAGCCCAACGTGAGGTACTGCGCGAGGGACTACTGGATGTTCCTCGACCACATCACCCCGATCGACGACCGGGCCCTGGTCGAGGCCTTCCACGCCACCGGCTTCGACGTGGAGCTCAACATCCCGCGCTTCCTGCCCTACACCACCAAGAGCCGGCTGCCGAGCGGACCGGGACTGGTGAGGCTCTACCTCAAGGTGCCGCTGGTCTGGAAGGTGCTGGGGGCGCAGGCGTTCATGGTCGTCCGGCCTCGCTGAGGTCGTCGTTTGGTCCCAAACGACATGTTCCTGCCCCGGATCCATGTCGTTTGGGACCATTCGGCACTACCGGCCGCTCGACTCGTCCGCTCCCGGCGCCCGGGTCCCGAGATCTGCCCGATTGGGCACGAACTGCATCCAGAGGTCCTGAGATACTGTCGTTTGGGACCAATCGGCAGCCCAAGCGAGGGCCCCCGTGCGGACCCCCGACTACTCCGCAGCCTTCAGCGTCAGGCTGATCGAGTTGATGCAGAACCGGTCGCCGGTGGGGGTGCCGTAGCCGTCGGGGAAGACGTGGCCGAGGTGGGAGCCGCAGGTGGCGCACCGGACCTCGACCCGCTTCATGCCGTGGGAGACGTCCTCGATGTACTCCACGGTGTCGGTGATCGGCTGGTAGAAGCTCGGCCAGCCGCAGCCGGAGTGGAACTTGGTGTCGGAGGTGAAGAGCTCCGAGCCGCACGCCTTGCACGCGTAGGTGCCGGTGGACTCGGTGTCGGTGTACTCGCCGGTGAAGGCACGCTCGGTGCCGGCCTGGCGGAGCACGGCGTACTCCTCGGGGCTGAGCTCCTGGCGCCACTGCTCGTCGGTCTTGTCCACGTCGTAAGCCATGGCGTCAGCGTACGGCCCCGGTGGGAGGCTCAGCCGCCGGAGCAGACCTCGTAGGACCCAGCCCGGTCGAAGCTCGCGCGCAGCGTGGCGCCGGGCACCCGGACCCCCACGAAGACCGGCGTGCCGGGGACGATCCGCTGCCGGTCCGGCAGGCTGCGGAGGCCGTCGCGCGAGAGCGTCGTGGTGACCCAGCCGGCGTCGCTGGAGACCCGGAGCTCCGCCCCTTCGTCGGGGGAGTCGAGCTCCAGCACCGCGCCGCGTGAGGGCGCGGAGTAGGTGACGCAGCCGCCGTCGGGCTCGCCGCGCGGGGCGAGCCCGGGGCCGGGTCGCAGGCCCGTCGCGTCCGGCAGCCCGAATGACTCCGTGGCGACCCCCACCTCCACCAGGGCCAGCCCGTCGAGCTCGGTCTGCGGGGACACCGCCCGGGCGGGCAGCGCGGCCCGCACCTCGGGGGAGTCGAGGAGGGAGACGGTGATGTCCGGGTGGTACGCCGGGAACGGCTGCTCGGTGAGCACCGGCCGGTCACCCGGCGTGACAGCCTGGATGCCCCGGACCAGCCGCTCGAGCGCGGGTGAGACCTCCTGGCGCTTCTCGACGAGCTGGTGCTGGAGCGCCACGCCGTGGACGAGGTAGCCCGCCGCCACCAGCGAGGCGAGCACGGCCGCGGGCCAGCGGGGTGCCTGGACGCGACGGCCCAGCCAGCCACAGACGACGGCGAGGGCCGGCGCCAGCAGGACCAGGGTGAGGTAGGCGTACCGGCCGGAGGCGGCCTGCTCGACGCCGAGGTCCACGCGGGAGACGGCCTGGAGGCCGGTCTGCACGACCGCGGTCAGCACGCCGGACACCGCCAGCGCGCGCAGCGCCGGGCTCACCTCGCGCACCAGGAGCGGCGCCAGCGCCAGCACGGCCAGCAGCACCGGCCCCGAGCCGTCGACGGCCGAGGCACGCTCGAGGGCACTCGTCAGGCCGGTCCACACGTAGGCGGGCACCAGCAGCAGGTCGGTCCGGTCGCCGACGCCGGCACGGCGCCCGGTGTGGCCGATCGCGGCGTACCAGACGAGGAAGGCGACCGTGGGTCCGGCGCCCACGAGGACCGCTCGGCGGACGCCGCCGGTCAGGGCGACGAAGCCCACCACCAGCACGACCGCCGAGATGCCCACGCCCGAGCACATCAGCCCCGCGACGAGCAGGACCCCGGCCACCACGGGGCCGGCCGGACGGGGCCACCGGTCGCCGGCGCGGACGGCGAGCACGGCGAGCAGCGCGAGCGCCACCGGCGCCACGAATCCGACCTGGAAGTCCCACAAGGTGTTCTCGGCGCCCGCCCCGAGGAAGGCCACGGCCAGGGCCACCACCAGGGCCGGACCCCGGGAGGAGCCGAGCCTGACGAGCACGGCGTACAGCAGGGCCGAGAGGGCGAGGTGGACCAGGATGACGGGCAGCGCGAAGACCAGGTAGTCGTCGAGGCCGACGGTCGCGAAGAGCGCGCGGTAGAGCAGGACCGGCAGCGTCGACCAGTGCTCGTTGTGGGGCGCCCAGAGCCCCCGGTCGGTGCCCTCGACGGTGCCGCGGAGCAGCAGGAAGCTCCAGTCGTCGCCGTAGAAGTACAGCCCGCGGGCGAACCGCACCAGGACCGCGCCGGCCACGACGAGGCCGACCGCCAGCACGCCGACGGCCAGGCGGGCCCCGGTCCGTGGCGACAGCCGGGTCGTCACGTCACAGGCGCCCGTCGGCGACCGCCTGGGTCACCCACGGGATCACCTCGTCGAGCATCTCGTCGAGCGAGGTGGTGCACTCGAAGCCGAGCACGTCCCGCGCCTTCTGCACGTCCGGCACCCGCTTCTGGACGTCGTGCTCGTAGGCCGGGTCGCTGACGATGCTCAGCGGGGCGTCGCCCTTGATCTTGCGCCAGATGACCTCGGCGAGCTCGCGCACGCTGGTCGACTCGGGCGTGGAGATGTTGAAGTCCTCGTTGAGCGCGGCCTCCTGCTCCAGGCACTCCACGATGCCGCGCGCCAGGTCGCCGCCGTAGGTGTAGTGCCGCACCTGGTGCCCCTCGCCGAGGATGTGGAGGGGGTCCTGGCCCTTGACGATCTTCTGCACGAGGTCGGGCACGACGTGGCTCATCGCGAGCCTCACGTTGCCCGAGGACACCTCGGCGTCACCCAGTGCGCGCCCCTCGCCGATGCCGACGCAGTTGAAGGGCCGCACGATCGTGTACGGCAGCTGGTACTGGTCCCAGGCGGCCTTGGCGAAGTACTCCACGGCCAGCTTCTGGAAGCCGTACGACGACAGCGGCGGCGGGATCCTGCGCTCGTCGCCCTCCCTGCTGGGCCAGTGGTCGGTGGACTCGAAGACCATCGAGCTCGACAGGTAGGTGACCTTCTTCAGCCGGCCGGAGCGGTGAGCCTCGATGGCGGCGTCGCACTGGGAGGCCATGATCCGCTCGTTGGTGGCGAGGAGGTCGTAGGCGTAGGCGTGGAAGTAGGAGATGCCGCCGATCAGCGCGGCGCCGGCGACGAGGTGGTCGCAGTCGGCGAGCAGCTTGGTCATCAGCGCGGTGTCGCGGACGTCGTCCTCGACGAAGTGGTAGCCGGGGTGGTGGTCGTAGGACTTCTCCACCGGGCCGTACTTGGAGTAGTCGTCGACGCCGACGACCTGGTGGCCGCGGCGGAGCAGCTCCTCGACGACGTAGCCGCCGATGAAGCCGGCCGAACCGGTGACGAGGACCTTCTGCTGCTCGGACATGGTGTTCCTACCGATCGGTCGGGCGGCTGTTGAGGGCGGCGATCCGCGCCGACTGCACGCGGAGCTGGTCGAGGGTGAGCCGGGGCCCGAACGCGAAGCGGTACCACCGCAGGTACTTCGGGATCCACGCCCTGAGGTCGAAGCTGGAGTCGCCGAGCGTGCGGTCGAGCCAGATCGTGGAGAGCTCCGCGACGGGGCGGCGGAGCCGCCGTGCCTTGGCCGTGAGCTCCAGGCCGATCTCGAAGCCGCTGCGCGAGTCGATGCCGACCTCGCGCACGAACGCGGTCGAGTAGGCCTTGAAGCTGTTGGTCGCATCGCGCGTGCCGACCCGCGCGAGCCAGCCCAAGGAGGCGCCCGCACCGTGGGAGAGCAGGCCCTTGACCAGCGGGCCGCCGACCTGCTGGCCGCCGGGGGAGTAGCGCGAGGCCGCCGCCACCACCACGCCGCGCTCCACGAGCCGGGTCAGCGCGTCGATCTGGCGCGGGTCGTCGCTGCCGTCGGCCATGGTCACCACCGTGACGGGGGAGCGGGCGTGGTCGATGCCGTAGCGGATCGCGTTGGCCGGGCCCCGGCCGTAGCTGCTGACGAGCGGGACCAGGCGCGGCTCGCGGGCGGCGTAGGCCCGGAGCACCGGGACGGTGGAGTCCTCCTCGAAGTCGACCACCACGAGCACCTCGCACGGCATGTCGACGGCCTCGAGGACCCGGTCGAGCACGGGGACCACGTGCTCGCCCTCCTCGTAGGCGGGGATGACCACCGACACCCGGGGTGGCGCGCTCACACGACGCTTCCGCGGCCGAGGAGGTTCCACACGTCCGCCACCGGGACGCTCGGCTCGAGGTCGGCGTACGCGCGGTGGGGCGCGGCGATGACCAGCAGGTCGCTGCGCTCGAGCACCTCCTCCAGCGGCAGCAGCGAGGAGTCGACCGTGACGTAGGGGTCGGTGCAGAGCACCTCGCCCGCCCGGAACTCCAGGATGTGCTTGAGCTTGTAGGAGAGGCTCGAGCGGATGTCGTCGCTCTCGCCCTTGAACGCCATCCCCAGGATGCCGACCGTCATGCCTGCGAGGTCGTGGGTCTTCTCCAGGTGCGTGACGAGGTAGAGGGGCAGCCCCTCGTTGACGAGCATCGCCGCGTGCCCCAGCACGAAGGAGTTGTCGGCGAACGCCGCGAGCTGCATGGTGTCCTTGAACAGGCACGGCCCGGCCGCGAACCCGGCGCCCGGCATGTCGGCGGCCCGAGGATAGTCCGAGGCCAGGGCCCGGCGGATCCTGTCGAAGTCCAGGCCGTGGTCGTTGGCCATGGCGTAGAACTGGTTGGCCGCCGCGAACTTGATGTAGCGCCAGGTGTTGGTGAAGAGCTTGGCCAGCTCGGCCTCCTCGGGCTCGAGCTCCACGATGCTGCCGGTGAGGCTGCCGAACAGCTCGCCCGCGCGCCGCCGCACCGCCTCGGAGCGCCCCGACACGATCTGGGGGAGGGTGAACAGCTCCTCCATCGCCCGGCCCTCGGCGATGCGCTCGGGGCAGAAGGAGACGTCGAGGTCGAGGCCGGCCCTCTCCAGCAGCCGCTCCACGCCGGCGGTCACCCCCGGGAAGACGGTGCTGCGCAGCACGAGGAGCTGTCCGGGCCGGAAGTGCTCCTGGATCTCCGCGATCGCCGAGGTGACCGCGCGGGGGTCGGGGTTGAGGTGCTCGTCGACCGGCGTGCCGATGACCACCACGACGGCGTCGGCGCCGGAGATGATGGAGGGGTCCGTGGTGACCGTCAGGCGCCCGGCGTCCTGGACCCGGTGCAGCGCGTCGGCAGCGCCGTCCTCGGCGAAGGGCAGCTCCCCGCCGTCGACGAGCTTCACCGCCGCCTCGTCCACGTCGTAGATGCCCACCCGCCGGCCACGGTCGGCGAAGGCGATGGCCAGCGGGAGCCCGACGTGGCCGCAGCCGCCCACCACCACCACGTCGAGGCGGGAGCCGGTCGGGCCGGTGGAGCCGGTCGGGTCGGTCATGGGGTCCCCTGGTTCTGGCGTCGGTGCGGAGGCGATGCTATCGGGGGTGGTCCCCACTAGGTTGACCGTCATGGCGAAGCCTGCTGCTGCCGAGGTCGTCGTGCCCGGCCCCGACGGTGATCGTGCCGTGCGCGTCTCCAGCCCCGACCGGGTGATCTACGAGGCCACCGACACCACACCGGAGGTGACCAAGCTGATGGTGGCGGAGTACTTCGCCGCCGTCGGCGACGGCCTCATGCGGGCGCTGCACGAGCGGCCGACCGCGCTGGAGCGCTGGACCCGGGGCGTGCGGCCGGGCATGAGGCTGGCCACCGGGCCGCAGGACAAGGACGCCGACGCCTTCTACCAGAAGCGCGTGCCCAAGGGCGCCCCCGACTACCTCCAGACGGCCACCATCACCTTCCCCTCCGGGCGCACCGCCGACGAGATCTGCCCGACCGAGCCGGCGGTGCCGGTGTGGTGCGCCCACATGGGCACCCTCACCTTCCACCCCTGGCCCGTACGCCGCGCCGACGTCGACCGTCCCGACGAGCTGCGCATCGACCTCGACCCCCAGCCGGGCACGTCGTTCGCCGACGTGGTGCGGGTCGCCGGCGTGGCCAGGGAGCTCCTCGGCGACCTGGGCATGGTGGGCTTCCCCAAGACCAGCGGCAACCGCGGCATCCACGTGTTCCTGCGCATCCGGCCCGAGTGGGAGTTCGCCGACGTGCGGCACGCCGCCATCGCCTTCGGCCGCGAGCTCGAGAGGCGCGACGACGGCGTGACCACCGCGTGGTGGAAGGAGGAGCGCGGCGAGCGCGTCTTCGTCGACTACAACCAGAACTCCCGCGACCGCACCATCGCCTCGGCGTACAGCCTGCGGCCGATCCCGGGGGCGCCGGTCTCCACGCCGATGACCTGGGAGGAGATCGCGGAGGTCACCGACCCGCGGGTCCACAACCTGTTCACCGTGCCCGACCGGATGGCCGACGGCGACCCGTGGAAGGCCATCGACGACGTCGCCCACGACCTCACGCCGCTGCTCGACCTCTGGGAGGCGCACCCGGTGGAGCTGAACTACCCGCCCGACTACCCCAAGATGCCCGGTGAGCCGCCGCGGGTGCAGCCGAGCAAGAAGGTCGCCGGGCACTGGGACGCCGAGGGCAACCGGGTCGAGGGCGGCTGAGGTGGAGTCCGAGCCCCGGCACGACGAGCCGCACCTGTGGCCGGCGTACCTGCACTACTTCCGCGAGCAGCTCATCACCGGCGTCCTGGCCCTTCCGGCCGAGCAGCAGCGCACCGCGCGCGTGCCGAGCGGGTGGACGCCGCTGGAGCTGCTCAGCCACGTGCTGCACATGGAGCAGCGGTGGTTCGTGTGGGGCTTCCTCGGCGAGCCGGTCGACGACCCGTGGGGCGACTGGAACATGCCCGAGCCGTGGACCTCGGACGAGTCCGACGAGACGCGCCCGGCGGCGCGGTGGACCGTCGCCGACGACGTCACGGCCGAGCAGCTCGCCGAGCGGCTGCGAGCACTGGGCGGGCGGACCTCCGCGATCCTGGCCGGGCACGCGCTCGACGAGGTGGCGGCGGAGGGTGGCCGGTTCGCCGACGACCCGGCGACGCTGGAGTGGATCTGCTTCCACGTGCTGCAGGAGTACGCCCGCCACGCGGGTCATCTCGACATCGTCGCCGAGATCGGCGACCGGTAGCCTCTCGCCCGTGCCAGATCGCGTGAAGCTCGTCCTCGTCACCGGTTCGGGACGCAGCGGCACCAGCAGCGTGGCGGGCACCCTGAAGCGGCTTGGCCTGCACATCCCCCAGCCCGAGGTCGAGGCCGACGAGGCCAACCCGCGCGGGTACTACGAGCCGCTGTGGGTGACCGAGTTCCACAAGGACGTGCTCAACCCGGTGCCGGTGCGCACCATCGACACCCGCCCCGACGCCGGCGCGATCGCCGCCGAGGCGGGCTCGGCCCCGGAGGTGGAGGCGCGGCTGCGCGAGTGGCTGGCGGGCCAGCTCGACGCACCGCAGGTGCTGGTCAAGGACCCGCGGGCGTTCTGGATCCTCCCCGTCTGGAACCGGGTCGCGGGCGGGCTCGGCGCCGACGTGGTCACCCTGACCATGCTGCGCCACCCCACCGAGGTCGTGCGGTCCCGCGACACGGCGTACCTCACCGAGCAGGACCCCGCCTTCCGGCGCCAGCGCGAGACGGCCAACGTCGCGGCCTGGGTGAACGCCGCCTTCCAGACCGAGCTGGCCACCCGCGGACGGCCGCGGGCGTTCGTCCGCTACTCCGAACTCGTCGAGGACTGGCGCACGGCGATGCTCCGCGCCGGGGAGCAGCTCGGCATCGCCTACGACGCCGACCTCGCCTCCGGTGAGCCGCACCCGGTCGACGACTTCATCGACGTGAGCCTCAACCGCTCGCGGATCACCTGGGACGACCTCGCCGTCCCTCCGGTGCTGCGCGACCTGGCCGACCGCACCTGGGCGGCCGTCAACACCCTGGTCGAGGAGCCGCACGACCCCGGCGCGGTCGCCGCGCTGGAGCAGCTGCAGCGGGAGTACGTCGAGCTGTTCGACTGGTCGGCCGCCATCGCGATGGACGCCACGACCGCCCGGGTCGCCGAGGGCAAGCGGGAGGTGCGGCGCCGCAAGGACGCCGAGCTGGCGGAGGTGCGCCGGGAGCTGCGCGCGCTGCGCGACGAGAATGCCGGGCTGCGCACCTCCCTCACCAACCGGGTGGCCCGGCGGCTGCGGAGAAGCTGACTGCGCTCGTTGCCGGGGTAGTCAGGTGCGAAATGGCTGTCCGCGACGCCGTTCCGCAACCGTTTCGCGCCTAACTACCCCGCTCCCACGGCGCCGCGACCGGGAAGTACGCCTCCAGGAACTCGGCCAGGAGGGCGTCGACCTCGTCGGCGTCGACGGCGAAGTCGTGGTGGTCGCCGACGCAGAAGAAGTCGTTGTCGCGCGCCCGCAGCTGGCGCAGCTGGCGCTCGATCCGGGCGTTCGCCAGGTCGACGAACGCGTGGGCGGCCGCGCCGCGGAACGCGGTGCCGGTGACCAGGCCGTAGTGCTGGGCGAGGGACGACAGCAGCGAGACGTCGCCGGCGGACCGGAACGGCGCACGGGCGGTGGCGCCGACGGCCGCCCCGAACCGCGCCTCGATCTCACGCAGCACCGAGACCCGATGGGGGTGCGGGGAGTGCGCCATCACGTGGGTGATGGTGACGCCGAACGCCTCCTGCAGCAGCCGTCGGTTGTTGAGCGCGGCCTGGAGGAACGGCTTGGCGTCGGGACCGGGCTCGCCGATGAGCCCGTCGCTCACGAACGCGGCGACGTCGCCGCCCGGGGAGAAGAAGAGCTCGGGGCGCACCGGACGGCCGAGGAACACGTCGTCGTTGAGGTAGACGAAGTGCTCGGCGAGGTCGGGCACCCGGTGCAGGGCGGTCTCGATGGCCTGGGAGCTGAAGGTGGGCAGCGCGTCCTCGGGGAGGATGTCGCGGTGGTCGACCACCCGCACCTTGGGGTGGTCGGCCAGCCACGTGGGACGCTGGCCGGCGGTGACGAGGTGGATGGTGCGCACCCACGGCGCGAACAGGTCCACGCTGCGCATCGAGTGGCGCAGCTCGTCGCGGCTGCGGAACCGGGCGCGCCCGCTCGACTCCCGCCGGGCGTGGTCGCTCCCCACCTCGCCCAGCCGTGCCTCGCGGGCGGCGTTCCAGGCGTCGTCGTCGCCGTCGACCCACGTGTAGACCACGTCGACGGGGAACCGGCACTCATCGACGCTCGCCCCGGTGACCAGCGAGTACGACGGCACCTCGCGCTCCAGCACGCGCACGGTGGTGTCGGGCGGGCCGGCCCGCTGCACGTGGGCGTTGCGGCGTGGCGCGACGAGGGTGCCGTCCCCGGCGGGGTCCCAGAACTCGATCTCGACCCCGCAGTGCTCGCCGAGGTGCGTGCGCCGCCCGCCCTCGCCGCGCGGCCAGGGCTCCAGCACGAGCCGGGGCGTCATGGCGCGGCGCTCCCGGGCGACCATCTCGGGAACCGGAAGCCGGCGCTCGGGCCAGCCACGGTCGCCGGGGTCGCGCAGGGAGAGGTGCTCGGGTGCCTGCAGCGCCTCCAGGAAGGGGGTACGTCGCGTGGCCGGCACGACCACGGTGGGCACGAACCGCTCGTGCTCGGGGATCACGAACCAGCCCGGGCCGGCTGCCTCGGCAGCCCGGACCACGGTCGCGAAGGCGCTCGCCCGCGCCTGCTCCGGCGTGCCGGGCGAGGCGGGCGAGACGGTGCCGCCCCGCTCGCGGGTGTGCGGGTGCGGCCACCGGGGGGCGGGCTCGCCGGATGCGTGCCGGGCCACGGCCTGCCGGAGGATCGGCTCCCAGCGGGCGGCCACGGCGTCGGCGTCGTACTGCAGGGACGACCGGTGGGCGCCCTCGCCCAGCCGGCGCAGCAGGGTCTCGTCGCCGGTGATGCGGGAGAGGGCGGCGGTGAGGCCCGCCTTGGCGCCCGCGGCGACCAGCAGCCCGCTGACGTCGTGCTCGACCAGCTCGCGCGGGCCCGAGGGGCAGTCGTAGGTCACCGCGGGCACGCCCGCCGACATGGCCTCCTGGATGACCAGCGGAAGGCCCTCCGTGCGGGAGGTGAGGGCGCAGACCGACGCGGCGGCCCACTCGGCGGCCATGTCGCTGACCGCACCGGGCAGCTCGACCCGGTCGGCGAGGCCGGCCTTCGCGGCGTACGCCGCCAGCTCGCCCCGCAGCGGCCCCTCACCGAGGATGCGCAGCCGCCAGCCAGGCCGGGCGTCGGCGATCTCGGCGAAGGCGCGCACCAGGTGGATGAACTGCTTCTCGGCCACGATGCGACCGGCCGAGACGATGATGCGCGAGTCGAGCGCGGACCGTGGCTGCGGGGTCTGCGGCAGCGGGTTGGGCATGACGACGAGCTGGGGGGCGACCGGCCCCAGCTCGTGCGCCAGCCACGTGGCCGCCGACTCGGTGAGCAGCGCGACGGTGTCGGCGCGAGGGGCGAAGGCGAGCAGCGGCTCCATGCCGCCGACACGGTCGGCCGAGGAGCGGTGCTCCTGGTGGACCACGGCGACGTCCGCCGGGGCGAGCTGGACCGCGAGCGACAGCAGGGCGGGAGTGACGGTGACCAGGACGTCGGCCTCGAGCCGCGGCAGGTGCTCGCGCAGCACGGCGTCCATGTCGGCGTCGAACTGGCCGTCCCACCGGGCGGGCACGAGCGCGGAGGGGCGGGGGCCGGGCTGCCCGTCGGAGCGGCTGCGCACGTCGAGGAGGTGGTCGACCGCCACACCTGCGTCGATCGGGTAGTGCGGGGCGTCGGCCGAGCGCGTCACGCTGACCAGCCGCACCCGGTGCCCGCGCCGGGACAGCGCGTTGCCCTGGGTGATCGCCGAGCGGGAGGTGCCGCCCATGCCGTCGAGGTTGAGGACGAGGAAGGCGACGCTCAGCTGCCCGCGGCGGGCTCCGGGGCGCCGCAGGCGGGGGACGACCCTCACAGTCCGGTGACGCCCTCGCCGCCGCCGGCCTGCTCGTCGAAGTTCTCGTGCTCCAGCAGGTGCAGGATCGGCACGCCCAGCCTGCGGCGGGCGCGGGAGGTCCAGTCGACGTGGAAGAACTCGGCCACGACGTGGGGCCGGGTCAGGATGATCGCCTCGTTGCCGTCGACCTCGCCCACCTTGTCGACCAGCGCCTCGACGGGGGACTTGCTCACCACCTCGCCGGTCGCGGCCGCCCCCGAGGCGGCCAGTGACGCCAGCGTGGCCGCGAGGTCCTCGTCGGCGCGGTCCTTGCAGTCCTGACGCACGGCGTCGACGTCGACCTCGCCCGGCGCCATCGCGGGCGACGCCATCACCTCGCCGGCGGCCAGCGACCCCATGGCGGCCTCGACGCGGGCGGAGGCGTCCTCCAGCGGCAGCAGCACGTGGTAGGTCACCGGCTCGTCGAGCCCCTCGTGCAGTGAGTGCACCTGGGCGGCGTCGGCGGGGGTCAGGGCCTGCTCCACCAGCAGGACGACGGCATAGGTCTCACTCATCGTGCGCCACCTTTCGTGTCGGCGCCCAGCACCCTACCGAGGTCGTAGGACACCGGCTCCTCCAACTGCTCGTAGCCGCACGAGCGAGGGTCCCGATCGGCGCGCCAGCGCTTGAACTGGGCCGTGTGCCGGAACCGTCGGCCCTCCATGTGGTCGTACTTCACCTCGAGCACGAGGTCGGGCCGCAACGGGGTGAAGGAGAGGTCCTTGCCGGCGCTCCACCGGCTCTGGGTGCCGGGCACCCGGTCGGGGTTGGCGGTCAGGAACTCCTGCCAGCGGCCCCACGGGTGCTCCTGGATCGGGCACACCAGCGGCTGCAGCTCCTCGATCAGCGACGCCCGCCGGGCCGCGGTGAAGCTGGCGCTGACGCCGACGTGCTGGAGCTCTCCGTCGTCGTACAGGCCGAGCAGCAGGCTGCCGAGCAGCGGCCTCTCGGGCGTCGAGGTCTTGTGTTCCCGATAGCCGGCGACCACGACGTCGGCGGTCCGCTCGTGCTTGACCTTCAGCATCGTGCGGACGTTCTGGGAGTACGGCGCGGCGAGCGGCTTGGCGATGACCCCGTCCAGCCCGGCGCCCTCGAACTCGGTGAACCACTCCGTCGCCTCGGCCGGGTCGGTGGTCGTGCGGGTGAGGTAGCAGGGGCCCGCGAGGCCGGCGAGGGCCGACTCCAGGGCGGCCCGGCGCTCAGAGAACGGCCGGTCGAGGTACGACTCGTCGCCCAGGGCGAGCAGGTCGAAGGCCACGAAGCCGGCGGGCGTCTCCCGCGCCAGCATGTCGACCCGCGACGTGGCCGGGTGGATCCGCTCCTGCAGCCTCTCGAACTCAAGCCGCTCCCCACCGCCGGGGGTGCTCAGCGCGACGAAGATCTCGCCGTCGAGCACGCAGCGCTCGGGCAGCTGCTCCCTCACCGCCGCCACCAGGTCGGGGAAGTAGCGGGTGAGCGGCTTGGTGTTGCGGCTGGCCAGCTCCACCTCGTCGCCGTCGCGGAAGACCAGGCAGCGGAAGCCGTCCCACTTGGGCTCGAAGCTGTGGCCGCCGTCGGTCGGCACGCCCTTGACCGGCTTGGCGAGCATCGGCTGGACGGGCGGCATGACGGGCAGGTCCATGCGCTGAACCGTAGCGCCGTTCGTCGCCTGCGGTGGAGCGCCTGCCACGCCGCTCTGGGACGATCGTCGGGTGGCCATCGACTTCGCGAGCTCCGAACGCGACACCCTCGGCGTGGAGTGGGAGATGGCCCTCGTCGACCGGCAGACCCGCGACCTGGTCAACGCCGCCGACCCCGTCTTCGAGATCTACCTCGCCCGGCACGGGGAGAACCCGCACCTGCACCGGGAGCTGCTGCGCAACAGCATCGAGCTGACCACCCGGATCTGCGGCAACAGCGGGGAGGCGATCGAGGACCTGCGCGGCCTCGTCGACCAGGTGCGCCCGATCGCCCGCGAGCTGGGCGCCGACCTGTACGCCGCCGGCACCCACCCCTTCGCGGAGTGGTCGGAGCAGCAGCTCACGCCGGGCCACCGCTACGAGGAGCTGATCTCGCGCACCCAGTGGTGGGGGCGCCAGATGCTGATCTGGGGCGTGCACGTGCACGTGGGGGTGCGCCGCGAGCACGTCGTGCCCATCGTCTCGGCCATGCTCAACCACTACCCCCACCTGCTGGCGCTCTCCTGCTCCTCGCCGGCGTGGTCGGGGCTCGACACCAGCTACGCCAGCACCCGGGCGATGATGTTCCAGCAGCTGCCGACCGCGGGGCT
The DNA here is from genome assembly GCF_902805925.1 of uncultured Nocardioides sp. GTDB lineage: Bacteria > Actinomycetota > Actinomycetes > Propionibacteriales > Nocardioidaceae > Nocardioides. The sequence goes on from NZ_CADCUP010000119.1 coordinate 28,226, forward strand.
GCCGTTCCAGTTCGAGCGCTGGGACCAGTTCGAGGCGTACGCAGGCGACCTGCTGAAGACCGGCGTCATCGAGGACGTCACCGAGATCCGCTGGGACGTCCGCCCCGCCGCGCACCTGGGCACCGTCGAGGTGCGCATCAGCGACTGCGTCTCGACGTACGACGAGATGCGGGCCCTGGTCGCGCTCACGCACTGCATCGTCGCCGACCTCGGCGACCGCCTCGACGCCGGCGAGACCCTGCCCACGATGCCGCCCTGGCACGTGCAGGAGAACAAGTGGCGGGCCGCCCGCTACGGCCTGGACGCCTGGATCATCCTCGACGACCGGTCCAACGAGCGGCTGCTCCTCGACGACCTCACCGACCTCCTCGAGCGCCTCGCCCCCGTGGCCCGGCGGCTGGGGTGCGAGGCCGACCTGGCCCTGGTGGAGGAGATCCCGCGCCGCGGCGCGTCGTACCAGCGGCAGCGGCGGATCGCCGAGGCCACCGGCTCCGACTGGGTGGCGGTGGTGGACTCGGTGGTGGCGGACCTGCAGTGACGGGGGGTTGGGATCCCCGGATATCCGGGGATCGCCTCGGTTCGTACCCGTTGCAACGGGTACGAACCGCGAGGCACCAGTGCCAAGCTCGCCGGGGACCGCGGGTTCGACCCTTCCCCGGTTGGTCTGCCGGGTGTGGTTGCCCCGCCGAGGCGGGGCCTTAGGGTTGGGCCGACCATTCCCCGGTTGGTCTGCCGGCAGGGCCCGCCTGACTTTGAATCAGGACTAGCGACGTAGGTTCGACTCCTACCCGGGGAGCACGGTGCGCGGCGACGCGCGAAGGCACGGGGAAGGCGGGAGCATGGAGAACCTCACGGTCATCGTCCTGGCGGCCGGCGGGGGCACCCGCATGCGGTCCAAGACGATGAAGGTGCTGCACCCGGTCGGCGGGCGCTCCATGGTCGGCCACGTGCTGACCGCCGTCCGGGCGATGGAGCCGCAGCGGATCGTGGCGGTCGTCGGCAACCAGCGCGAGCAGGTCGGCGCCCACATCCAGGAGCTCGTGCCGCACGCGCTGCTCGCGGTGCAGGAGAAGCAGGAGGGTACGGCGCACGCCGTCCGGGTGGCGCTGGAAGCGGCCGGGCCCACCACCGGCACGGTCATCGTCGCCGCCGGCGACACCCCCCTGCTCGAGGGGGAGAGCCTGCGCGCCTTCGCCGCCGAGCACGAGGCGGCCCAGCGCGCCGTCAGCATCCTGACCGGGCTGTTGGCGGAGCCGTTCGGCTACGGCCGTATTGTCCGCACCGCCGAGGGCGACGTCGAGGCGATCGTGGAGGAGAAGGACGCCACCGACGAGCAGCGCGCGATCCGCGAGATCAGCTCGGGGATCCTCGCCTTCGACGCCGAGTTCCTCACCGAGGCGCTCGGCCGCATCGGCAACGACAACGCCAAGGGCGAGTACTACCTCACCGACACGGTGCGGATCGCCCGCGAGGCCGGCCTCACCGTCGGCGCGCACACCATCACCGACGTGACGCAGACCGAGGGCGCCAACGACCGCGTCCAGCTGGCCCACCTCGGCCGGCTGCTCAACGACCGCATCGTCACGCGGTGGATGCGCGAAGGCGTCACGGTGATGGACCCCGCCACCACCTGGATCGACGCCGACGTGGTGCTCGGCCAGGACGCCACGATCCTGCCGGGCACCCAGCTCCTCGGGGCCACGGTCGTCGGCGAGGACGCCGTCGTGGGGCCCGACACGACGCTCAAGGACTGCGAGGTCGGCGCCGGCGCCCGGGTCGTGCGCACCCACGCGGAGCTCGCCGTGATCGGCGAGGGCGCCACGGTGGGCCCGTTCTCGTTCCTGCGGCCCGGCACCCGGCTCGGCGCCGAGGGCAAGATCGGCACCTTCGTCGAGACCAAGAACGCCGTGATCGGCGTCGGCGCCAAGGTGCCGCACCTCTCCTACGTCGGGGACGCCGAGATCGGCGAGGGCACCAACATCGGGGCCGGCACGATCTTCGCCAACTACGACGGGGTCGCGAAGCACCGCACCACCGTGGGCAGGCACGCCCGGACCGGGTCCAACAACACGTTCGTGGCGCCCGTGACCATCGGCGACGGCGCCGGGACCGCCGGCGGCACCGTCGTGCGCCGCGACGTGCCCCCCGGGGCGCTGGCGGTCAGCAGCGGCCCCCAGCGCAACATCGAGGACTGGGCCGAGCGCAAGCGACCGGGCACGCCGCAGGCGGCTGCGGCGGCGGGTCGACCGGCGGGTGAACGGCAGGTGGACCCCGGGGTTGGGACTCCGCCCTCCGGTGAGACACAATCCTGAGCGGCACTCTCACCCCCGAACGAGGAGCCAGGCACCGTGAGCGGAATGAAGCGGACCACCGAGAAGAACCTCATGGTCTTCAGCGGTCGGGCACACCCCGACCTCGCGGCGGAGGTGTCGGACCTCCTGGGCAGCGGGCTGGTCCCGCAGTCGGCCTACGAGTTCGCCAACTCCGAGATCTACATCCGCTACGAGGAGTCGGTGCGCGGCTGCGACGCCTTCGTGATCCAGAGCCACACGGCTCCGATCAACGAGTGGATCATGGAGCACCTGATCATGGTCGACGCCCTCAAGCGCGCGTCCGCCAAGCGCATCACCGTCGTGATGCCGTTCTACGGCTACGCCCGCCAGGACAAGAAGCACCGCGGCCGCGAGCCGATCTCTGCCCGCCTGATGGCCGACCTCTTCAAGACCGCCGGCGCCGACCGGCTGATCACCGTCGACCTCCACGCCGACCAGATCCAGGGGTTCTTCGACGGCCCCGTCGACCACCTGATGGCGCTGCCGATCCTGGCCGACTACGTCCGCGAGAAGTACGGCGACCAGCGGCTCGCCGTCGTGTCGCCGGACGCCGGCCGGATCAAGGTGGCCGAGCGCTGGTCGGCCCGCCTGGGCGGCGCCCCGCTGGCGTTCATCCACAAGACCCGCCGCACCGACCGTCCCAACGAGTCCGTGGCCAACCGCGTCGTCGGCGAGGTCAGCGGCCGCATGTGCGTGCTGGTCGACGACATGATCGACACCGGCGGCACGATCGTGAAGGCCACCGAGGCGCTGATGGCCGAGGGAGCCGCCGGCGTGGTCCTCGCCGTCACCCACCCCATCCTCTCGGGCCCCGCGGTCGACCGGCTCAAGAACAGCTCGGCCACCGAGGTCATCGTGATGAACACGCTGCCCCTCTCCGACGAGCAGATGTTCGACAACCTCACCTGCCTCTCGATCGCGCCGCTGCTGGCGCGCGCGATCCGCGAGGTGTTCGAGGACGGCTCCGTGACCAGCATGTTCGACGGTCACGCCTGAGCGTCACGCCGAGGAACGAGGCGGGACGCGTCCAGGCGGGAGATCGAGCAAGCCCCGCGGGCGAGCCCGCGAGCCCGCGGCGGGCGCGTCGAGATCCGCGGGGGGTGGAACGAGGCGGGACGCGTCCGGGCGGGAGATCGAGCGAGCCCCGCGGGCGAGCCGGCGGGCGCGTCGGGATCCGCGGGGGTGGAGGGAGATCCGCGGCGGTGGAACGAGGCGGGACGCGTGCACCGAGCGGCGTCACCCCCGCAGGGCCAGGGCCACGTCGAGGTCGTCGATCCGGTCGCTCCAGGTGCGCGCCAGCACCGTCGTGACGCCCTCCTCCACCCGGGCCGCCAGTGCGTCGCGCAGCGCGGTGAGGTCGGCGGTCTCGAGCGGCAGGAACGGGAAGGCGTTGCCCACGACCTGGCTGTAGGCCTGGCCGCGGCGCTCGGCGACGGCCGGCGCCTCGGCGACGTACCGCTGGAGGTACGGCGCGACCAGCTCGGCCTGACCGCGGGCCCAGAAGCCCGACGAGGTGGCCGTGAACTCGCGGTTGGACGGCTCCCCGGCGTACATCTCGGCCCAGGCCGCCGCCTTCGCCTCCGTCGTCGGCACGGCCGCCCGGGCGGCGCGTGCACCCAGCCGGCCGGAGGCCGAGGGGTCGGCGGCTAGCTCGCTCTCGACGAGCGCGGGGTCGGCGCCCAGGGCGACCAGCCGGCGTACGACGAGCCAGCGCAGGTCGCGGTCGAGCTCGCGGCCGTCGGGGCTGCCGGAGGCGAGCCACTCGTGAAGCAGCTCGGGGTCGGTCGTGGTGCGGGCGAGCCCGCGCACCGCCGCGATGGCCAGGGCCGGGTCGGGGGATCCGGCCAGCGCGAGCGTGCACGCCGCGGCCACCACCTCCTCGGCCGCGGCGAGCTCGCCGGGGGCCAGCAGTGGGGTGACCACGGTGTCGAGGGTGAGCCCGAGCACCCCCTCGAAGACCATGGGGTGCCGCTCCGCGGCGAGGTGCCGGGCGACCAGGCGCAGGAGGTCGCCGGTCGCCAGGGAGCCGGCGCGGGTCGAGGACACCGCGCCCCACCAGGTCACCGCGCGGGTGAGCGGGTCGTCGACGGCGGAGAGGTGAGCCTGCACGAACGCCGCCGACTGCTCGTCGAGCTCGATCGCCGCGAAGGTCTCGTCCCCGGCGTTCGGCAGCACCGCGAGGCCGGCGTACTCCGCGAGCTCGACGGGATCGGGACCGAGGTCGACCAGGCGGCTCCCGGCCGGCGCGCCGCTGTCGTCGTACGCCGCGACGGTGAAGCGGTGCACGCGCGTCCCCTCGCACCGGAGCACGGGCACGTCACCGCGGCGGCTCACCCGGATCGTGTCGAAGCCGGTCGCGCGCAGCCACTGCTCGGCCCAGGTGCGGACGTCGCGGTCGGAGACGGCGTCCAGGGCGGAGAGGAAGTCGTCGAGCGTGGCGTTGCCGAAGGCGTGCGCCGTCAGGTAGGCGTTGGCGCCGGCGAGGAACGCGTCCTCGCCGAGCCAGGTCACGAGCTGGCGCAGCACGGCGTTGCCCTTGGCGTAGGTGATCATGTCGAAGTTGCCGAAGGCGGTGTCCACGTCGACCATCGACTCGGCGTCCTCGGCCACCGGGTGGGTGGACCGCCGCGCGTCGGCGCGGTAGCCGGTGGTCTTGCGGCCCAGCGCCACGCAGGCCCAGGCGTCGGGCTCGCCGGCCCGCCGGGCGGCCACCTGGTAGCCCATGTAGTCGGCGAACGACTCGTTGAGCCAGGAGTCCTCCCACCACACGAAGGTGGCGAGGTCGCCGAACCACATGTGCGCCATCTCGTGCGCGATCACGCTGGCGCGGGACAGGCGCTGCATCGGGGTCGGCTCACCCCGGAAGAGCAGCTCGTCGCGGAAGGTGACGGCGCCGGGCGTCTCCAGCGCTCCCCAGTTGTGCTCGGGCACCAGCACCTGGTCGTAGGAGTCGAAGGCGTACGGCGGCGAGAAGGTCTGCGTGTAGTGGTCGAAGCACGCCTCGGTGATCGAGCGCAGCAGCTCGGCGTCGCGGTCGAGCTGCGGGGCGAGGGAGCGCCGGGCGTGCCAGCCGAAGGGCAGTCCGGCGTGCTCCCACGTGACGGAGTGCCAGGGGCCGGCGCAGACGACGAAGAGGTACGTCGAGACCGGCGGGGTGGTCGTGAAGGTCCACCGGCCGCCCTCGGCGGTGCCCACGCCGTTGCCGACGACGGTCCAGCCCTCGGGAGCCGTCACCGACACCGCGAGCGGCGCCTTGAGGTCCGGCTGGTCGAAGCAGGCGAAGACGTGGTGGGCGATGTCCATGCCGAGGTACGCCGAGACGTAGGACTCTCCGTCGGCGGGGTCGGTGAAGGTGTGCATGCCGTCGCCG
>NZ_CADCUP010000120.1 GCF_902805925.1 uncultured Nocardioides sp.
GCCGCTGGGTTCCCCCATCGGCAGCGGGCTCGGGATCGGCAACCCGCACAACATCGCGCTGATCCGCGACCTGGTGTCCGTACCGGTGATCCTCGATGCAGGCATCGGCACCGCCTCGGATGCTGCCCTGGCCATGGAGCTCGGGTGCGACGCGGTGCTGCTCGCCTCGGCGGTGACCCGTGCTCGTGACCCGGAGAAGATGGCCGTGGCGATGCGACAGGGCGTCGAAGCAGGGCGCCTCGCGGCCCGGGCTGGGCGGATCCCCCGCCGGTGGCACGCCCAGGCGTCCACCTCGATGCAGGGACGCCCCGACCTGTGAAGCTCCCCACGTTGATGGTCCTCACCGACCGGTCACAGTGCTCCGGGCCTCTGATCGACGTCGTCGCGGTCGCCGTCGCGGCCGGCGCGCGCGCTGTGGTCCTGCGGGAGAAGGACCTGTCCGAGGCTCGCCGGGTGGAGATGGCCGACCAGCTCCGTGCCGTGCTCGCGCCCGTCGGAGGGGTTCTGATGATCGCCGGCGCTCGCGGTGATGCGGTGCACCTCTCCGCGAGCGATGCCTTCCCGACGCTTCGGCCTTCGTTCGTCGGCCGTTCCTGCCACGACGCCGGTGAGGTGAGGCATGCAGGTGCGGAGGGTTGCGACTACCTGACGGCATCGCCGGTGTTCGCCACGGCGTCGAAGCCGGGCTACGGCCCTGCCCTCGGCGTCCATGGGCTTGCCGCGCTCACAACCATCGCCACGGCGCCCGTCTACGCGCTCGGTGGGGTCCAGCCGCCGGATGTTGCGGACTGTCTCGCGGCCGGTGCGTCCGGGGTCGCGGTGATGGGGCCGGTCATGCGGACGCCGGAGCTCGTGGCCGCCTACCTGGCCGCGCTGTCGCAGGGGGCCCCATGACTCCGGCCGTCGCGCTGAGCATCGCCGGCTCCGACTCCAGCGGTGGCGCCGGCGTCCAGGCCGATCTCAAGACCTTCGCTGCACTCGGCGTCTACGGCGCCTGTGCGGTCACCGCGCTGACCGCGCAGAACACCCGCGGGGTCACGGGCATCCACGTGGTGCCTGCGGAGTTCGTCGTCGAGCAGGTCGAAGCGGTCCTCGACGACCTCGCCGTCGCCGCGGTGAAGACCGGCATGCTTGCCACGCCCGCCATCGTCTCCGCAGTCGCGGAGCTCGCTGCGGCGGGTCGATTGCCGAACCTCGTCGTCGACCCCGTGATGGTGGCCTCCAGCGGCGACCGCTTGCTCGAACCCGAGGCCGAGTCCCTCTACGTCGGATCGTTGCTGCCGCATGCCCGCATGCTCACCCCGAACCTGCGCGAGGCAGAGGTGCTGCTCGGCACCCCGATCCGTAGCATCGCGGAGCAACGCGAGGCGGCTCGCGCCCTCGGAGCGCTCGGCCCGGCCGTCGTCGTCATCAAAGGCGGCCACCCGGTCTCCGACAGCTCCGATCAGGCCGTCGACGTCGTCTGGGACGGCACGTCGACCCACGACCTCTCAGCACCGCGCGTCCCCACGGTCAACAACCACGGCACCGGCTGCACCTTCGCCGCGGCGGCGGCCGCGGCGATGGCCGGAGGAGCCAAACCGTCCGAGGCGCTCCAGACGGCCAAGGACTACGTGTCCCTGGCCCTGAGCAGCGGGGCCTCCTGGCAGCTCGGTCACGGCCACGGCCCCCTCGACCACTTCGCAGTGGATCACCGATGAGCCGCATGCCGGTCGGCGGTCTACCACCGCGCCATGCCACCGCCTGGAGCCACGCGACCCAGCACCCGTTCCTCGAAGCCGTGCGCGACGGGACGATCACCGAGTCGGCGTTCGCGGCGTGGCTCGTGCAGGACTACCACTTCGTGTCCGACCTCCTCGCGTTCCAGGGGCGGCTGCTCGCCAGGGCGCCGCGCCGGGCGCAGGCGGTCCTCGCCGGCGGTGCCGTGGCGCTGGTCGACGAGCTCTCCTGGTTCGAGGAGCAGGCGGCCGCACAGCAGCTCGACCTCACGCAGCCACCCAGGCCGCAGACCGCCGCGTACTCGGTCCTGCTCAGCGAGCTCGACGATGCGGACGTGCCCGTCGCGCTCACCGCGCTGTGGGCCATCGAACGGGTCTACCTCGACGCCTGGTCCTTCGCCGCTCGGGGCATCCCGGCCTACCGGGTGTTCGCCGCGCACTGGACCACCCCGGAGTTCGCGACCTACGTCAGCGAGCTGGAGCAAGCGGCGGACGCTGTGGCCACGCGACCCGCGCAACAGGACGTGGAGACCGCGTTCCTGGCGGTCTTGGACGCCGAGTCCTGCTTCTGGGCCATGGCTCTGGAGGACGAGGCGTGAGCGAGACAGTGGCCCCAAGCCTCTCCCAAGCCCTCTGGGCACGCAACGCAGACCGGGCGACGGAAGCGCTCGGGCACCCGTTCGTCCGGCGACTGGCAGACGGCACGCTGCCCCGCACGTCGTTCGCGCACTTCGTCGCCCAGGACGCCTTCTTCCTCGAGGCCTTCTGCCGGGCGTACGGGTTCGGGATCGCGCACAGCCCGGATCGGATGGCGCTCGACACATTCTCCGAGCTGCTGATCGGCGTGCGCGAGGAGCTGCAGCTGCACGCCTCCTACGCTGCGGAGTGGGGAATCGACCTGTCGACGGTCCGGCCGGTGCCGGCGACACTCGCATACACCGACTTCCTGCAGACCATCGCGGCCCGAGGAGACATCGGCGTCAGCTGCGCCGCGTTGACGCCCTGCATGCGGCTCTACGCGCATCTCGGGCAGTCGCTGTCGCCCCCGGCCAGCGACACTTATGCCCGGTGGATCGCCACCTACGCCGACCCCGAGTTCGAGAGCCTCGCAGCGACGATCGAGCGGCTCGTCGACGTCTACGCCGACGACACCGCCGAGGTCCGCACGGTGTACGGACGGGCCATGCAGCTGGAGCTGCAGTTCTTCGACGCGGGCGTCACCGGACCTGAGCGGTGAGGTCGGCGGGGTCCCCCCGACAGGCACCCCTTCGCGTCCAGAGGCGGGCCGCACCGCCCCCCGCCAGCCGGGGCAGCAGCTCGCGGCCGACCGCGTCGAGCTGCCGCACCCTGGACCGTCGCGTGCTCAGAGCCACGACCCGGTCGGCGAGGGCGCCCGCCTGTCGTTAGGCAGCTCTCCATCCGGGCTGAGCCGCCGTTGCGCGCAGTCAGGCCGCAGACTCCTCGGACCGGTGGTGGTACTCGACGTCGAGGGTCTGGATCTCGGCAACGTCCTCCTGCTCGGACGCGGTGATCCGGGGGAAGACGGGGCGGGCGGCGAGTGCGCCGAAGCGTGCGGTGAAGATCATGGGATGGATCCTTTCGTGAAACGGCCAAGCCTTGGCGACCCGGCAACTGTGTCGTGGGTGACCCGGCTTGCCGCGGTGTCTATCCCGCAGCCGGGGTCCCCATGAAGGGCTCTTGCATCTATTCAAAACCCGCGCTGACCAGCAGGAATTCCAATTCTGGTGTGACTCCAGTTACAGGAGGTGCCGTGCGGTGGCGGGGGTCACAGGACGGGCGAAGATGCGGCGGGAACGGACACGCGGCTCGCCCAAAATTATACAGTGTACAATCCGAGCATGGCGATCACACCTGAACTGCAGACCCTGAGGAATGCCGTCGTCCAGCTCGATCCGCTCCAGCCGGGTGACGCCCCAGATCTGTTCTCCGCACTCGACGACGACCGGGTCTGGGCCGGGGGCTGGGGCGGCGGACCGGCTGCCCGGCCGGAGCAGGCGGAGGGCATGAGCGCTGTCGTGGCCAAGCTGATCGAGGGCGGGTACGCATGGGTCGTTCGCGATGCGACCGACGGCCGCGTGGTCGGCACCGCCAGCCTGCTCGAGGTCGACATCGCCAACGAGCGCTGCATGTTCGGTGGAGCGGCCTACTCTCCGGACGTCTGGGGAAGTCCCGTCAATGCGGCAACCAACCTGGCCCTGCTCGGATACGCATTCGAGGGCTGCGGTTTCGGTCGGGTGATGCTGCAGACAGACGTGCTCAACACCCGGATGTCCGCCGCCATCGAGAAGATGGGTGCCACCGCTGAGGGAGTGCTGCGCAGACACAAGCGCCGCGCTGACGGCACTTTCCGCGACTCCGCGGTGTTCTCGATCATCGCCGACGAGTGGCCGGACGTCAGGAGTCGTCTCCAGGCGCGCGTGGGGACGGAGCCCGAGCCGGCGTAGCTCGATCGGCGTACACCCGGACCTCCTGTTCCCACCGCATCAGAGCAACCGTTCATCGACGGCCTCCTGCGGGGGGCTGGAGGTCGTGCCTCGTCCCTACCAGGGAGGATCCCGAGGCGCTTCGGGGGCGAGCGATCCGGCTGGCGAGGCCGCAGGAGGTCACCGGCCCGGGCCTGCGCAAGACGAGGCTGCAGATCGCCCCGAGCGCCTACGACGCCGCACGATCCACGCCGCCCGCGGCGCCCATGGCCGACGCCCCGCACCGGGATATGCTCCGGCCCTAGCGAGCGACACCTTCTCAACTGCAGGGCGTCGTATGCAGCCGCGAGCACAGGGCCGACTATCCGGAGCCGACGATCCGGCGAGATCCCTCGACCGCTGACTGCACGGTGCTCGCTCAGCCAGAGCCGCGCGACCGACCGAGCCAGCGAGGTTCAGTCGATCGCGTCGAGAGGCTCAGCGCTCGTCGAGGAACTCCTCGGCCATGGGGTGCGACATGACACGCTCCGCCTTGCCGGCCCGCTCCTTCTTGGACATGCTTGCGGACTTCATCAGGCTCAGGACCGCAGTGACGGTGAGGGTCACCAGGATCACCGAGAGTGACACCAGGATCGGGATCTCCGGCGCCCAGGCGACACCGTTGTTGTGGGCCGCCTCGAGGATGAGCTTGACCCCGATGAAGCCGAGCACGATGGCCAGCCCGTAGGAGAGGTACACGAGGCGGTCGAGCAGACCGCCGATCAGGAAGTACAGCTGGCGCAGCCCCATCAACGCGAACACGTTCGCGGTGAAGACGATGTACGGCTCCTTGGTGAGCCCGAAGATCGCGGGAATCGAGTCGAGGGCGAAGATCAGGTCAGTGGTCCCGATCGCGATCATCACGACCAGCATCGGCGTCACCAGGCGCTTGCCGTCGATGCGAGTGATCAGCGACGCACCCCGGTACTCGTCCGTCGACGGAAGTATCCGGGCCGTCGCGCGGAGCACGGGGTTCTCCTTGAACTCCTCCTCCCCGTCGTCCGCGGTGGCGAGCTTCCAGGCGGTGTAGACGAGGAACGCGCCGAAGATGAAGAACACCCAGTCGAAACGCTCGATGGCCTCGGCACCGAGCGCGATGAAGATTCCCCGCAGCACCAGCGACAGGGCGATCCCGATCAGCAGCACCTTCTGCTGGTAGTCGCGGGGCACCGCGAACTTGGCCATGATGAGCAGGAAGACGAACAGGTTGTCGACCGAGAGCGAGTACTCGGTGAGCCAGCCCGCAAAGAACTCACCGCCCGTCGTCCCGTCGACGAACACCGTCAGACCGAGGCCGAACAGCACGGCCAGACTGACGTAGATCGACACCCAGATCGTCGCCTCACGCAGCGACGGTTCGTGCGGTTTGAGGGCCACGATCACGAAGTCCACAGCCAGTACGCCGATGGTGGCGACGATCGTGATGATCCACATCGTCGATGACACGTCCATGGTCGTCTCTCTTCTCCAGGCATAAGGAAGGAAGGGGCCCCGCTGGAAGCGAGGCCCCTTGCCGTTCTGATCACGTCGGTCTAGGCGCCGAGCGCACGCTGCTTCTTGTGCGCCCGCATCGCGGCACGGCGCTGCTTCTGCTCGAACACCCTCTCGGCGTACACGAGGTACGCCTGCGCCAGCCCGGCAGCCAGCACGTTGTGGTCGCGGATCCGCAGCAGCCAGGGCGGCACGAGCCGCTCGTGCAGCCAGATGAACCCGAAGGCGAGGCCGGGCGCGAGGAGTGCGTTGTACGCGTAGAACGCCAGCACGTCGGTCGACAGGCCAAGTCCTCCCCCGAGGTACAACCCGGCTGAACCCTCCTGCACGATCCGGCTGACCGGGTAGCCGACCAGCCAGTACAGGGCGCACGGCGCGAAGACGCCCACCACCATGATGCCTCGCGCACACAGGACCGTGTATGCACCGCCGAAGAGCGCCATCGGGATGCCGAGCGCCAGCGCGTTGACGGCGGCCAAGCCCGGTGGCAGGCCCACCAGGAGGGTGGCCAGCCCGGCGATCACGCCCGTCGCGGCCCCGATCCCGGCCCCGGGGAGCATGAGCTCCCCGAGGCCGGCCAGTCGTGATCTCGTCACGGGATCAGCCCATGTCCGCGACGCCGTAGACGAAGATGCTGTAGAACAGCATCCCAAGGTAGAACACCGCAGCGAACGCGATGATCGCGTTGGACAGGATGCCCGGTCGGATCGGCTTGGGCAGAATCCGGTTGTTCACCAACAGCAACGTCACGCAGTACGCGCCCATGGCGAAGGTAGACAGGAACGCCAGGATGTCCAGCACCGCTCCGGGTCCGTCAGCGGGACCGAAGTTCACGATGAGGATACCGAAGATGACGACGCCCCAGAGGAACATGGCGTAGAGCTTCGTCATCCCGATCTTCTTGCCGGCCTTGCTGTTGTTGAACACCATGTCGGCCTGCCCACGCGAGAACGAGTCGAACAGACCCAGCGTGGCGTTGAGGCCGATCATCGCGATGAACCCGAGGAAGATCCCGCCCAGCGCGTTCGCGCCAGCAGCAGAGAAGGCATCCGCCATCGCGGGCAGGGCCGCGTCGCGGTCACCCTCCAGCAGCCGCTCCCGCACGGCCGAGCTCTCCCTGGCCGCCGCCATCGCCATCACCGTGAAGGAGATGGTGACCAGCATGGTGGTTCCCCAGAAGAGGGCGAAGGCGTCGAAGGTGATCCACTTGCGCCAGCCCTTCCACTTCTCCATCTCCGCCGGGTCCTCGGTGTCGAACATGAACCCGCGCGCTGGCATCGCCTCGATTTCGAGGCCACTCTTGTTGGCGTGGGCCACACCGGTGAGCTTCGGGATGTGCGCGCCCATCGCGGCACCGCTCTCGCGCAGGTGCAGCGTGTACCACATCTGCTGCATGCCCGACGGTCCGGCGAATGCGATCGATCCGACGACGACCGGGAACCAGACTGCGGTCATCATCTCGTCGGGGAAGTAGCC
>NZ_CADCUP010000121.1 GCF_902805925.1 uncultured Nocardioides sp.
ACCGACCTTGCTCCGCGGGACGACGCTCAACGTGCCGTCGGTCTCCAGGACGACGGCCGCTACCGCCGACACGTCACCGGCGCCCGTACCGCGGACGGCCTGCCTGACCTCGCTCTCGGTCAGCCGCTGGCTGCGCAGGGCGTCGTGCAGCATCGTCCCGTCACGCAGCAGCAGGGTCGGTCCAGCCGTGACCACGGCCCTGCTCCGCGGCCACCGGGCGGTGCACGCAGCGACCAGCCACTGCAGGAGCGCCAGCACCGCCAGCGCGACCGCGCCCTCCGACCACGAGACGGTGCCGCTCAGGAAGATCGTGGCCAGCGTCGAGCCCAGGGAGACCGTGACCACGAGGTCGAAGGCGTTGAGCTTGGCCAGCGTGCGCTTGCCTGAGGTGCGCAGCACCACCATGAGCACTGCGTACGCCGCGGGGCCCACCAGCAGCACCCTCAGGACGTCGGACCAGCGGTCGAACCACATGTCGTCTCCTCCTCCACCTGGGCAGCCAGCTGGCTGCGGCTGCTTGTCCGGCACCGACCCGGCCCGCACGCGACACCGGTGCCCAGCGCCGGTGCCCGCATGGCGTCTCCGGCGCCCACGCCCCCTGCACCGACAGCTCTGGGAGGATCCGGGTGCGTCACCGGATCGCAGCGATCCCGCGACGCCGTCGCGAGCATCGACCGGTGATCGGGGTCTACCGTCGAGCGCACGACGTCGACTTCGGGTACGGCTCCGAGCAGTGGACCGTCGAGACCGACTACGCCGTCCTGGTGAGCGCCGACCTCGGCCTCTGCGGTGTCCTCACCGAGCCCACGAGCGTCGTGGCCAAGGCCTGGGAGCAGATCGAGAGGATCGGCGCCCGTGCGTGGTTCGCGCCGCGCAGTGTCCTGGTCACCGGCGCCGGCCCGATCGGCCTGCTGGCCGCCCCGCTCGGTGTGCAGCGCGGCCTCGACGTGCACGTCCTCGACCGGGTCACCGACGGAACCAAACCCGACCTCGTGCGCGACCTCGGGGCCACGGTCCGCCGTCCACGAGGTCGTGGTGGCTGCCGGCTCGCTGCTGGTGGTGGCGAGCACCGTGGTCCACGGGATCACCGCGTCACCCGGCCGCCGTCTCTGCCGAAGGATCACCGGGTGAGCGCCGGGCGTGCCGGTCGCCGGGTGCACGCCGCCTCTCCGTCCACGGGGTCGACGACCTAGCCTGACCGCATGCGACTGCTGCTCCTCCGCCACGGCCAGACGGTCGCCAACGTCACGGGGGCCCTCGACACCGCCGTCCCGGGCCTCGAGCTGACGGAGCTCGGCCGGCGGCAGGCCGGCGCGGCGGCACGGGCTCTGGCCGACGAGGGCATCGAGGCGATCGCCGTCTCGACCGCCACGCGCACGAGCCAGACCGCGGCCCCGCTCGCCGGGGCGCTCGGGAGCACGCCGGCGGCGTACGACGGGCTGCGCGAGATCGCCGCCGGCGACTTCGAGATGCGCCACGACCAGGAGGCTTTGGAGGGGTACCTCGGCACGATCGGGGGCTGGCTCGAGGGTGACCTCGGTCGCCGCATGCCGGGCGGCGAGACCGGCACCGACTTCCTCCGGCGCTATGACGCCGTGATGGCCCGGATCTGCAGCACCGCGTCGCAGACGGTGCTCGTGGTCAGCCACGGCGCCGCCATCCGGGCCTGGGTCACCCACCGGGCGACCGGCGACCACGCCCCGGCCCACGAGCCGCTGCACAACACCGGCTGCATCCGGCTCGAGGGCAGCCTCGAGGAGGGCTGGAGCATCACGGCGTGGGAGCGCGAGCCGGTGGGCGGCGCCTGGCTCGAGGACGAGACGGCACCCGACCCGACCGGCGGCGAGCTCGACGCCGACGAGGCGCCGGCTCAGTCCTCCGGGTCGTAGCCGAGGTTGGGCGAGAGCCACTTCTCGGCCACGGCGAGGGTCCAGCCCTTGCGCTCGGCGTACTCCTCGACCTGGTCGCGGGCAAGGCGACCGACGACGAAGTACTGCGACTGCGGGTGCGAGAAGTACCAGCCCGAGACCGCGGCGCCGGGCCACATGGCCATCGACTCGGTGAGCCTGATGCCGGTGTTCTCCTCGACGTCGAGGAGGTCCCACAGCGTGAGCTTCTCGGTGTGGTCGGGGCAGGCGGGGTAGCCGGGCGCCGGCCGGATGCCGGCGTACCGCTCGGCGATCAGGTCCTCGTGGGTGAGGTCCTCGGCGGGCTGGTGCCCCCAGAGCTCGGTGCGCACCCGCTGGTGGAGCCGCTCGGCGAAGGCCTCGGCCAGCCGGTCGGCCAGCGACTCCAGCAGGATGGCGGAGTAGTCGTCGTACTCGGCCTTGAACGCCTTGATCCGCTCCTCGATGCCGATGCCCGCCGTCACCGCGAAGCCGCCGACGTGGTCGGGCAGTCCCGCCTCGCGCGGCGCGACGTAGTCCGACAGCGCCCGGTTGGGCACGCCCTCGCGGTGCCTGCCCTGCTGGCGCAGGTGGTGCAGCACGGTGCGGACCTCGGCGCGCTGCTCGTCGGCGTACACCTCGATGTCGTCGCCCACCGCGTTGGCGGGGAAGAAGCCGTAGACGCCCCGGGCGGTCAGCCACCTCTCGCCGATGACGCGGTCGAGCATCTCCTGCGCGTCGTCGTACAGCCTGCGCGCCGCCTCGCCCGTCGTCGGGTTGTTGAGGATGTCGGGGAACCGCCCCTTCATCTCCCACGCGTTGAAGAAGGGCTGCCAGTCGATGTAGTCGCGCAGCTCGCTGATGTCGTAGTCGTCGAGCACGTGCACGCCCGACCGGGCCGGGGCCGTCGGCTGGTAGCCCTCCCAGTCCACGGGCGTGGCGTTCGCGCGCGCCTGCTCGAGGGGCACCATCGGGCGGTCCTGCTTGGTGGCGTGGCGGCTGCGCAGCGAGTCGTAGTCGGCCTTGACGTCGCCCATCAGCCTGCCGCGGCCGGTCTCGTGCAGCAGCGCGGCCGCGGTCGGCACCGAGCGCGAGGCGTCCTTGACCCACACCACGGGGCCGTCGTACCTGGGGTCGACCTTGACAGCCGTGTGGGCCCGTGAGGTCGTCGCCCCGCCGATGAGCAGCGGGATCGAGAGGCCCTGGCGCTGCATCTCGGTGGCGAAGCCGACCATCTCGTCGAGCGAGGGCGTGATCAGGCCCGAGAGCCCGATGATGTCGGCGCCGACCTCGGCGGCGGTGTCCAGGATCTTCTGGGCGGGCACCATCACGCCGAGGTCGATGACCTCGTAGTTGTTGCACTGGAGGACGACGCCGACGATGTTCTTGCCGATGTCGTGGACGTCGCCCTTCACCGTCGCCATCACGATGGTGCCGTTGGTCTCCTTGGCGGTGGCGAGCTCGGGGTTGTCGAGCTTCTCCTGCTCGATGTAGGGAATGAGGTAGGCGACCGCCTTCTTCATCACGCGCGCGCTCTTCACCACCTGCGGCAGGAACATCTTGCCCGCGCCGAAGAGGTCGCCGACGACGTTCATGCCGTCCATCAGCGGGCCCTCGATCACCTCGATCGGCCGGCCGCCGCGCTCGGCGATCTCCCGGCGCAGGATCTCGGTGTCGGCCTCCACGTGGGCGTCGATGCCCTTCACCAGCGCGTGGGTGATCCGCTCCCCGATCGGCAGCGAGCGCCACTCCGCCTCGGTCGCCTCGTCGGCGGCGTCCTGGCGGTTGTAGGTCTCGGCGATCTCGAGCAGCCGCTCGGCGGCGTCGGGGCGCCGGTTCAGCACGACGTCCTCGATGCGCTCGCGCAGCTCCGGGTCGACCTGGTCGTAGACCACCAGGGCGCCGGCGTTGACGATGCCCATGTCGAGCCCGGCACGGATCGCGTGGTAGAGGAAGACCGCGTGGATCGCCTCGCGCACCGGGTTGTTGCCGCGGAAGGAGAACGACACGTTGGAGATGCCGCCGCTCACCTTGGCGCCGGGGAGGTTCTGCTTGATCCAGCGCGTCGCCTCGATGAAGTCAAGGCCGTACGACGCGTGCTCCTCGATGCCCGTGGCGACCGCGAACACGTTGGGGTCGAAGATGATGTCCTCGGACGGGAAGCCGACCTCGTCGACCAGGATCCGGTAGGCCCGCTCGCAGATCGCCTTGCGGCGCTCCAGGTTGTCGGCCTGGCCGTCCTCGTCGAAGGCCATCACCACGGCCGCCGCGCCGTACTTCAGGCACAGCCGGGCCTGCTCGCGGAACCGCTCCTCACCCTCCTTCATGGAGATCGAGTTGACGATCGGCTTGCCCTGCACGTTCTTCAGGCCGGCCTCGATGACCTCCCACTTGGAGGAGTCGACCATCACCGGCACGCGGCTGATGTCGGGCTCGGACGCGATGAGCTTGGTGAAGCGGTCCATGGCCGCGACGCCGTCGATCATGCCCTCGTCCATGTTGACGTCGATGACCTGCGCGCCGTTCTCCACCTGCTGCACCGCCACCGACAGGGCGGCGTCGTAGTCGCCGTCCTTGATCAGCTTGCGGAACCGGGCGGAGCCGGTGATGTTGGTGCGCTCGCCGACGTTGACGAAGAGGCTCTCCTCGGTGATGTTCAGCGGCTCCAGCCCCGAGAGCCGCATGATCGGCCGGCTCTCGACGGGGGTACGTCGCTCCTTGCCGGCCATGGCCTGCGCGATCGCGGCGATGTGCTCGGGGGTGGTGCCGCAGCAGCCGCCCACCAGGTTGAGGAACCCCGCGTCGGCGAACTCCGCGAGCACGGCCGCGGTCTCCTCGGGCGCCTCGTCGTACTCGCCGAAGGCGTTGGGCAGCCCGGCGTTGGGGTAGCAGGAGACGAACGAGTCGGCCAGCCGCGAGAGCTCGGCCAGGTAGGGCCGCATGTCCTTGGCGCCGAGCGCGCAGTTGAGCCCGACGGCCAGCGGACGGGCGTGCCGCACGGAGTCCCAGAACGCCTCGGTCACCTGCCCCGAGAGCGTGCGGCCGGACGCGTCGGTGATGGTGCCGGAGATGATCACCGGCCAGCGCCGGCCGAGGTCCTCGAAGAGCTGCTCGACAGCGAAGATGGCGGCCTTGGCGTTGAGGGTGTCGAAGATCGTCTCGATCACCAGCAGGTCGGCGCCGCCGTCGACCAGGCCCCGGGCGGCGTCGCCGTACGCCGCGACGAGCTGGTCGTAGCCGACGTTGCGGGCACCCGGGTCGTTGACGTCGGGCGAGATCGAGGCGGTGCGCGTGGTCGGTCCGAGCGCCCCGGCGACGAAGCGGGGGCGCTCCGGCGTGGCCACCGCGTCGGCGGCGGCGCGGG
Organism: uncultured Nocardioides sp.; assembly: GCF_902805925.1. Taxonomy (GTDB): domain Bacteria; phylum Actinomycetota; class Actinomycetes; order Propionibacteriales; family Nocardioidaceae; genus Nocardioides. The sequence continues at coordinate 5,251 of NZ_CADCUP010000121.1, forward strand.
CCAGCCGGGCGGCCTCGAGGTTCAGCTCGTAGGCGAGCTCGGCCATGCCGTAGTCGCCCAGCGAGATCGCGGTCGCGTTGAAGGTGTTGGTCTCGATGACGTCGGCACCGGCGGCGAGGTACTCCTCGTGGATGTCGCGGACGATGCCGGGCTGGGTCAGCGTCAGCAGGTCGTTGTTGCCCACCAGGTCGCTGGGCCAGTCGGCGAAGCGCTCGCCCCGGTAGCCCGCCTCGTCCGGACGGTCCCGCTGGATCGCCGTACCCATCGCACCGTCGAGCACGAGCACGCGCTCGCGCAGCAGGGCGGTGAGCTGCTCGGTGGCGTCGGGGCGGTGGTCGGGCACGGGCGTCCTCTCGGTGCCCGCGCTCTGCGGGCCCTGCAAGCCTAGGCAGCCGTCCCAGCGGGTGGACGGCGCTCCCGCATCGTGACACCGGCCGCGGACCACCGTGAAATCGTCGTCGACGCCCGCCGCGGCGCACCGGTCGCGGCGTCCGCGCACCCACCGGCCGGGGCATAGGGTTGCGGCGTGATCGAGATCGACGACCTGACCGACCTGGTGGACCCCGTGGTGATCGCCGCCTTCGAGGGCTGGAACGACGCCGCCGAGTCCGCCTCGCAGGTGATCGCCCACCTGATGGCCGTGTGGGACGCCAAGGTCGTCGGCGCGATCGACCCCGAGGAGTTCTACGACTTCCAGGTCAACCGTCCCCTGGTCACGACCGACGAGAACGGCCACCGTCAGCTGATCTGGCCGACCACCCAGATCGCCGTCGCCTCGCCGCCCAACCTGGAGCGCGACATCATCCTGGTCCGCGGGATCGAGCCCAACATGCGGTGGCGCCAGTTCTGCGCGGAGCTCCTGGCCGCCTGCGACGACCTCGGCGGCGAGCTCGTCGTCACGCTGGGCGCGCTGCTCGCCGACACCCCGCACACCCGGCCCATCCCCGTCACCGGCACGGCCACCGAGCCGGAGCTGGTCGACCGGCTGAAGATCGAGCAGTCGACGTACGAGGGCCCGACCGGGATCGTGGGCGTGTTCCAGGACGCCTGCGTGCGCCTCGACATCCCGTCGGTGTCCTACTGGGCCGCCGTCCCGCACTACGTGGCGCAGCCGCCGTGCCCCAAGGCGACCCTCGCGCTCGTCGGGCAGATCGAGGACCTGCTCGGCGCCAGCATCCCGCTCGGCGACCTCCCGGAGGAGGCCCGCGCCTGGGAGCGGGGTGTCGACGAGCTGGCCGAGGAGGACGAGGACATCGCGGAGTACATCCAGGCGCTGGAGGAGACCCGCGACACCACCGACCTGCCCGAGGCCTCGGGCGAGGCGATCGCGCGCGAGTTCGAGCGCTACCTGAAGCGGAGCCGGGGCGAGGAGCCGGAGTGACCCGGTCGGCCTGAGGCCGCCGTTTGGTCCCAAACGACATCCCCAGGGCCCCGAAACGTGTCGTTTGGGACCAATCGGCAGGGTCGGAGGCTCAGAGCGCGAGCCCGAGCGACGCGTCGAGCAGCCGGCGTACGACGTCGGCGGCCTCCCGGTCGGAGGTGTCGGCCAGCCCCGTGGTGCCGACCGTGGCGTCGACCCATGCCTGCACCACGGCGACCGCGGTGGGGGCGTCGAGGTCGTCGGCCATCGCGGCGGTCACCGCCTCGACCACCGGCGCCGCGGGGGCGCCGGCCCCCAGCGCCAGGGCCGAGCGCCAGCCCTCGAGGGTGTCGAGGGCGTCGAAGAGCTCGGCGTCGGTCCACTCCCAGTCGTCGCGGTAGTGGTGGCGCAGCAGGGCCAGCCGGATCGCCATCGGGTCGATGTCGCTGTTGCGCAGGGCGGAGACGAACACGAGGTTGCCGCGCGACTTCGACATCTTCTCGCCGTCGTAGGCGACCATGCCGGCGTGCGCGTAGAGCTGGGAGAAGTCGGCACCGGTCGCCACCTGGCCGTGGCCGGCGCTCATCTCGTGGTGGGGGAAGACCAGGTCGGAGCCGCCGGCCTGCACGTCGAAGGAGTTCCCGAGGTGCTCGTGGGCGATGGCGGCGCACTCGATGTGCCAGCCGGGTCGCCCCGGGCCGAACGGGCTGTCCCACGCCGGCTCGCCCTTCCGCTCGCCGCGCCACACGACGCAGTCCAGCGGGTCGCGCTTGCCCGCGCGCTCGGGGTCGCCACCGCGCTCCCCGAAGAGCCGGAGCATCTCCTCGCGCTCCATCCGCGAGATGGCGCCGAAGCGCGGGTCGGCGGTGGCGGAGTAGTAGAGGTCCGTCTCGACCTGGTAGATCGCGCCCAGCCGCTGCAGCCGCTCGATCATCGCGACGACCAGCGGGATCGACTCGACGGCGCCGACGTAGTGGGCGGGCGGGAGCACCCTCAGCGCCTGCATGTCCTGCCGGAACAGCTCGGTCTCCCGCTCGGCCAGTGCCACCCAGTCGACCCCGACCTTGGTGGCACGCTCCAGCAGCGGGTCGTCGACGTCGGTGACGTTCTGGACGTAGTCGACCTCGTGCCCCGCCACGCGCCAGGCCCGGTTGAGCAGGTCGAAGCCGACGTACGTCGCGGCGTGCCCGATGTGGGTGGCGTCGTACGGCGTGATGCCGCAGACGTAGAGCCGGGCGGTGCCCTGCGGGCTGGTCTCGACGAGCTTGCCGGTGGCCGTGTCGTGGATCCGCACCGACGGGCCGGTGGCCGGGAGGGTGGGCACGTCGGGGGCTGACCAGGCACGCATGGCGCGCAGCCTACCCAGCGGCCCGCATCAGAACGGCGGCCAGGGGATGGCGGGTCCGTGGGCCAGCGGCGCGGGCATCGCGGGGTCGGCCAGGAGCCGGTGGCAGCGGCGTTCGAGGGCGTCGAGCTCGTCGTCGTCGAGCAGCGCGGGCAGGGCCTCGTCACGGACCTGCGCGAGCACCCGGGCGACGCCGTCGAGGTGCTCCTCCGCCAGCGGCTCCCCCAGCCAGCCCCACAGGACGGTGCGCAGCTTGTTCTCGACGTGGAAGCTCACCCCGTGGTCGACGCCGTACCGGTGGCCGTCCGACATCGGCAGCACGTGGCCCCCCTTGCGGTCGGCGTTGTTGACGAGGATGTCGAAGACCGCCATCCGGCGCAGCGCCGCGGTGTCCTCGTGCACCAGCGAGACCGGCCGGTCACGCTCGTCGATGCCGTCGAAGACGTGCCGGAAGCCCTCCGGGAGCCGGTGGCCGCGGACGATGTCGACGGCCACCTGGTCGGGATCGGGCTCCATCCACGCCTGCACCATCCCGGGACCGTGCGGCCCGTCGCGCAGGACCGTCGGCGGGACGACGTGCCAGCCGAGCATCTCGGAGACGGCGTACGCCGCCACCTCGCGGGAGGCGAGGGTGCCGTCGGGGAAGTCCCAGAGCGGTCGCTCACCGCTGATCGGCTTGTAGACGACCGTGAGCTCGCCCAGGGTGCCGACGAACGTGGCGTTGGACGCCGGCATCACACGCCCGTGCAGCTCGAGGTCGCCCTCGAGCAGGTCCTCGACCGCCACCGTCAGCTCGGGCATCCGGCTAGGGGTCGCGTCGCCGGAACCCGTTGGCGCGCACGCACAGGTGTCCGTCGGGGTCGAGCGGGTTGCCGCAGAACGGGCACGGCGGGCGCCCCGCCTCCAGGACCCGGGCGGATCGCTGCACGAACGCGCGGGCCATGCCCGCAACCAGCCGGACCACGAAGATCTCCTCGGGCTCCGGCTCCTCGAGGTCCTCCTCGACCTGCTCGGGCGAGACGACCGCCGCCTCGGTGTAGGGGAACACCTCGATGACGATGCGCTCCTCGGTGGGGTCCCACGACAAGGTCATGGTGCCGGCCCGGAACTCCTCCTCGATGGGCTGCTCGAGAGGGTGGTCGTCGTCGAGGTCCAGCGGTGCGACGGCGGGGATGAGCGACTCGGTCGCCTCGCTCGACATCAGCTCGTCGAGGAGCTCGTCGACGCGCTCGACCAGGGCGGCGACCTGCTGCTTCTCCAGGGCGACGCTGACCAGCCGCACGCCCTCGCGGGCCTGGAGGAAGAACGTGCGCTGGCCGGGCTGGCCGACGGTGCCGACCACGAAGCGGTCCGGCGGGTCGAAGGAGTGCACGACAGGCATGTCGCCCACCCTATGACCGCGTGCCAGACGCGCCCGGGCCCGCTCCCCCGCCGACCGCGGCGTCGGCGGCCGGCCGGCGGCGCCGCGAGCGCTTCGCAGGCCTCAGCCAGGACAGGTCGCCGGCGTGGGTGTTGCTCGCCAGCACGTAGGGCCGGGTGTCGGTGTAGCGGACGATGCTCACCGACGCCGGGTCGACGACGATGCGCTGGAACTGGTCGAGGTGGGTGCCGAGCGCGTCGGCGAGGATGGACTTGATGACGTCGCCGTGGCTCACCGCCACCCAGACGGCGTCGTCACCGTGCTCCTCGCCGACCCGCCGGTCGTGGCGGCGTACGGCGGCCACGGCGCGGTCCTGCATGGCGCGCAGCGACTCGCCCCCCGGGAAGGCCGCGGCGGAGGGCTGCTGCTGCACGACCTTCCACAGCGGCTCCTTGCCGAGCTCCTTGAGCGAGCGGCCCTGCCAGTCGCCGTAGTCGCACTCGGTGAGCTTGGCGTCGCGGGTGACCGGCAACGGGTCGGGGTGGGCGGCCACGATGGCCGCGGTCGTCTGCCGGCACCGCTCCAGCGGACTGGTGACGACCGCGCGCACGGGCACGGCGGCGAGGCGCTCCGCGGTGGCCCGGGCCTGCTTCTCGCCGGCCTCGTCGAGCCGCACGCCGGGCGCGCGGCCGGCCAGCACCCCGCCGGCGTTGGCCGTCGTCCGGCCGTGGCGGACGAGGATCAGGGTTGCCATGGCCGCGACTGTACGGCCCGGGGACTAGCCTGCCGCTGTGATCGTCGACAGCGCGCTCTACCGCGACGGCGTCCGGGTGCCGGTGGACTGCGAGGTCGCCGACCTGGCCGCGATGCGTCGGCGCGTCGACCCCGGCGACTTCGTGTGGGTCGGGCTGCACGAGCCCACGGCCGAGGAGCTCGACGAGGTGGCCGAGGCGTTCGGGCTGCACCCGCTGGCCGTCGAGGACGCCCTCAAGGCCCACCAGCGGCCCAAGCTGGAGCCGTACGGCGACGGCCTCTTCCTCATCCTCAAGACCCTCTGGTACGTCGACGCCGACGACGCCGTCGAGACCGGCGAGATCAGCCTCTTCGTGGGCACGGACTTCGTGGTCTCCGTGCGCCACGGCGAGGGCGCCGACCTGCACGCCGCCCGGCTCGGCCTCGAGACCCGCCAGAAGGTGCTGGCGCACGGGCCGTCCGCGGTCGTCTACGCCGTCTGCGACCAGGTCGTCGACCACTACGGAGAGGTGGCCGACTACCTCACCGAGGACGTCGACGAGGTCGAGGAGTCGGTGTTCAGCACCGAGCGGACCCAGGACGCCGCCCGCATCTACGTCCTCAAGCGCGAGCTGGCGGAGGTACGGCGCGCGGTGATGCCGCTGCGCGAGCCGGTCAGGCGGTTCACCGACGGTGCGGTGCCCGGGATCCATGCCGAGGCCGGGCCCTACTTCCGGGACGTGGGCGACCACCTCTCGCGCGTCTCCGACACCATCGACGCCCTCGACTCGCTGCTGTCGACCGCCTTCGACGCCCACATCGCCCAGATCTCCCTGAGGCAGAACGACGACATGCGCAAGATCTCCGCCGGGGCAGCACTGGTGGTCGTGCCCACCCTGATCGCGGGCGTCTACGGCATGAACTTCGACCACATGCCCGAGCTGCACTGGGCCTACGGCTACGCCTGGGCGCTGGCACTGATGGTCGGCAGCTCCGCGGTGCTGTACGCGCTGTTCAAGCGCTCCGGGTGGCTCTAGCCGCTCGCGGAGAGCACGCCGGTGCTCAGGAGCACGAGCGTGGCGAGCCCGAGGGCGATCCGGTAGACCACGAACGGCGTGTACGACCTCGTCGAGACGTAGCGCAGCAGCCAGGCGATGGCGGCGTACCCGACCACGAAGGACACGACCGTGGCGACGATGGTCGGGCCCCAGCCGTAGGTGTTGTCGCCGTTGGGTATCTCCTTGAGCTCGAACAGCCCGGCCCCGACCACGGCGGGGATCGCGAGGAGGAAGGCGTAGCGGGTGGCCGCCTCGCGCTCGAAGCCCAGGAGGCGACCCATGGAGATGGTGGCGCCGCTGCGGGAGACACCGGGGATGAGCGCCAGCGCCTGGGCGGCTCCCATCAGGACCGCGGCGCGCAGGGTCAGGTGCTCGATCCTCTTGTCGTCGGCGCTGACGCGGTCGGCGATGCCGAGGACGATGCCGAGCACGATGAGGGCCGTCGCGATCACCCATAGGTTGCGGAAGTCGCGCTCGATGACGTCCTTGAGCAGCACGCCGAGGACCACGATCGGCAGCGAGCCGAGGATGATGAACCAGCCCATCCGGGCATCGAAGTGGCCGCGGTACTCCGGCTTGACCAACGAGCGCACCCACGTCGAGCCGATGCGCCAGATGTCGTGGCGGAAGTAGATCAGCACGGCCAGCTCGGTGCCGATCTGGATCACCGCCGTGAACGCCGCACCCGGGTCGCCCCACCCGAAGAGCTCGGGGAAGATGCGCAGGTGGGCGCTGCTGGAGATGGGCAGGAACTCGGTCAGGCCCTGGATGAGGCCCAGCACCACCGCCTTGAGCAGATCTAGCACGGCGGGCAGCCTACGGGGACCGGCTCGGGACCCGTCGCAGGCGGGGCGGCGGTGTCGGCGTGGCGCCGGCCTGGGTGCCCGGGCCGCCTGCCGCTCCTGGCTACGGTGTTCGCCATGCAGCAGCGCGCAGTGGGCTCCACGGGGCTCAGGGTCTCCCGCCTCGGGCTCGGCACGATGACGTGGGGACGCGACACCGACGAGCACGAGGCACGCGACCAGCTGATCGCCTATGCCGAGGCCGGCGGCACCCTGCTCGACACCGCCGCGGGGTACGGCGACGGCGCGTCGGAGAAGCTCATCGGGACCCTGGTCGGTGACGTCGTGGCACGCGACGAGGTCGTGCTGGCCACCAAGGCCGGCATCTCGCGGCGTACGGGCGAGCGCGTCACCGACACCTCACGGGGCCACCTGCTCTCCTCGCTCGACGCCTCCCTGCGGCGGCTGGGGGTCGACCACGTCGACCTGTGGCAGGTGCACGTGTGGACCGACGAGACCCCCGTCGAGGAGACCCTCGGCGCCCTCGACTTCGCCGTGTCCAGCGGGCGGGCGTCGTACGTCGGCATCTCGAACTACGCCGGCTGGCAGACCGCGCAGGCCGCCACCTGGCAGCGTGCCGTCCCGGGGCGGACCCCCCTGGCGTCGACCCAGGTGGAGTACTCGCTGCTCAACCGCGCGGTCGAGCAGGAGGTGCTCGCGGCGGCCGCCGCCCTGGGGCTCGGGGTCCTGCCCTGGTCGCCGCTGGGCCGCGGCGTGCTGACGGGCAAGTACCGCGGCGGCACCCCGTCGGACTCCCGCGGCGCCTCACCGCACTTCGCCGGCTTCGTCGGGACCTACCTCGACGAGCGCGGCCGCGGCATCGTCGAGGCCGTCGCCCGCGCCGCGGAGGGACTGGGCTGGACGCCCCTGGAGGTGGCGCTGGTGTGGGTCCGTGACCGCCCGGGCGTCACCGCCCCGATCGTCGGCGCCCGCACCGCGGCGCAGCTGTCGGCCGCGCTGGCCGTCGAGGAGCTGGTCCTGCCCAGCGAGATCGTGCACGCCCTCGACGACGTCTCTGGAGAATAGGGACCATGAGCCGTCGCCGTCCGCCCCCGAGCCGTGGGGTCGAGTGGGAGTTCGAGAAGGTCACGTTCTCCCGCGAGTACCCCCGCGGCGTGGTGACCAAGCTGCTGGTCGAGCGCGCCGAGCACGGCGGTTGGGAGCTGGACCGGGTGCGCATCGGCCCCGACGGGACCCGGCGCGTGGTGCTGCGGCGCAAGATCATCCGGCAGCGGCTGACGCTGTCGGTGTAGTCCCATGCGTCCCGGTGGTTGCGGCGATGCTGTCGTTTGGTCCCAAACCGCAGCCCCAGCGGCCCGGAGCTTGTCGTTTGGGACCAATCGGCAACCTCAGACCTGGTCGAGGAACCGGTCGAAGACCCGCGCCCCGAACTCCAGCGCGTCCACCGGCACCCGCTCGTCGACGCCGTGGAACAGCGAGGTGAAGTCGAGGTCGGCGGGCAGCCGCAGCGGCGCGAAGCCGTAGGACCGCATGCCCAGCAGGTTGAAGTGCTTGGCGTCGGTGCCGCCGCTCATCAGGTACGGCGCGACGACGGCCTCGGGATCCTCGGCCAGGATCGAGCGGCTCATCGCGTCGACGAGGCTCCCCTCGTACGGCGTCTCCCACGGCTGCTGGTGGGAGAGGAAGTCGATGGACACGTTCTCGCCGCACAGCTCGGCGAGGGTGGCGAAGAACTCGTCCTCGTAGCCGGGCAGGAAGCGGCCGTCGATGTGAGCGGTCGCCTCGGTCGGGACCACGTTGACCTTGTAGCCGGCGTCGAGCTGGGTGGGGTTGGCGGTGTTGCGGATGACGGCGCCCAGCATCCGCGAGGCGTCGCCGAACTCCTCGATCAGCTCCTCGGCGTTCTCGGGGGTCGCCGTGGTCCCGGCCAGGGACGCCACGGACGCGAGCAGCACCTCCATCGTGGGCGTGAGCCGCACGGGCCACTCGTGGGCACCGATGCGCGCCACCGCGCCGGCGAGCTCGGTGACGGCGTTGTCGCGGTTGATCATCGAGCCGTGGCCGGCCCGCCCGCGGGCGGTGAGCCGCATCCACGCCATCCCCTTCTCGGCGGCCTCGATCAGGTAGACCCGCCTGCCGCGCACGGTCGCGCTGAAGCCGCCGACCTCACCCACGGCCTCGGTGCAGTCGGCCAGCTCGTCGGCGAGGTCCTCCACCAGGACCTGCGCGCCCTTGTGACCACCGGCCTCCTCGTCGGCGGTGAACGCGAGCACGATCGGGCGGTCGGGCACCCGGCCGGTGCGGGCTCGGTCGCGCACGACCGAGAGCAGCATCGCGTCGAAGTCCTTCATGTCGACCGCGCCGCGACCCCACACGTAGCCGTCCTGCACCTCGCCGGAGAACGGGTGCACCTGCCAGTCCTCCGCCGCGGCCGGCACGACGTCGAGGTGGCCGTGCAGCAGCAGCGGCTCGCCGTCCCCTGATCCCCAGCGGGCGACGAGCGAGGTGCGGCCCGTCTCGCGCTCGTGCAGCGTCGAGGCGATGCCGACCTCGTCGAGCAGCCCGGCGACGTACTCGGCCGCCTGCCGCTCCCCCGGCCCCTCGGCCTCGCCGTAGTTGGAGGTGTCCATCCGGATCAGGCGGGAACAGATGTCCACCACCTCGCCGGCGGGACCGTGCGCTGTCTGCGTGGAGTCCGACATGCTCTCCATCAAACACGACGGAACGACAGCCCCACGTCGGCCAGGGCCTCCCGCAGCCGGTCGAGGGCGAACGGGCCGACCCCGTGCAGCCCGGCGACCTCGCCCTCGCTGACGTCGGTCAGCGACTCCAGCGTGGTGAGGCCGGCAGCGGTCAGGGCGCGCGAGGCCGGCGCACCGGTCCTCGGCAGGGGCGTCCCCGTCGGTGCGGCCGGCCGCTCGCGAGCGGGTCCTCCGTGGTCGAGCACGGCCGCGCCCCGCGGCGAGAGCAGGTAGCCGATGTCCAGCGACCGGGTCAGTCCCCTCTCCTTGAGCTTGCGCACGTCGCGCTTGAGGCTCGCGGTGTCGCGGCCCAGCACCTCGGCGAGCTCGGGTGCGCGTCGTCCGGGGTGCTGCCCGATGAGCTCGAGGGTCGCCCGCGTCCAGGGCCCCACCGAGGACGACGCGTCGAGCCGGTCGAGCCAGGCGCGGAGCGTCGCGACCTCCGCCTCGTCCGGCACGGTGTCGCGCAGCACCTCGCGCGGGTCCCGGCCGGCGTGGCGCAGGCCCACTCGGAAGATCGGGTCGTCGGGACGAGCCGCCAGCGCGGCGAGCAACGCCTCCAGCGACGGCGCTCCCGCCCGCCGGGCGTCCTCCTCGGTGATCGTGCCGAGGTCGACCTCGTCGACCGAGAGGACCTCGACGAGCCCGCTGCCGGTACGCATCCGCGTGCCCACGTTGAGGCGCGGCCGCGTCCAGCGCCGGAACGCCAGGTCCACCTCGCCCGCGCGGATCGCAGCCAGCTCCGCCGGTCGGATCATCATGGCGCCAGTATCGCCGCCCGGCCGGTCAGGATCCCGGGACCCGCAGCACGCTGACGGCGAAGTCGGACTCCTGGGTGAACGGATCGAGGTGCCAGGTGCCGAAGCGGTGCTCGAGGACGAGCCCGACGCCCGCCGCGTCCCGGTCGAGCTGGTCGTAGGAGTACACGTCGGGCTGGCGGCGGAACCCCAGCACCAGCCGGCCGCCCGGCCTCGTGTGGTCGCGCAGCCGCTCCAGCACGGCGCGCTCGGTGCCGGGCGCGAGGAACACCATCACGTTGCCCGCCGAGACCACCACGTCGAACGGATCCTCGTCCAGCGACAGCGTCGACAGGTCGGCCACGTGGAACCGCGGACCGGGATGGTCGGTCCGTGCGGCCTCCACGAGCACGGGGTCGACGTCGACGCCCACCACGTCGTGCCCGCGGCTGTGCAGGGCTCCAGCCAGCCGGCCGGCGCCGCAGCCCGCATCGAGCACCCTCGAGCCGCGTCCGGCCATGGCGTCGACCAGCCGGGCCTCGCCCTCGAGGTCCGCGCCCTCGGCCGCCAGGGCGCGGAAGCGGTCGACGTACCACTGCGAGTGGCCCTCACCCGTAGCGGTGAACCATCGCGGCCGGTCGCGCCCGGACGGGTCGAGATCGGCGTCGGACACGCTCGGCATCGTAGGTGAAAGCACGCTGTGGCGCCGATCCACTGACAGGATGGGTCGATGAACGGACGCACGTCGGCCGGGGGCGAGCGCACCGAGGAGCTCCCCGGCCGCCTCACGCGGCTGGCCCGCGTCACCAGCGAGCTGGTGACGGCCGACGGCATCGCGGCCGTCTCGCGCGTCGTCGTGGCCAGCGGCGCGGAGGCCGTCGGTGCGGACCTCGCCATCATGACGCTCCTCTCGGACGACGGACGCTCGATGTACGTCGTCGGGCTGCCCGACAGCGACGCCGACGACATGGACACCTGGATGCGCTTCCCGATCGCGGCCCGGACGCCGACCGCCGAGTCCATCCGCACCGGACGGCGCCTGATGGTCACCGGCGCCGAGGAGATCTCCGAGCGGTTCCCCGACATGGCCCCGGTCCATGCCCGGGCGGTGCTCGTGCTGCCGCTGAACGTCGGCCCCCGGACCATCGGTGCGATCGGGCTCGTCTTCGGTGAGGAGCGGGTGGTGGGCACCGCCGAGCTGGACTTCCTCGAGATCCTGGCCGACACGTGCGCCCAGGCCCTCGAGCGCGTCACCGCCCAGCGGGCAGCCACCACCCAGCGCGCGAAGCTCGCGTTCCTCGCCGACGCCGCCACGGAGCTGGCCAGCAGCCTCGACTACGAGGTCACCCTCAGCAGGGTGGCGCGGCTCGCCGTGCCGACCTTCGCCGACTGGTGCGCCATCGACGTCCTGGACTCCGGACGCCTGCACCGCGTGGCGGTGGCGCACGTGGACCCCGACAAGGTGCAGCTCGCCCACGAGGTGGCCGAGAGGTTCCCCGCCGACCCCGACGCGCCGAGAGGCGCCCTGCACGTGGTCCGCACCGGCGTCAGCGAGCTCATCCCCGACATCACCGACGACATGCTGGTCGCGGCGTCCCAGGGCGACCCCGAACGGCTGCGGGTCACCCGTGAGCTGCACCTGCGAAGTGCCCTGACCGTCCCGCTCGTCGTCCGGGGGGCGGTCCTCGGCGTGCTGACGTGGGTGGCCGCGGAGTCCGAGCGGCGCTTCACCGAGGAGGACCTGGCCCTGGCCGAGGACCTGGCGAAGCGTGCCGCCGTCGCGCTCGACAACTCCGACCTCTACAGCCAGACCCGCGCGGTGGCCGTCCAGCTGCAGCGCGCCGTGCTGCCGGACTCGATGCCGGAGCTGGCCGGATGGGAGCTCGCCGCGCACTACAGCCCGGCGGGCCGCACCGAGGTCGGCGGTGACTTCTACGACGTGATCACCCTGCACGACGGCCGGCTGGCCCTGTTCGTGGGCGACGTGATGGGCCGGGGCGTGGGCGCCGCAGCGGCGATGGCGCAGATCCGGGCGGCGGTGCGGGCGTACGCCGCGGTCGACCCGGCACCGGCGACGGTGCTGGCCAACCTGGACCAGATGTACGCGCAGTTCCCGACCGAGCAGCTGGTCACCCTCGTCTACCTGGTCGCCGACCCCGCTCGCGACGAGCTGGTCGTCGCGAACGCCGGCCACCCGCCGCCCGTGGTGCTGCGTCGCGACGGCTCCGTCGAGCAGCTCCCCCTGGCCGACGGGGCGCCGCTCGGTGTCGGTCCCCTGGGGCGACGGCAGACGACGATGGCCCTGTGCGGGGGTGACACGGTCGTCGCCTTCACCGACGGCCTCATCGAGCGCCGCGAGGAGGACATCACCGACGGGCAGGTGCGCCTGGTGCGGGCGATCGGCACGCTGGCCGGCCCCGACCTGGTGGCTGCCCTCGATCAGGTGGTGGCGGAGGTCGCCCACGCGGCGGGCGACGACGACGTGGCCGTCCTCGCCGCCCGCCGTACGCCGGCCGCCCCGCCGGCCTGAGCCAGTCGGCACCGCCGTCAGGCGGTCTGCATCCGCTCGAGCATGTGGTCCATGACCTCCGCGTGCGGCCCGGCCGGCGAGAACAGGATGAGCTCTGCGTCGGTCTCGACCCGGACGGTGTGGCCCGCCGGCCAGTGGAAGAGGTCGCCGCCGGTGCACCGCTCGGTGGCCCCGCCGACGTAGCTGACGACGAGGTCACCACCGAGCACGTAGCCCCAGTGCGTCGTCTGGCAGGCGTCGCCCGGCAGGCCCTCGAGCAGTGGCGCGATGTCCGTGCCCGCGCCCAGGGTGAAGTACTCGGCGGCCATCGGGCCCGACGCCGAGCCGAAGCCGGCGAGGTGGCGTGCCGTGGCTCCGGGGACGTCGATCCGGGCCGGGATGTCGTTCTTGGTGACGTGCATGGCTGGTCCTCTCCTGAGGGTGGTCGTCCGGGATGCGTGACATCCGGAAGGCGTGACAATCGGTGTCACAATGCGACGATGGCGGTCCTCGACGACGCCCGGGCGGCACTGGACCGGGGTGAGTGGCAGGTGGCGCTCGACCTCGCGGCGCCCGGACCGGACGGGGACGCCGGCCCCGGGCTGATCGAGGTGCGGGCGCTGGCCGCCTACGGTCACGGCGACCTCGAGGCCGCCGTCACGGCCTGGGAGCGCCTGCACGCCTGGCACCTCGCCGCGGGTGACGCGGTCGGTGCCGCCCGGGCCGCGGCCATGGTCGCGATGTACCTGATGATGGACACCGGGCTGATGGCGCCGGTGCGCGGGTGGCTGCGCCGCGCCGAGGCGGTCCTGCAGGGCTGCCCGGAGGGTCCTGCGCATGCGCTGATCGCCATGACCCGCACCTATGAGCGGTTCATGTGCGGTGACGCCCGCGGCTCCGGCGAGCAGGCCGCCCTGGCGGTCACCCTCGGTGCGCGCCACGACGTGCCCCCTGCGGTGATGATCGGCCGGGTGGCCTCCGCACGCCTGCGTATCGCGGCGGGAGAGGTGGTCGAGGGCCTGGCGCTGCTCGACGAGGTGGCTGTCGACCTGATGCTCGGAAGCGTCGACCCGCTGACGGCCGGGATGATGTACTGCGAGCTCATCTGTGCGGTGCAGGGCCTGGCGCTGCACGACCGGGCCCGCGAGTGGACCGAGGTCATGGAGCGCTGGCGCCACGGTGCGGCCTTCGGCGGGATCAACGGCCGCTGCCGGGTGCACCGCGCCGAGATGCTGCGCATGTCCGGGCCGTGCGACCTCGCCGAGGAGGAGGCCCTGGGCGCGTGCGAGGAGCTGCGCCCCTGGATGCGGCGCGAGTTCGGTTGGCCGCTGGTGGAGCTCGGGACCATCCGCCTGCGACGCGGCGACCTCGACGGCGCGGACGCGGCGTTCCGGGACGCCCACGAGCACGCCTGGTCGCCCCAGCCCGGGCTTGCCCTGCTCATGCTGGAGCGTGGGGACGCCGCCGGAGCGGCGGCCGCGATCGCCGACGCCATCGCCCATCCCTTCGAGGTGCCCTCCAAGGAGCGTCCGCCCTTCGGCGACCTGCGGCTGGCACCCATGTGGGACGCCCAGGCGGAGATCGCGGCGGCCGCGGGCGACGTCGAGGCCGTACGCCGTTCCGCCGAGGCGCTGGAGGCCATCGCCGGGACCTACGCCAGCCCGGCCCTGGCCTCGAGCGCAGCGCTGGCTCGCGGCCGGTGGCGCCTCCTCACCGGGGACCTGGCCGGTGCGGCCGAGGACTGCTCCGTCGCCGTCGCCGGCTGGGCGGAGCTCGGCGCGCCGTACGAGACCGCCGGCGCCCGGATCGTCCTCGGCCACGTGCACCGGCGGGCCGGTCGGTCGGAGGCGGCGCACCGCGAGTGGGAGGCGGCCCGCGCGACGTACGCCCACTTCGGGGCGGCGCGACGCGTGGAGAGCACCGCCCGGCTGCTCGGTCCGGTCCCGTCCCCCGCCGCCCGGCCGGCGCAGCCCGAGGCCGCCCTCTTCGTACGCCGCGGCGGCTACCGCCGGGTGGGCTTCCGCGAGCGGGACGTCGTGGTGCCCGACCTGGTCGGCTTCCGCCACCTCGAGCGGCTGCTCGCCGAACCGGGTCGCGAGCTCCACGTCCTGGACCTCGTGGCGGTCGTCGGCCGCACGTCGCCGCCACCGGCCGAGGCCGGGCTGCCCGTCATCGACGACGTGGCCCGGGCGGCGTACCGGCGTCGGCTGGTCGAGGTCGACGAGGACATCGAGGACGCCCGGCGCAACGACGACCTGGGACGGCTCGCCCTCGCCGAGCGGGACCGTGACTACCTCATGGCCGAGCTGGCGTCCGCCGTGGGCCTCGGCGGCCGGGCACGCGCGGTCGGCGGCAGCACCGAGCGGGCGCGGACGAGCGTCACGCGGGCGGTGCGCTACGCCCTGCGCCGCCTCGCCGAGCAGCACCCGGACCTCGCCGGACACCTCGACCGGACGGTCCGCACCGGCAGCTACTGCTCCTACGTGCCCGACCCGGTGCACCCCCTGCGCTGGCGGCTGCAGGACGAATGACGAACGCCCCACCAGCATGCTGGTGGAGCGTCGTGGTGGTGCGGTGTCCGAGGGGGGACTTGAACCCCCACGCCCTAATACGGGCACTAGCACCTCAAGCTAGCGCGTCTGCCAATTCCGCCACCCGGACGAGTGCTGGAGAAATGTAGCAAAGCAGTGACGTGCCGGCTGAATCGGGGCACGGCTACGGTGTCGGGGTGACCAGGGCTCTGCGGGTGGCGTTCGTGACGGGTGCGGCACCCGACAAGTGGGCCTCCCGCTGGCGCGAGCGGTCGCGCACCCCGCTGGAGCTGACGATGGTCGAGGAGCACGAGCAGCGCGGCCTCCTCGACGACCGCCGGGCCGACATGGTCATCGCCCGGCTGCCGATCGACGACACCGACCTGCACGTCGTCCGGCTCTACGAGGAGCAGCCGGTCGCCGTCGTCTCGAGCGAGCACCCCGCCGCGGCGTACGACGAGCTGCCGGTCACCGACCTCTCGTCCGAGCAGTTCGTGCTCGGCCCACCGGCCGGCGTCACCCCCGCGGTCGACCAGCTGGACTTCCCGCCGATGACGCCGCGCGAGGCCGTCGAGGTGGCGGCCAGCGGCTCGGGCGTGGTGGTGCTCCCGATGTCGGTGGCCCGGCTGCACCAGCGGCGCGACGTCGCGCACGTCGTGCTCACCGACCTGCCGGCCAGGCAGGTGGCGCTGGTGTGGAGGAGGGACCGCGACGACGACGACACCCAGGCGTTCGTGGGCGTCGTCAAGGGCCGTACGGCGCGCAGCTCCCGCTGAGCCTCACCAGGACGTCGACAGCGGACGACCCTCGTGGAAGCCCGCGGCGCTCTGCACCCCGACGACGGCGCGCTCGTGGAGCTCCTCGAGCGTCGAGGCGCCGGCGTAGGTGCACGCGGACCGGACGCCCGCGCAGATCTCGTCGATGAGGTCCTCCACGCCGGGCCGCGCCGGGTCGAGGTACATCCGCGAGGAGGAGATGCCCTCCTCGTACAGGCCCTTGCGCGCCCGGTCGTAGGCCGACTCCGTGGCGGTCCGGTTGGCCACCGCGCGGGCGGAGGCCATGCCGAAGCTCTGCTTGAACAGCCGGCCGTCGGCATCCTGCACGAGGTCGCCCGGCGACTCGTGCGTGCCGGCGAACCAGGAGCCGACCATCACCGAGGAGGCGCCCGCCGCGAGCGCCAGGGCGACGTCGCGGGGGTGGCGCACTCCCCCGTCGGCCCACACGTGCCTCCCGCGGGCGCGGGCGGCCGTGGCGCACTCCAGCACCGCCGAGAACTGCGGTCGCCCCACACCCGTCATCATCCGCGTCGTGCACATCGCACCCGGTCCGACGCCGACCTTGACGATGTCGGCGCCCGCGTCGACCAGCGCCCGGGCGCCCTCGGCCGAGACGACGTTGCCGGCGGCCACGGGGACGTCCGGGCCGAGCGCCCGCACCTCGCGCAGCGCGTCGAGCATCCGGTCCTGGTGGCCGTGCGCGGTGTCGACCACGAGGCAGTCGACGCCGGCGTGCACCAGGGCCTTGGCCTTGGCGGCGACGTCGCCGTTCACGCCGACGGCGGCGGCGACGCGCAGCCCGCCGTTCGCGTCCACCGCCGGGGTGTAGAGGGTGGCGCGCAGCGCGCCGAGGCGGGTGAGGACCCCGGCCAGCGCGCCGTCGGCGCCGACGGCCACGGCCAGCGGCGTCCGGGCGGCGTCGATGGCGTCGAACGCCGCGCGGGGGTCGGTGTCGGCGGCGATCCTCACGAACGTCGGGTTCATCACGTCGCGCACCTGCGCGAAGCGGTCCACGTCGGTGCAGTCGGCCTCGGCGACCACGCCGATCGGGCGCCCCTCCTCGACCACCACGGCCGCCCGGTGGGCGCGCTTGGGGATCAGCGACAGCGCCTCGGCCACGGTCTGGTGCGGCGCCAGCTCGATCGTGGTGTCGAGGACCAGGTGCCGCTTCTTCACCCACGAGACGACGTCGGCCACGACGGCCAGCGGGATGTCCTGGGGAAGCACGGTGATGCCGCCGCGGCGGGCCACGGTCTCGGCCATCCGCCTCCCGGCGATGGCCGTCATGTTGGCGACCACCAGCGGCAGCGTCGCTCCGGTGCCGTCGGCGGTGGCCAGGTCGACGTCGTACCTGCTGGCGATCGCCGAGTGCCTCGGCACCATGAAGACGTCGTCGTAGGTCAGGTCGTGGGCCGGGAGCCGGTCGTCGAGGAAGCGCACGGGCGCCAACCTACCCGCGAGGGGGAGCGCCCGGACGCGGCGAGCAGGGCGCCGGGGTCACGCCTGGGCGGACGGCACCTTGAGCCCGACGTCGCGCAGCTCGAGCGCCGCCAGGGCCTGCACGACGTCCTCGTCGCCGCGCCGCCACGCACCGGCCGGGTCGTCGCTGATACGACCCAGCACGTGCATCGGCTGGTGCGAGAGCGCACGCAGGGCGAAGAGGTCTAGGTCCGCGCTGGAGTCCACGAAGCGCGCACCGGCGCCGGCCTCGCGGGCGAAGCGCCACCGGCGCGGGAGGTGGATCGCCGCCGCCACCAGCACCGGGATGAGCGCGATCGACAGTCCCAGCCACAGCGCCAGGTCCTCCACGGCGCGGACCGAGGACCGGCCCGCGTCCGCGAGCCGCTCCGAGGCCTCCGCGGCCTTGTCGAACGGGGTGGCGATGCCGTCGCCGACGAGCGGCACGTCGTCGAGCTCGGAGCCGGCATCGGCCAGCCCCGACGCCATCGAGGAGGCTGACTCCTCGGTCTGCCGCCCCGGCTCCGCCAGGGCCATCGTGCCGTCGTGGACGGCGGTGCCGATCCAGACCCAGGCGATGACCCACAGCACGAAGAGGAGGTCGGCGACCACCTGGCGGGTACGGCGGAGTGGGGCGTCGGCGTACAGCTTCATGTCCCCATGTGACCACGGCGGTCGGGTGCGGGTACTCACCCGGATGTGGGTATCCATGGGGGTGAGCGGGGCTCCGGAGGCAGCGATGGTGGTGCCCATGAGCACTCCCAATCAGACCCGGACCACCAACGCCTTCTACCTGCAGGCCGGCATCTCCTTCGGCATCGCCCTGCTGACGATGGTCTTCGCGATCATCTACCTGCCCGTCGACCCCTGGATCCGCGCCTTCCTCGGCATCGGGACCCTCTACCTCACGACCTCGGCCTTCACCCTCGCCAAGTGCGTGCGTGACGCCCAGGAGAGCCAGTACGTCGTGTCGCGCATCGACCAGGCGCGCGTGGACAAGATCCTCGCCGAGCACGACCCGTTCAGCTCGGTCTCCTGACGACGCGAGGAGCTGCCGGGCCTGTGGCGGCCGTCAGGGCGTCCGGCGCGGCTCCTAGGATGCCGTCCATGCCCCGCGAGAACGCCGAGCCCACGCTGCACGCGCCGTACGGACCCCTCCCCGAGGGCGGCACGGTCCGCACGATGACCCGCTGGGGCACTCCCGTCATGCACCGGCCGCAGGCCCCGGTGGCGCAGTACGACGACGACCTGCGCGCGCTCGCGGCCGACATGGTCGCCACCATGTACGCCGCCGACGGCGTCGGCCTGGCGGCCTGCCAGATCGGCGTCGACCGCGCGCTGTTCGTCTTCGACTGCCCCGACGACGACGGCGAGCGCTGGGTGGGGCTGGTGTGCAACCCGGTGGTCACGCTGCCCGAGGGCAAGGACCGCCGCCTCGACGAGGACGAGGAGGGCTGCCTGTCGTTCCCCGGCGCCTTCGTCGACTGTGCCCGCCCCGACTGGGCGCGCGTCGACGGCACGGGGCTCGACGGCGAGCCGGTGACCTTCGAGGGCTCCGGGCTGATCGCGCGCTGCCTCCAGCACGAGACCGACCACACCCTCGGCACCGTCTTCGCCGACCGCATCTCGGCCAAGGCCCGCAAGAAGCTCGAGAAGGCGCAGGCGAGGACCGCCGACGACTTCCCGCCCGACTGGCCCGTGCGCGGGAACGCCTCCGCGTGAGCGCTCCCCAGCGCGTCACCACCCGCAACGCCCGCTTCCAGCAGTGGGAGGCGCTGCTCACCAACCGCACCAAGCGGCACCGGCTCGGCGAGCTCCTGGTCCAGGGCGTCCGCCCGATCACGCTGGCCGTCGAGCACGGGTGGCGGGTGCGCACCCTCCTGCACGACGGCCGGAGCCAGACCTCCGCCTGGGCCGACCGGCTCTGGGACGGCATCGACGCCGAGCGCTTCCTGGTGGCGCCGGAGCTGATGGCCGAGCTCGGGGGCAAGGAGGAGTCGCCCGAGCTGCTGGCCGTGGTGGAGATGCCGCAGGACGACCTGGCACGGCTGGGCGATCGTGGCCGCGGCGGTCCGGTCGTGGTCTTCGACCGGCCCTCCAGCCCCGGCAACCTCGGGACCCTCGCCCGCTCGGCCGACGCGTTCGGCGCGGCCGGGCTGGTCGTCACCGGTCACGCCGCCGACCCCTACGACCCTCGGTGCGTGCGGGCCAGCACCGGGTCGCTCTTCGCGTTGACGGTGGTGCGCGCCGCCGGCCACGCGCCGGTCGTGGAGTGGGCGCACGAGCACGGCTACCGCATCGTCGGCACCGACGAGGCCGGCCCGGACGAGTCGGGCACGGTCGATTCAGGCACGGTCGACCTCGAGGCCGCCGACCTGCGCGGGCGGGTGGTCCTGGTGGTCGGCAACGAGCACGCCGGCCTCAGCCAGGGCTGGCTCGAGGCGTGCGACGAGGTGGCGAGCATCCCGATGTCGGGCAGCGCCAGCTCCCTGAACGCAGCGACCGCGGGCTCGCTGGTGCTGTACGCCGCGATGCGGCAGCGGCGGGGGTAGCGGCTTGCGGCCGGTCAGCGGCGGGCGCCGACGTAGCAGGCGACCGCCGTGGCCGCGGCGACGTTGAGGGAGTCGATGCCCTCGCGCATCGGGATGATCGCTCGGCGCTCGGCGCTCTGCTCCCACCGGCTGCTGAGGCCGTGACCCTCCGAGCCCAGCACCAGGGCGAGCCGGTCGACCCCGGCCACGGCCTCCTCGACGGGTACGGCGTCGTCGGCCAGCGTCAGTGCCACGGTGGTGAAGCCGGCGTCGGTCAGCGCCGGCAGGGCGTCGTACCACTCGGGCAGGCGGGTCCAGGGCATCGTGAACACCGCACCCATCGCCACCTTCACCGCACGGCGGTACAGCGGGTCGGCGCAGCGCGGCGCCAGCAGCACGGCGTCGAAGCCGAGGGCGGCGCCACTGCGGAAGATCGCGCCGACGTTGGTGTGGTCCACGACGTCCTCCAGCACGAGCACCGACCGGGCGCCCTCCAGCACCTCGGCCACCGACGGCAGCGGGCGCCGCTCGAGGGAGGCCAGCGCACCGCGGTGCACGTGGAAGCCCGTCACCTGCTCCGCCAGCGCCTCGGAGAGCACGAAGCACGGGGCGTCGGTCGTGGCGAGCACGTCGCCGAGGCCCTCGAGCCACCGCTCGGCCATCAGGAACGAGCGCGGGGTGAAGCCGCCCTCGACGGCCCGGCGTACGACCTTCTCGCCCTCGGCCAGGAAGAGGCCGTGCTCGCTCTCGAGGTGCTTGCGCAGCTCGACGTCGCGCAGGTCGCGGTAGTCGGCCAGGCGGGGGTCGGCGGGGTCAGAGATCGGGGTGAGCGCGGCCATCGGCGCCATCATGCCGGGCGGCCACCGGGGCGAAGTGGCCGGGACGTGCCACGCCCACGACGTCGCCGATCACGATGATCGCCGGCGGGGCGACCTGCTCCTCCGCCATCCGGTCGGTCAGGGTGGCGAGGGTGGCGAGCACCGTGCGCTCCTCGGGCATCGTGCCGTCGACGATGACCGCGACGGGGGTGCTCGGCCTCCGCCCGCCGTCGAGGAGGGCCGTGGCGATGGCCGGGGCGTTCTCCACCGCCATCATCAGCACCACCGTGCCGCGCAGGCGCGCGACGGCGGGCCACTCCACGAGCGACTCGGGGTGGCCGGGCGGCAGGTGGCCGGAGACGACCGTGAAGTCGTGGGCGACGCCGCGGTGGGTGACCGGGATCTGGGAGGTGCCCGGCACGCTCACCGACGAGGAGAGGCCGGGGATGACGGTGACGGGCACACCGGCCTCGCGGCACGCCAGCAGCTCCTCGTAGCCGCGTCCGAAGACGAAGTTGTCCCCGCCCTTGAACCGCACGACCCGCTTCCCGGCCCGGGCCCGGTCGATCAGCAGGTCGTTGATCTGGTCCTGGCGGGCCGAGCGACCGCGCGGCAGCTTGGCGACGTCGATCAGCTCGACGCCCGGTGCCAGCTCGTCGAGCAGCTCGCGGGGCGCGAGCCGGTCGGTCACGACGACGTCGGCACTGGCCAGCGCGTGCCGGGCGGCGACCGTCACCAGCTCGGGGTCACCGGGTCCTCCCCCGACCAGCACGACGCCGGCCGTCCTCTCCAGGGCGCCCCGGGTGGTGAGCTGCCCGTCGCGCAGGGCGGTGACGATGTCGTCGCGCAGGCGGGCCGACTGGTGCGGCTCGCGGTTGCCGAGCACCGCCACCGTCACCGAGCCGTGCCGGCCGACCGCGGGCGTCCAGGCGGTGGCCTCCCGGGCGTCGTCGCTGCGCACGCAGAAGACGCGTCGCTCCTCCGCGGCCGCCGAGACCGCCGCGTTGACCTGCGGGTCGTCGGTGGCCGCGATGACGTACCACGCGCCGTCGAGGTCGCTCTCGGTGAACGGGCGCAGGACCAGCCTGACCTCGGCCGCCATGCCCTCGAGGGCCGGCGTCACCTGGGGCGACACCACGGTGACGCGGGCACCGGCGGCGATGAGCGCCGGGACCCGGCGCTGGGCGACGTGGCCGCCTCCCACCACCACGACGGGCCGGCCGCCGAGTCGCAGGCCGGCGGGGTACGGCGGATGGTCGGTCACGCACCCATTCTCGTCTTGTGCCCCACCGGTCCCCGGCTCCGGTCCGAGTCCTGAGCACCCGAACGACGGATGGCCGGGCGCCAGGAACCGCCGCACCCGGCGCCCTGGCGCGTCGCGCTGCCGGCCCGGGTCACCGCGCCAGCAGGGTCGCGAAGTCGACGACCTCGGCGTAGGGGTCCTCGACCGGCCTCGCCGGCGCCGCCGCGACCAGGGCGGCGAGCTCGCCCCCGGCCGCGGTGATGCGCCCGTCCAGACCGGCGGCACGGTCGCCACCGAAGTCCTCGGTGGCGGCGAACACCGCGGTGGGCGCCACGATCGCCTTCAGGTAGGCGAACAGCGGCCGCATGGCGTGCTCCAGCACCAGGCTGTGCCGCGAGGTCCCCGCCGTCGCACCGAGCAGGACCGGGGTGCCGGCCAGGGCACCGGGCTCGAGCACGTCGAAGAACGTCTTGAAGAGCCCGGAGTACGACGCGGAGAACACCGGCGTCACCGCTATCACGCCGTCGGCCCGGGAGACCGCCTCCACGGCCTTCTCGAGCTCGCCGGTCGCGAAGCCGGTCACCAGGCGGTCGGCGAGGCCGTGGGCCAGGGCCCGGAGGTCGACCACGTCGACCTCGACGCGCTGGCCCGAGGCGCGCAGCGCCTCGGTCGTGGCCGTGGTGAGCTGGTCGGCGAGCAGCCGGGTCGAGGACGGGCTGCTCAGCCCGGCGGTCACCACGGCGATGCGGCGGGTCATGCGGCCACCTCCTGGCGGGTCTCGATGAGGGATGCGTGGGTGGGGGCGTCGGGCACGTGGGCCGGGCGGCCCTCGGCGAAGCCGGCGCGCAGGTCGGGGAGGATCTCGCCGAGCAGGTCGAGCTGCTCCAGCACCGTCTTCAGCGGCAGTCCGGCGTGGTCCATGAGGAAGAGCTGGCGCTGGTAGTCGCCGACGTACTCACGGAAGCCGAGCGTGCGCTCGAGGACCTGCTGGGGCGAGCCCACGGTCAGCGGCGTGGCCTCGGTGAACTCCTCCAGCGAGGGGCCGTGCCCGTAGACCGGGGCGTTGTCGAAGTAGGGCCGGAACTCAGCGACCGCGTCCTGGCTCCTCCGGCGCATGAAGACCTGACCACCGAGTCCGACGATCGCCTGGTCGGCGCTGCCGTGGCCGTAGTGCTCGAAGCGGCGCCGGTAGAGCGCCACCATCTGCCGGGTGTGCGAGGCGGGCCAGAAGATGTGGTTGGAGAAGAAGCCGTCGCCGTAGAACGCGGCCTGCTCGGCGATCTCGGGGCTGCGGATCGAGCCGTGCCACACGAACGGGGGCACGCCGTCGAGCGGGCGCGGCGTGGCGGTGAAGCCCTGGAGCGGGGTGCGGTGCCGGCCCTCCCACGTCACGACCTCCTCGCGCCAGAGGCGGTGGAGCAGCGCGTAGTTCTCGATGGCCAGGTCGATGCCGTCGCGGATGTCCTTGCCGAACCACGGGTACACCGGGCCGGTGTTGCCGCGGCCCAGCGTCAGGTCCACGCGACCCTCCGCGAGGTGCTGGAGCTGTGCGTAGTCCTCGGCGATCCGCACCGGGTCGTTCGTGGTGATGAGCGTCGTCGCGGTGGACAGGATGACCCGCTCGGTCTGCGCGGCGATGTAGGCCAGCGTCGTCGTCGGGGACGACGCGGCGAAGGGCGGGTTGTGGTGCTGGCCCAGGGCGACGACGTCGAGCCCGACCTCCTCGGCCTTCCTGGCGATCTCGACGGTGGCCCTGATGCGCTCGTGCTCGCTGGGCGTGGCCCCCGTCGTGGGGTCCGTCGTGACGTCGCCGACGCTGAAGATGCCGAACTGCATGCCGCTCCTTTTGGTTGAATGACGAACTACCTGACCGAACGGTCATCCGCCATGACTTATTCCGACCATCCGGGTGGTCGTCACGGCGGCCGTGCTCCTGCCCGGACTGCGGACCGCACCCCGGGCCGCCACCCGCGAGACTCGAGGAGCCGGTCCCCCCGGACCGCGTCTCTCCACCCCTGAGGTGCTCATGACTGCTCGCGCCCGCACGGCCCTCGCAGCCGCCGTACTGCTCGTCCTGGCGACCCTCGCGGCCGCCCTGCGCTGAGCAGCGCCACGGCCCAGGCCGGCGAGCAGCGCAGAGCCCTCTCGACCCGGGGCACCAGCACCGACGACGTCGAGCTCCGCACGATCGTGGTGATCAACGCGGTGCGCGCCGAGCACGGGCTGCGCCCGATCCGCGTCGTCCCGTGCCTCGACGCCCTCTCGGAGAGCTGGGGCGCGCGGATGGCCACCGAGGGCCTGTGGAGGCACCGCGACATGTCCGCCGTCGTCAGGGCCTGCCGACTGACGTGGACCGGTGAGACGCTCGCCCGCGGCCAGTTCACCCCGGAGGACCTCGTGGGCATGTGGATGGACTCCCCGCCGCACCGCGCCATCCTGCTGACGGGCCGCGCCCGGCTGGCCGGCATCGACGCCAGGGCCCCGGCGGCGACTACTCCGCCGTCCTCAACCTGGGTGACCGACGCTGACCTGATGGTCTAGGTTGGGCGGTTCCGCCCAATCGCACCGCCCGGGGGTCCGCATGCTCTACGTCGCTGTCGCGACGCGGACGTTCCGGCGGTACTCCACCTACGTCGGCGCCACGGTGGCGGGGATCTTCACCAACTCCGTCTTCGGCGTGATCTACAGCTTCGCCTACCTCGCCCTGTGGGACCAGCGCCCCGACGCCGGCGGGTACGACGGCAGCGACGCGGTCACCTACGTGTGGATCGGCCAGGCGCTGCTGATGACCGTCGCGGTGTGGGGCGGCGGCACCACCGACGACCTCGCCGAGCGGATCCGCACCGGCGACGTGGCCATCGACCTCTACCGGCCGGTGGGGATGATGGGCTGGTACCTCGCCGGCGACCTCGGACGGGCGGCGTACCACCTGCTGACGCGCGGGATCGGGCCGACGGTCCTGGCGTGGCTTCTCTTCGACCAGTTCGACTTCCCCGGCAGTGTCCAGGCGGCGCTGGGGTTCGTCCTCAGCCTGGTGCTCGCCGTGGTGACGAGCTTCGCGATCCGCTGGTTGGTCGCCTGCTCGGCGTTCTGGCTGCTCGACCAGTCGGGGCTGCGGATGATGGCGGGCGCGCTGGCGCTCTTCTTCAGCGGCATGGCGCTGCCGCTGGTGATCTTCCCCGAGCCGTGGCGCACGATCGCGCTGGCGCTGCCGTGGGCGTCGTACCTCCAGACCCCGGCCGACATCTGGCTGGGCAAGCGCGAGGGGCTCGACCTCCTGGCAGCCCTGGCCCAGCAGGGCGTGTGGATCGCGGTGCTGCTCGGCCTCGGGCAGCTCGTGCTGCGCTCGGCGACCCGCAAGGTGGTGGTGCAGGGTGGCTGACGCCTCGGTCGTGCGGGCGGCGCCGCGGCAGTACGCGTGGATCGCCCTGATGTGGATCCGCGCCGCGCTGGCCTACCCGGCGTCGTTCTGGACCCTGACGGTCGCCGGCGCGATCATCACCGGGCTCGACTTCGTCGGGATCGCGATCATGTTCACCACCATCGACACCCTCGGCGACTTCGGGCTGCGCGAGATCGCCCTGCTGTACGGCGCCACCGGCGTCGCGCTGGGCCTGGCCGACATGGCCATCGGCAGCGTCGAGCAGATCGGGCACCACGTGCGCACCGGCAGCCTGGACACGATGCTCACCCGGCCGGTGCCGCTGCTCGTGCAGGTGTGCGCCGACCGGTTCGCGCTGCGGCGGCTGGGCCGGATCAGCCAGTCGGCGGTCGTGCTGGCCTGGGCGGCGGTACCGATCGACTGGACGCCTGCGCGGGTCGCGGTGACGCTGATGATGCTGGTGGCGGGGCTCGGCATCTTCTTCGCGTTCTTCGTGGCCTTCTCGTGCATCCAGTTCTGGACCGCCGACGCCTCCGAGCTCGCCAACGCCTTCACCTACGGCGGCAACACCATGACGCAGTACCCGCTCACGGTCTTCCCCCGCGAGGTGGTGCTGTCCCTGACCTTCTTGCTGCCCGTGGCCTTCGTGAACTGGTACCCCAGCCTGTACGTCCTGGGCCGGGAGGATCCCTTCGGCATGCCGTCGTGGTTCGCGTTCCTCTCCCCCGCCGTCGCACTGGCCCTCCTCGCCCTCGCCGCGCTGGCCTGGCGCACCGGCGTCCGCCACTACACCTCGACGGGAAGCTGATGGCCCTCATCGACGCCACCGACCTGAGCCGCACCTTCGTCGTGCGGCGCAAGGACGCCGGGCGGCGGAGCCTGCGCCGCCGCCGCGAGGAGGTGCACGCCGTGCACGGGGTGACCTTCTCCGTCGAGCCGGGAGAGATGGTGGGCTACATCGGCCCGAACGGCGCGGGGAAGTCCACGACCATCAAGATGCTCACCGGCATCCTGGTGCCCACCGGGGGCCGGCTCACCGTGGCGGGCGTGGAGCCGAGCCGGCACCGCACCGAGCTCGCGCGGCGCATCGGCGTGGTGTTCGGGCAGCGCACGACGCTGTGGTGGGACCTGCCGCTGCGCGACTCCTTCGAGCTGCTCCAGAAGATCTACGCCATCGAGCCGGCCCGCTACCGCGAGAACCTCGACGCGTTCGTGACGCTGCTCGAGCTCGGCGACCTGCTCGACACCCCGGTGCGCCAGCTCTCGCTGGGCCAGCGGATGCGCGGCGACATCACCGCGGCGCTGCTGCACGACCCCGAGGTGCTCTACCTCGACGAGCCGACGATCGGCCTCGACGTCGTCAGCAAGGGCCGGCTGCGGGAGTTCCTGCGCACCCTCAACGCCGAGCGCGGCACCACGCTGCTGCTCACCACGCACGACCTCCAGGACATCGAGGCCCTGTGCGACCGGGTGATCGTCATCGACCACGGCACGCTGGCCTACGACGGCACCCTGGCCGGCCTGCACGGGCGCGGCGGCTCCATGCGCACGCTGGTCGTGGACCTGGTCGACGAGGCACCGGCGATCTCGGTGCCGGGGGCCAGCGTGCGCCGGGTCGAGGGTCCGCGGCAGTGGCTCAGCTTCCCGGCCGACGCCAGCGCCGCACCCGTCGTGGCCGCCGTCGCCGCGTCGTACGCCGTGGCGGACCTGTCGATCCAGGAGCCCGACATCGAGGACGTGATCCGGGAGCTGTACTCGCGGTCGTAGGTGGGGAGGCACGGGCTCGTGGAATCCTTGCCCGCCGAGCGCGGTTGACGTGGCATGAAGAACATCGGGTTCCTGTCGTTCGGCCACTGGACGCCGTCGCCGCAGTCGCAGACGCGCTCGGCCTCCGACACGCTGCTGCAGTCCATCGACCTCGCCGTGGCGGCCGAGGAGCTGGGGGCGGACGGCGCGTACTTCCGGGTGCACCACTTCGCCCGGCAGCTCTCCGCACCGTTCCCGCTGCTCGCTGCCGTCGGCGCCCGGACCAGCCGCATCGAGATCGGCACCGGTGTGATCGACATGCGCTACGAGAACCCGCTCTACATGGCCGAGGACGCGGGCACCGCCGACCTGATCGCGGGCGGTCGCCTCCAGCTCGGCATCAGCCGGGGATCACCGGAGCAGGTCGTCGACGGCTTCCGGTACTTCGGCTACCAGCCCGCCGAGGGCTCGGACCATGCCGAGATGGCGCGCGAGCACACCCAGGTCTTCCTCGAGGTGATCCAGGGCCACGGGTTCGCCGAGCCGAACCCGCGGCCGATGTTCCCCAACCCGCCCGGGCTGCTGCCCGTCGAGCCGCACTCGCCGGGGCTGCGCGAGCGCATCTGGTGGGGCGCCGGCTCGCGTGCGACCGCCGAGTGGACCGCGCGGCAGGGCATGAACCTGATGAGCTCGACCCTGCTCACCGAGGACACCGGCGTGCCCTTCCACCAGCTCCAGGCCGAGCAGGTGCAGCTGTTCCGGGACGCCTGGAAGGAGGCCGGCCACGGCCGCGAGCCGCGGGTCTCGGTGAGCCGGAGCATCTTCCCGATCGTCGACGACCGCGACCGCGCCTACTTCGGCCGGGAGGCGACCAGCCGCGACCAGGTGGGTCACCTCGACGGCGGCCCGGCGCGCTTCGGCAAGACGTACGCCGGCGAGCCCGACCAGCTGGTCGACGACCTCGCCAAGGACGAGGCGATCGCCGCCGCCGACACGCTGCTGCTGACGGTGCCCAACCAGCTCGGCGTCGACTACAACGCCCACCTCATCGAGAGTCTCCTCACCCACGTGGCCCCGGGGGTCGGCTGGCGCTGAGTGGGTCGGTGACGCCTGCGGTGGATCGGCCGACCTGCCGATTGGTCCCAAACGACAACCCAACCGGCCCCGAGCATGCAGTTCCTGCCCAATCGAGGCCCGCCCGATCTCCGCGCCCACCCGACCTGCCGATTGGTCCCAAACGACAACCCAACCGGCCCCGAGCATGCAGTTCCTGCCCAATCGAGGCCCGCCGGCTGCCCCCAGCCTGCCACCCGG
>NZ_CADCUP010000122.1 GCF_902805925.1 uncultured Nocardioides sp.
TCGCTCTCCGACATGCTCAAGGGCAAGCAGGGTCGCTTCCGCCAGAACCTCCTCGGCAAGCGCGTCGACTACTCCGGCCGCTCGGTCATCGTCTCGGGTCCCCAGCTCAAGCTGCACCAGTGCGGTCTGCCCAAGCAGATGGCGCTCGAGCTGTTCAAGCCCTTCGTGATGAAGCGCCTCGTCGACCTCTCGCACGCACAGAACATCAAGTCCGCCAAGCGGATGGTCGAGCGCGCGCGCCCGGTCGTGTGGGACGTCCTGGAGGAGGTCATGCACCCGGTGCTGCTGAACCGTGCGCCCACGCTGCACCGTCTGGGCATCCAGGCGTTCGAGCCGCAGCTCATCGAGGGCAAGGCCATCCAGATCCACCCGCTCGTCTGCACGGCGTTCAACGCCGACTTCGACGGTGACCAGATGGCGGTGCACCTGCCGCTGTCGGCCGAGGCCCAGGCCGAGGCGCGGATCCTGATGCTGTCGACCAACAACATCCTCAAGCCCTCCGACGGCCGTCCGGTGACCATGCCGACCCAGGACATGATCATCGGCCTGTTCTTCCTGACGACCGACCGCGACGGCGAGCCCGGCGAGGGCCGCATGTTCTCCTCCTCCGCCGAGGCCATCATGGCCCTCGACCGGGGCGAGATCTCGCTGCAGAGCAAGGTCAGGATCCGTCTCGACGGCATCGTGCCCCCGCTCGACCTCGAGCTCGGCGCCGCATGGGAGGAGGGCACGTCCCTCACCCTCGACACCACGCTGGGTCGCGCGCTCTTCAACGAGACCCTGCCGGCCGACTACCCGTTCGTGAACTACGAGGTGGGCAAGAAGGCCCTCGGCGCGATCGTCAACGACCTCGCCGAGCGCTACACCAAGGTCGAGGTCGCGGCCTCGCTCGACGCCCTCAAGGACGCCGGCTTCCACTGGGCCACCCGCTCGGGTGTCACGGTCTCCATCGACGACGTCACCACCCCGTCGGACAAGGCCCAGATCCTCGAGGCCTACGAGGCCCAGGCCGCCAAGGTCCAGACCCAGTTCGAGCGCGGTCTGGTCACCGACGAGGAGCGTCGCCAGGAGCTCATCGAGATCTGGACCCAGGCGTCCAACGAGGTCGCCAAGGCCATGGAGAAGAACTTCGACCGCAGCAACCCCATCTTCATGATGGTCGACTCCGGCGCCTCCGGGAACATGATGCAGATCCGTCAGGTCGCGGCCATGCGTGGACTGGTGGCCAACCCGAAGGGCGAGATCATCCCGCGCCCCATCAAGGCCAACTTCCGTGAGGGCCTGTCCGTGCTGGAGTACTTCATCTCCACCCACGGTGCCCGCAAGGGTCTCGCCGACACCGCGCTGCGGACGGCCGACTCGGGCTACCTCACGCGTCGGCTGGTCGACGTGTCGCAGGACGTCATCATCCGCGAGGAGGACTGCGGCACCGAGCGTGGCCTGCCCAAGGTCATCGGTGTGCGTGGCGAGGACGGCGTGGTCCGCAAGGACGACAACGCCGAGACCTCGGCCTACGCCCGGTCGGCCGCGAGCGAGGTCACCCACCCCGACACCGGCGACGTCCTCGCCACTGCCGGTGAGGACCTCGGCGACGTCAAGATCGGTGAGCTCGTGGCCGCGGGTGTCGAGGTGGTCAAGGTCCGCTCCGTGCTGACCTGTGACGCCCGCACCGGCACCTGCGCCAAGTGCTACGGCCGCTCGCTGGCCACCGGCACGATCGTCGACATCGGCGAGGCGGTCGGCATCATCGCCGCCCAGTCGATCGGTGAGCCCGGCACGCAGCTGACCATGCGCACCTTCCACACCGGTGGTGTGGCCTCCGCGGACGACATCACGCAGGGTCTGCCCCGCGTGGTCGAGCTGTTCGAGGCCCGTCAGCCCAAGGGCCTGTCCCCGATCTCGGAGGCCGCCGGCCGCATCGAGATCGAGGAGACCGACAAGGCGCGCAAGGTCATCGTCACCCCCGACGACGGCAGCGACCCGATCGAGTACCCCGTCTCCAAGCGCTCGCGCCTCTCGGTCGCCGACGGCGACCACATCGAGGTGGGGCAGCAGCTGACGGTCGGCACCCCCGACCCGAAGGAGGTGCTGCGGATCCTCGGCATCCGCCGGGCCCAGCAGCACCTCGTCGACGAGGTCCAGCAGGTCTACCGCAGCCAGGGCGTGTCGATCCACGACAAGCACATCGAGATCATCGTGCGGCAGATGCTGCGTCGCGTGACGGTCATCGAGTCGGGTGACACCAACCTGCTGCCGTCCGACCTGGTCGACCGGGCCCGCTTCGAGGAGGAGAACCGTCGCGTGGTCTCCGAGGGCGGCAAGCCGGCCTCGGGTCGTGCCGAGTTGATGGGCATCACCAAGGCGTCGCTGGCGACCGAGTCGTGGCTCTCGGCGGCCTCCTTCCAGGAGACCACCCGGGTGCTCACCGACGCGGCGATCCACGGCCGCAGCGACTCGCTGCGCGGCCTGAAGGAGAACGTCATCATCGGCAAGCTGATCCCGGCTGGCACCGGCCTCGAGCGGTACCGCAACATCCGGGTCGAGCCGACCGAGGAGGCTCGTGCCGCGGCGTACTCCGTCACCGGCTACGACTCCTACGACTACGACTTCGGTGCCGGCACGGGCCAGGCCGTGGCTCTCGACGACTTCGACTTCGGCTCCTACCAGAACTGATCGCCCGGCGAGACACATCCACCGGCCCCGTCACCCCTTCGGGTGGCGGGGCCGGCGGCATCTCGCAGGTAGCGTGCGGCTCGTGAACCAGTTCCCCAACACCTGTCCCCAGTGCGGGACCGAGCTCGAGACCGCGACCCAGGGCTTCAACCCCGACGGCGACGACGACATCGCGCACCGCGAGATGTCGGAGGTCGTGGCCGTCGACTTCTGCCCCAACCCGGAGTGCCCCACCGGGGAGATCGAGAGCCCGGCCGCTCAGGTCTGAAGGACGAGCTCCAGCGTCCGTCCGGTGTAGGCCGCCAGCGCCGCGGCCTGCTCCTCGACCTGCCGGCGAGCGGCCGCTCCCAGCGAGGGGGCCAGGCCCACGGTGACGCGCGTGGTCCGGCCGTCCTCCCTGCGCTTCCACCACCCGACGTCGCGCAGGTCGCTCACGACCAGGCCACCGCCGGCCTCGGAGAAGGCGTGCGCGCGGTCGCCCCACGGGTGATCCGGCACGCGCGGGAACGTGCTGCCGGGGTAGGTGAGGTGGGCCTCGTCGAAGACGGGGACCAACCGGGTCCCCGCGCTCACGCCCACGTCACGGGTGCCGGCCGCCCACACCAGCGTCTGGCTCTCCACCTCGGCCGACTCGAGGGCCTCTCCCAGGTCGGCCACGGCGGCGGTGACCTCCCGCTTGGTCAGGGTGGTCCAGCGCACGAGATGGGCCACCGACGCCGGCCCGTGGCCGGCGAAGAAGCGCAGCACCAGCTCGCGGACCGCCTCGTCGCGCTCCTTGTCGGGGGTCGCGGGGATCCACTCGTCCACGAGCGCGTAGGTGTGCTGGCCCCCGACGAGCGGCCCGGAGCAGACCAGGCCGTCGAGCTCGGCCAGCATGACGAGGTGTCCCAGGCGCTCGCCACGGAGGTCGTCGCGGGTGAGCTGCCGGCGGGTCAGGTGGCGTCCGCCCCGGAGGGTGTCGGCCAGCCACCGGTGCTCACGCCCCACGACGGCCGCGTCGTCCAGGCCGAGCTGGCGGTGGCGCGCGGCCAGCGCGGAGACGACCTTGGGCGACGTCAGGGCGAGCAGCCAGCGCAGGTCCGCGGCGTGCACGTAGTGCCAGGTCGGCCGGAGCACGTGGGTGCGGACGACCCGGCCGCTGTCGACCGCCGCGCTCACGTCGTCGTCGTGGGTGCGGCCGGTCCGCATCGCCAGCGACCACCGGGCCAGCGGGGCGTCCTGGGACTGCACGCACAGCAGGCTGCGCACGGCGTCCTCGACGGTGTCGTACGGCCTCGTCAGGCCCTGGGTGGCCAGCCGCTGGGCGAGGACCGCGTCGAGCTGCACGTCCACACTGTGACAGGTCGGGGGTCAGATCCAGCCCATGCGCTGGGCCCGGTTGACGGCCTCGTGGCGGTTGGCGGCGGAGAGCTTCGCGGCGGCGCTGGAGAGGTAGTTGCGCACGGTGCCGCCAGCGAGGTGGGTGCGACGCGCGATCTCCTCCACCGGGGCGCCGTCGGCGGCGGCCTCCAGGACGGCGGTCTCCCGCGGGGTGAGGGGGGAGTCGCCGATGGCCATCGCCTCGGCGGCGAGGTCGGGGTCGACGTACCGACCGCCGGCGGCGACGGCGCGGACGGCGGCGGCGAGGGTGGAGGCGGAGGTGGTCTTGGGCAGGAACCCGCGCACGCCCGTCGACAGGGCCCGCCTGAGCAGGCCGGGCCGGCCGTGGCTGGTCACGATCAGGCAGCCGCAGCCGGGCAGCACCTCGGCGATCCGGGCGGCCGCGGCGATGCCGTCGAGGCCGGGCATCTGGAGGTCCAGCACCGCCACGTCGGGCCGCAGCTCCCGCGCGGAGTCGACGGCCTCCGAACCGGTGGCGGCCTGCCCAACGACCTCGATGTCCTCCTCGAGGTCGAGCATCTGGGCGAGTGCGGCCCGGATCAGGTGCTCGTCGTCGGCGAGCAGCACGCGGATCACGACGGCACCTCGCTCGCGACAGGCACGAAGTCGACGCTCACCACGAACCGGTCGCCGCGGGCGCCGGCGGCGACGCGGGCACCGAGGCCGCCGAGCTGGGCCGCCAGCGTGGTGAGCCCGCTGCCGTCGGTGCCGGACGGGCGGCCGGTGTCGACGCCGTCGTTGGTGACGCTGAGCCGGTCGTCGGCGTAGGTCATCTCCACGTGCGTGGCGCGCGAGTGCCGCAGCACGTTGGTGACGGCCTCGCGGATGACCCGGGCCACGGGCTCGTGCCGCTCCGCCGGCACGCCGGAGACGTCGGCACGGGTGGTGATCCCGGCCGAGCCGAGCAGCGACACGGCGCCCTCGACCTCCGCGGCCAGGTCGAGGGGTCGGTAGCCGCGGGCGAGCGCACGCGCCTCCCGCAGCGCCTCGTGGGCGGTCGAGCGGATCTCGAGCACCTGGTCGGTGGCGCGGGCGTCGCCGCGAGCCGCGAGCGCGGCCGCCAGCTCGGCCTGCACGGCGATGGTCGAGAGCCGCCGCCCCATCACGTCGTGCACGTCCTGGGAGAACCGCAGCCGCTCCTGCGCCACGGCCAGCGCCGCCTCGCTGTCGCGAGCGTGCTCCAGGGACGTGACGACGCCCAGCAGCCACAGCGAGCTCTGCACGGTGAAGACGAGGAAGACCGAGACGCCCAGGCCGTACGCCGCGAAGCCGATGCTGCCCCCGACGAGCCCCGCGACGGCGGTGCAGGCGAGCAGGACGCCGTTGCGCACCCGGGTGTCGAGGAGTCCTCCGGCGCCCCAGGCCAGGGCGCCGACCACGACGAGCGCGCCGCCGTACCGTTGGTCCTCCTCGAGCAGCAGTGCCAGGGGTGCGGTCACCGCGGAGAGCACCAGCAGCACCGACAGCGAGGGCCAGGGCAGCGGCGCGCTCCGCGGGTGCAGCCGGGCGGCGTCGCGGAGCACCAGCGTGCCGGCCCCGCCGAGGGCGAGCGTCGCCAGGCCGCTGAGCACGGCCGGCGCCGTGGCCGTGGACCCCGCCGACGTGACGAGGCTGAACCAGGCGAGGAGCAGGAGGAACCAGTACAGCCAGTAGAGCGAGCCGAGGGTGTAGACCCTCACGCGCTCCACCTGGGTGCGTCGCGACCACCACCCACGGATCCTCACGGCGTCCATCCTCTCAGCCCCGCGGCTCCCAGCTCATCGCCTGCCGCGCCAGGAGGAACCCGAGCGCGGTCCAGGCGAGGAGCACGCCGAGCGGGGGCAGCGCCTCCACCCAGGTCGCGACGAACGACACGCTCCCGCTGCTCCCGACGCCGGGCTCGAGGCCGAACCAGGCGACGCGCACGAGGTCCTCCAGCGCCGCACCGGGCAGCAGGTCGACCCAGCGCTGCGCGTCCTCCGGGAGGGCTGCGCGGGTGCTGCCGGCCGTCGCGAGCAGCAGCACCGGGGCGCTGGTGAGCTGGGCGGCCTCGGCGTTGCGGGTCCAGGCCGCCGTCCACAGCGCCAGCGCCGCGAAGGCGGCACAGCTGATCAGCAGCCCCACCACGACGAGCACCGGGTTGAGCGGCAGCCCGAAGCCGAGCACGGCGGCCAGCACGGCCGCCACGACGGCGACGACGAGCACGATGACCACCCCGGGCAGGGCCATCGACAGCACGATGTCGGCGTCGGTGGCCTCGCCCGAGCGCAGCCGCTTGAGCACCAGCTCGTCGCGTCGGGTCACGAACATCGAGAGCAGGTTGTAGTAGACGGGGAAGAGCAGCGCCATCAGCAGGCACAGGCTCAGCGGCACCGCGCCGGCCTGGCCGGTCTGCTCCGGTGTCGCGGCGAGCAGGGCCAGCGGCACCAGCGGCACGCCCACGGCGTAGATGACGGTGAGCAGGTTGCGGCGCATGAGCAGGGCGTTGGACTGCGCGAGTCCGAGCACGCGGGAGGTCATCGGGCCATCTCCTCGGTCGGGTGGGTGTCGTGCCGGTCGTCCTCGGCGACGCCCAGGAAGACCGACTCGAGGGTGGCCGTCCTGGCCGAGAGGTCGTGCAGGCGCACGTCGTGCTTCCGGGCCCACGCCAGCAGCGTGGTCAGCGACTCCTGGAGGTCCTCGGACTCGACGGTCGTCCGGGCCACGTCACGGCTGACCGTGGCACCGGGCAGGGGCGGGAGGTCACGCTCGGGGGTGCGGAAGGAGATCACCGAGGGCTGGTCCGCGACGATCTCCTCGCGGGTGCCCTCCTTCACCACCCGGCCGGCCCGCATGATCGAGATGCGGTCGGCCAGCGCCTCGGCCTCCTCGAGGTAGTGCGTGGTGACGAGCACCGCGACGCCGGCTGCGCGCAGCGACCGGAGCAGCTCCAACACCCGGTGCCGGCTCTCGGGGTCGAGGCCGGTCGTCGGCTCGTCGAGCATCAGCACCTCGGGGCGGCCGGTGAGGGTGCAGGCCAGGTC
>NZ_CADCUP010000123.1 GCF_902805925.1 uncultured Nocardioides sp.
CCGGACGGTAGCAGGAACCCACTACGTCCATCACCTCCAGGTGGCGGCAGTGCGCCACGTCGAGCCAGGCAGGACTCGAGGAGATCTCGACCCGGTCGACCACGCCGCTGATCTCCGCCCCGGACCAGAGGACGTTTGCGCGGGTGGAAGTCGCGGTGCAGGAACGTCGGCTCGAACGGCGGCGGGTCGTCCGCCAGCATCGAAGGCCCCCGCCACACGTCGGGTGACCGGATGGCCGAGCCGCGACGGCGCCCGGGCCACGCGGCCGCCATCATCAGTGCACGCCGTTCTTCGCCACCCACTCGACCAGGGGGCGCAGGGCGGCCCAGTCGGCGCGCACCCGCTCCAGGAGGCCCGGCCCGATCGCGTCCTCGCCGAAGCCGTACGGGCGGCCGACGAAGAGCTGCTTGCGCCGCAGCAGGTCGATGCGGGGATGGGTGACGTCGTACCCCCGCGGGGCGGTCCGCAGCTGCTCCCCGCCGATCTCCCAGCCGTCCCTCTCGTACCTGGTGAGGAGGCGGGCGAGCGCGCGGCCGGTCCGCTCCGCGGCCATCGCGTCGCGGATCGCCGCGAGCCGGGGGCCGCTCGCCTCGTAGAACCCGCCGCCCACCCGCACACCGCGCGGCGACAGCTCGACGTAGTAGCCGGTGGACGGGGCCACGCCGACGAACGCTCCCTGGTGGGTCTTGTACGGTGTCTTGTCCTTGGCGAAGCGCACGTCGCGGTAGGGCCGGAACACCTTCGCGCCCTGTCCGTCCGGGGCGAACTGCGGGGCCAGGTCGGCGCAGAGCGCCTTCATCGGCGCCGCGACGCACTCGGCGTACACCCCCTTGTGGGCCTCCCAGAACGACTTGGTGTTGTCGACCTCGAGGTCGTCGTAGAAGTCGAGCGCAGCGGTCGGGAAGCCCTGGAACGTCACCCTCCGAGGTTACGGCGCGACGGCGGAGACCTGCTCGTCGCCGCCGGCCCCGAAGGCGCTGACGGTGAGCACGTCGCCCGCGCACGCCGGCTCCCCCAGGAAGCCGGGCCCGTCGCCGGGCGCCTCGTAGGCGACCTCGAGGGTCGCCTCCGGCGTCCACCGCAGCAGCTGGGCCGGCTGGCCGCCCGCGGCGTTGCGGGCGAAGTAGACCGAGTCGCCGCAGGGCGTCAGCGTGCCGGTCGCCCCCGTGCCGAGGTCGTACGTCGCGCCGTCGGCGCTCGCGGAGAAGGCGCCCACTCCCACCTGGTTCTCGTCGGTGAGCACCGACCACACCGCACCGGTCGGGGTCGCCGCGACGTCCCAGCCGGTGCAGGCAGGTGCCTCGGCGAGCGGTTCTGCCACGCCGTCGGTGAGGGTGGCGAGGGTCCGGCAGGAGACCGGACGCGCGTCGTCGAAGGTCATCAAGGCGGTGGTCGTGCTGCTGGCGACGACGCCGGCGAACCCGTGCCGCGGCGCGGCGCAGTAGTCCACCTCGCCCTGTCCGGAGGCGAGGTCGAAGGCGGCCAGGCAGTAGGTCTCCTGCGGGCCGGTCGTCGGGTAGTGCAGGGTGCCGCCGTGCATCGCCCAGGAGCCGCCGGACGCCGGGGGCGGGGTGAGCCGGCGCCCGTCACCCGTGGACAGCTCGACGACCGTCGCCTCGGCCGCACGGGTGCCCTGCTCGTCCTGGGCCACCACCACGAGCCACTCCTCGTCGAGCAGCACCTCCTCGATGCGGCGACCGGTGCCCGCCTCGATGGTCCGCGGTCCGTCGGGACCCCTGAGCTCGGCCCGGTCACCCTCGCCGGGCACGCGCACGCGCCACTGGCCGCCCACGACGACCACGTCGTCGGGGGACTCGCCGGTGGGGGTCCAGTCGAGCAGCGCGGCGGTGGGCGCGACCGGGCCGCCGTCGGGGCTCTCCGTCGGGCCGTCGATCGTGCTCGGGCTCTCGCTCGTGCCCGGGCTCTCGGTCGTGCCCGGCGTGCTCGACGGTTCAGCGGTCGGGGCCGGCTCGTCGCCGGCGCAGCCGGCGAGCAGGCCGCCCACCAGCAGTGCGCCCGCGGCGTACGTCCCGAACGCCCGCATCACACGCCGACGTTGTGCTGGAAGTGCGCCTTGTTGGCGCGGTACTGCTGGTAGGCCGACTGCCACTGCACCCGCTCGATGTAGGGCTCGCTGGGGTCGAACCGCTGCTGGTTCCACGGCTCGAAGTAGCCCAGCAACGGCTCGCCCGCGGGGTTCTGGTCGTAGCCGCGGCCGACCTGGAAGTGGCCCGAGGCGTCGTCGTCGAGGTAGGGGTAGTACTTCTTCTGCAGCACCGGGTGCAGCACGACCGGCGCGGTGTAGTCGGTGACGTGGCGCATCATCAGCACGTACCACTCGTCGAAGGTGAAGTCCGCGATGTCGAGGGTGATGAACGTGCCGGCGTGCTCGGCCCTGTCCCAGCCGGTGTTGTTGTTGACGACCCGCACGAGGTCGGTGATCGCCGAGCCCGCGGTCGAGGTGCCGATCTTGCGGGCCCACTTCCTCTGCGGCTGCCGGCGCTCGCGCCAGCCCCAGGCCATCATCTGCATGGTGCTCGGGCCGCACCAGTAGTTGCGCCTCTGCTGCGCCACCTGCGCCTCGTCGAGCACGGTCGCCGACCGCGGGTAGTCGGCCGCGGTCTTCCCGCTCGCGGCCGCTGGGTTGGTGGCCGCGGTGGAGAGCCGGGCCTCGGGGTGGGCGGCGGCGAAGCCGTCGGGCAGCGGTATGCCCTGGACCTCGTGGCGCAGGAGCCAGACCTTCGCGACCGACCGGGCGGCGGTGGTGAGCTCGGCCCGTTCCCGGCGCTCCCGGGCCGCGGGGCGCAGCCTCGCGGTGCGGGCCAGGGCTGCGGCGGCGTCGAGGTCACCGGTCGTCTCGACCGCGCGGCGGCGGGCTGTCAGCGCCTGCGCGGCGTACGCCGTGCGTGCCTGCACCTGCTCCTGCGTCTGGGTGGTCCAGCCGACGCCGAGGCAGTAGCGCTGCCCCTCGAAGGTGGCGCAGCGAGCGTCGGCAGCGGTGCTGCGACGCGCGCCCACCCGCGCGGTGCCGGCTGCGACGACACGGTCGATCTCCGCCTGCATGGCGGGCGTCACTCGGCCGGGACCGGCGGTCGCGGCGGTGCGCAGCGGCGACGCGGTGCCACTGGGGGCGATCGCTGCGTCCGGGCCGCCGGCGTCGGGGAGGAACGGGGCGATCGCGACGACGAGCGCCAAGGCGCCCACGGCGACGGCCGCCGGACGCAGGAGGGTACGGCGAGACATGGGGAAGGGACCTCGATCAGTCGTCTGTCGGTGTGGGTGACGACTTACTGTCCCTGACAGTCTCAAAAGTCGCAACTGTCCCATGGGTCACATGCGTACCAGGGAAGCGACACGCCGCTGAATGCCATTTGTGTAGTTCTGGACCAGCGGAGTGATCGGTCGGATCCCCGGATATCCGGGGATCGCCACGCTGAGCGTGACGTACGCCGAGGAGCATGGAGCGGATGACGAGACTCGGACTCGCGACATCGACGGTCGGCAGAGCGTCGCGCTGGCGCGTCTGGGCGCGTCCTAGCGGGGAGTGCTGGAGCGAATGACGAGACTCGGACTCGCATCATCGACGGTTCGGCAGAGCGTCGCGCTGAGCGCGACGTACGCCGAGGAGCATGGAGCGGATGACGAGACTCGAACTCGCGACATCGACCTTGGGAAGGTCGCGCTCTACCAACTGAGCTACATCCGCACGCCGGCCCGGAGGTCGACGGGCAGAGCATACCGTCGCTCAGCCGGGAGGTGTGATCGGCTCCAGGGTGGGCCGCTTCGGCGGGACCCCGTCGCCCGAGGAACGACCGGTCACGCGCCGGTGCACCCAGGGTCCGAGGAACTCACGGGTCCAGCGGACGTCGGCGGCGATCTGGGCACGCCGGGCCGGCGTGGGGATGAGCCGGGTGGGCAGCGGCTGGAGGTCGTGCTCGACGCCGAGCGCGTCGAGGACCGCCATGGCCATGTGCTGGTGCCCGGCGGCGTTGAGGTGCATCCGGTCGGTGTCCATGATCTGCACCAGGTCGGTGTCGCGCATCCGCCACATGTCGACGACCGTGACGCCCCGCGCGTCGGCGATCTCGCGGACCCACTCGTTGAAGATCGCCATCCGGCCGCGCACCGGCCCGTAGATGCCCGAGGAGCCGGGGTCGAAGAGCGTGAACATCACGACCCGGGCGCCGGTCGAGGTGAGGCGGGCGACCGCGTCGTCGTACGCCGCGGCGAGGGCGTCGAGGTCGACCTTCGGCCTGAGCACGTCGTTGCCGCCGGCATGGATGGTGACGAGGTCGGGCTCGAGGGCGAGCGCCGGCTCGAGCTGCTCGGCGACGATGGGCCGCAGCTTGCGGCCGCGGATGGCGAGGTTGGCGTAGCCGAAGTCGTCGACCTCGGTTGCGAGCACCTCGGCGACGCGGTCGGCCCACCCGCGCAGGCCGTTGGGCCGCGACGGGTCGGGGTCGCCGACCCCCTCGGTGAAGGAGTCGCCGAGGGCGACGTAGCGTTGGAACGCCCGGCCGTGGTCCATGCCGTCATTGTGTCGGCCGGTGGAGGGTGGGCTGCGAGTAGGGTGCCGTCGTGCTGCTCAGCGACCGCGACATCCTGACCGAGATCGACCACGGCCGGATCGCGATGGAGCCGTGGGATCCCGACATGCTGCAGCCGTCGAGCATCGACGTGCGCCTCGACCGGTTCTTCCGGGTGTTCGAGAACCACCGCTACCCCCACATCGACCCGGCGGCCGACCAGTCCGACCTGACCCGCGAGGTCGAGCCCGACGGCGACGAGCCGTTCATCCTGCACCCCGGCGAGTTCGTGCTGGGATCGACGTACGAGGTCGTGACCCTGCCCGACGACATCGCGGCGCGGGTCGAGGGGAAGTCGTCGCTGGGGCGCCTGGGGCTGCTGACCCACGCCACGGCCGGCTTCGTCGACCCCGGCTTCTCCGGGCACGTGACGCTGGAGCTGGCCAACGTGGCCACGCTGCCGATCAAGCTCTATCCCGGCATGAAGATCGGCCAGTTCTGCTTCTTCCGCCTGACCTCGCCCAGCGTGCACCCGTACGGCTCGGAGAAGTACGGCTCGCGCTACCAGGGCCAGCGCGGTCCGACCCCGTCGCTGTCCTTCCGCAGCTTCCACCGCACGCGCATCTGAGCCACCCCTCCCACGGCGTCCGCCCCGGGTTAGGCTGACCTAAGTTAGGTCCGCCTCACGTGAAGGACGACGTCATGACGAGCACCGCCACCGAGCTGCCGATGATCCTCGCAGGAGTCGAGGTGGTCGCGGTCGAACGCCTCTCGCCCTCCTTCGTGCGGGTCGAGCTGGGTGGCGCGGCGCTGGCCGACCTGGGAGTAGCCGGTCCGCTGCTCGACCAGCGCTTCAAGCTGGTCTTCCCGAACGCCTGCGGTGAGCTGCCCGACGTCACCGGGGCCGACGAGTCGTGGTTCGGCTCCTGGCTCGACCGTCCTGCAGAGGAGCGAGGCCACCTGCGCACCTACACGATCCGCGAGCAGCTCGGCAGCGGCGCCGACACCCGCATCGTCGTCGACATCGTGCTGCACCTCGAGCCCGGCGCCACCGGACCGGGTGCCGCCTGGGCCGCCACCGCGGCGGTGGGTGACCGGTTGGTGACCCTGGCTCCACGAGCCGGGGCGGGCTTCGGGGGCATCGAGTTCGACTCGAGCTCGGCCGGGCCCCAGCCGCGGCTGCTGCTGGTGGGCGACGAGACGGCGGTGCCCGCGATCAGCGGCATCCTGCGCGACCTGCCTCCCGGCTCCCGGGGTGCTGCGTTCCTCGAGGTGCCGGTCTCGGGCGACGTGCTCGACGTGGTCGCACCCGTCGGCGTCGAGGTCGTCTGGCTCCCGCGGGACGGGGCCCCGCTCGGCGAGAAGCTGCACGGCGCGGTCCTGGCCCACCTCGGCGAGGCCGACGCGGCGCCGGTGATCGAGACCGACGAGGTCGACCCGGATCTCTGGGAGACCCCGACCTACTCCAGCTCCGGCGAGGCGCTGATCGAGGCAGCCCCTGGGGTGGACGCCGACCTCTACGCCTGGATCGCCGGCGAGGCGGGCGTGGTCACCGGCCTGCGTCGCCACCTGGTGCGCGACCGCGGGATCGACCGCCGTCAGGTGGCCTTCATGGGCTACTGGCGGCGCGGCGTGGCCATGCGCTCCTGACCCTGCGCCGTCGACCCTCGGCGCGGGTCAGCCGTCCAGGCGGTCGGCCACCCGGCGGAGGGTGCGTGCCACCGTCGTACGGCGGCGGGGCCGGGCGGTCCGGACCAGGGTGGGGGATCCGGCGACGCGCTCGCGGATGCGGTTGCGGGCGACGAGCTCTACCTCGGATGCGCTCTCGTGCATGACATGGTCCCGTTCTGTGTGGGTGGTGCGTGAGTGGTTGTGGTCAGACCTGGCGCAGCGTGATGTTGCCGCTGGCGGTCTTGGCGCGGACCTCGACGTGGTCCTGTCCCTCGGCGGGCGCGCCGGTGCCCTGGAGGTCGGAGTCGATCCGGCCGCTGAGCGTGGTGATGTCGGTCCAGACGGGCGTGCCGGCGGGGATGCCGAGGCGGATGTGGCCCGAGGCGCCCTTGATGGTGAAGGTGCCGCGGTGGGCAGTGCGGACCGTGAGGTCGCCACTGCCGGTGGAGAGCGCGACGTCGGCACGCGCCTCGACGACGTTGACGTCACCCGACCCGGTCTTGACCGCGACCGGGCCGGCGTTGCTGCCGACGCTCACGTCACCGGACCCGGTCGAGAGCGCCATGGTCTCCGCGGCGCGGGTGACCTCGATGTCGCCCGAGCCGCACTTGACCCGCAGGTCCGCCGCGGCCGTGCCGACGCGGACGTCGCCCGAGCCGGTCTCGACGACGCCCGAGCCGGTCAGGTCGTCGATGCGCACGTCGCCGGACCCGGACCTCAGCTGGCACGCGGCGAACCCGCCGTGGCAGACGATGTCGGCGCTGCCCGTCTTGACCGTGACGCGGCTTTCGTGCGGCACCGTGATGTCGAGGGCGATG
>NZ_CADCUP010000124.1 GCF_902805925.1 uncultured Nocardioides sp.
GGCTCGTCACGGTCGAGGCGGGGCTCCCGCTGCACCGGCTCAACGCGCTGCTGGACGCGGCGGGGCTGGCCCTGGCCAACCTCGGCGACATCGACCGGCAGACCGTCGCGGGCGCGATCTCCACCGGCACCCACGGCACCGGCTCGGCCTTCGGCGGGCTCGCCACCCGGGTGCACGCCCTCGAGCTCGTGACGGCCGCCGGCGAGGTGCTGACCTGCTCGGCCGACGAGAACGCCGACGTCCTCGAGCACGCCCGCGTGGGCCTGGGCGCCCTCGGCGTGGTCTCCACGGTGACCCTGCAGACGGTGCCGGCCTTCGCCGTGCACGCCCAGGAGCGCCCGGCGCCGCTCGACGAGACCCTCGCGCGCTTCGACGAGCTGACCGCCACCCGCGACCACGTGGAGTTCTACTGGTTCCCCCACACCCGCGGGACCATCGTCAAGGTCAACACGCGGCTGCCGCTCGAGGCCGGACTCCACCCGCTCCCGCGCGCCCGCGCCTGGTGGGACGACGAGCTCCTCGCCAACACCGTCTTCGGTGCGCTGGTCTCCGCCGGCCGCCGCCTGCCCGCGCTGGTGCGCCCGGGGGCGAGGGTCGCCGCCGCGGCCCTGGGCGCCCGCGAGTTCACCGACCTGTCCCACCGCGTCTTCGTCAGTCCGCGGCGGGTCCGGTTCGTCGAGATGGAGTACGCCGTCCCGCGCGAGGCGCTGCTCCCGCTGGTGCGCGAGATCGTGGCGGCCGTCGAGGCCGGCGACTGGCGCATCGCCGTGCCCGTCGAGGTGCGCACCGGTGCCGCCGACGACATCCCGATGTCGATGGCCTCGGGCCGCGAGACCGGCTACGTCGCCGTCCACGTCGCCCCCGGCAGCCCCGACCAAGCGGCGTACTTCCGCACCGTCGAGCGCCTCGCCGCCCAGGTCGGCGGACGCCCGCACTGGGGCAAGATGCACTCACTGACCGCCGACGACCTGCGCGGGCGCTATCCGCGCTTCGACGACTTCGTCGCGCTGCGGGACCGGCTGGACCCGGCCGGCGTGCTCGCCAACGACCATCTCGACACCGTGCTCGGCGCGCCGGTCCGGGCCCGCGGCTGACGACCGCCCCCGACCCTGGCGCGTGGCATGCGCCCCGGCCGGTCGGGTACCCGCAGGGCATGAGCGAACCCACCACAGACACGACGCGAGTGAATCGACCGCTGGCCGCCGTCACCGGCGCCAGCAGCGGCATCGGGCTGGAGCTGGCCAGGCAGTTCGCCGACCACGGCTTCGACCTGGTGGTCAACGCCGAGGACGCCGAGCTGACCGCCGCCGCCGACGACCTGCGCCGCCGCGGGGTCGACGTGGTCGCCGTCCGGGCGGACCTGCGCGAGCCGACCGGGGTCGGCCAGCTGTACGACGCGATCCGGGCCGACGGCCGCCCGCTCGACGCCATCGCGCTGAACGCCGGCGTCGGCCAGGGCGGTGCGTTCGTCGACACCGACTGGGACGACGACCGCGAGATCATCGAGCTCAACGTGCTCTCCACGGTGCACCTCGCCAAGCTGGTGCTGCGGGACATGGTCGCGGCCAACCGCGGCCGGGTGCTGGTCACCTCCTCGATCGCCTCGGAGATGCCGGGGTCCTTCCAGGCGATCTACAACGCCTCGAAGTCGTTCCTCCAGTCCTTCACCGAGGCACTCCAGAACGAGCTCAAGGACTCCGACGTCACGCTCACCTCGCTGATGCCCGGCCCCACGGAGACCGAGTTCTTCGAGCGGGCCGAGCTGATGGACACCAAGGTCGGGCAGGCCGAGAAGGACGACGCCGCGCAGGTCGCCGAGCAGGGCTTCAAGGGCCTGATGGCCGGCGAGGACCGGGTCGTCGGCGGCGGGATCTCGACGCGCGTGCAGGAGGCCGCCAGCAAGGTGCTGCCCGACAAGGTGAAGGCCGCGATGCACCGCGGGATGGCCGAGCCGGGCTCCGGCGAGTGACGTGGCCGGCGACGGCGAGCCGACCACGGGAGCCACGGTCGGTGACCTGCAGGTCGGCCACCTCTCCACCGGCCCCATGCCGACCGGGGTGAGCGTGTCTCACACCGGAGGGGGAGCGCCGCCACCACGAGCGCCGGATCGCCGAGCTGGGACGTGACTCTCTGACGAGCTCGAGGCCGGCGGCGAGACGCAGCCTGACGTGTGGGTAGCGGCAGGCGCGCATCCGCCCCCGCTCCGGACTCGCCCGAACCACCACATCGGCAGAATGGA
Source organism: uncultured Nocardioides sp. (assembly GCF_902805925.1). Lineage (GTDB taxonomy): Bacteria > Actinomycetota > Actinomycetes > Propionibacteriales > Nocardioidaceae > Nocardioides. The sequence continues at coordinate 2,240 of NZ_CADCUP010000124.1, forward strand.
CCGGTGCCCGACCTGCGCTCCGCCCTGCTGGTGACCGGCGTGCTGACCGCGCTGTGGGTCGCGAGCTGCCTGGTCCTGGTGCTGCTGGCGAGCCGGCTCCCCGACGGGCTGCTCAAGCAGGTGGCCGAGTTCCTGCCCGCGTGCCTCACCACGGCGCGGCGGCTGCGCCGGCACCCGGACGTGCCGCGCCGGGCGCGGCTGGCGATGCTGCTGGCCGTCGTGTGGGTGGTCTCGCCTCTCGACCTGCTGCCGGAGTTCCTGCCCGTCATCGGCCCCCTCGACGACGTGGTCGCGGTCGTCCTCCTGCTGCGGTACGCCGCCCGGTCGGTGCCGCGCGACGTCCTGCTGGAGGCGTGGCCCGGCGACCCGGCGCTGCTCGTGCGGCTCCTGGGCCGACGTCGTGCTCCCCGGTGACTGGAGTGGTCCACCTGGGGCGCCGTGGGCGGCATGAGTGACACGACGACCGAGTCCGGCACCCGTTCCGACCGGGGTTCTCCGGCCGGCCCGCGGTGGCGGGCGTGCACTGACGGCTCGGGGGCTCACGACTCCAGGAGGCGCAGCCAGACCTCGCTCGAGGTGGGGTAGCTGGGGACCGCGTGGCGCAGCACGTCCAGCGGCACCCGGCCGACGACCGCCACGGTGGCGGAGTGGACGAGGTCGGCGACCTCCGGGCCGACGAAGGTCGCACCGAGGAGGACGCCGGAGTCGTCGTCGACCACGAGCCGGGCCTGCCCGACGAGGTCGTCACGGAGCAGCGACGCACCGGACGCGGCGCTGAGCGGCGAGTCGCGCAGGAAGAAGGAGCGGCCGGCCTCCTCGGCCTGGCGCGCGGTGAGGCCCACGGAGGCGACCTGCGGGTCGGTGAAGACGACCTGGGGCACCGGCACGAAGCCCGGCACCACCGGCTCGTGCCCGTGCCCGGCCCGGGCGGCGATGCGCCGGCCGACCATCCGGGCCTGGTACTTGCCCCAGTGGGTGAGCGGAGCCTCGCCGTTGACGTCGCCGACGGTGTGCAGCCAGTCGGGCAGGACGCCACCGGAGACGGCGCCCCGCAGGTCCGCGCCGCTCAACCCGACCGTCTCGAGGCCGATGTCGTCGGTGGCCGGGCGCCGGCCGACGGCCACGAGCACCTCGCTCGCGGTCAGCTCCGCACCGTCGTCGAGGGTGAGCGTCACGGGCCCGCCGTGGACGCGGCCGGTCCCGGTCGCCTGCGCATCGGGGCGGCTCGCGGACGAGACGGACGCCGAGAGTCGCACGTCGATCCCCTCGGCGCGCAGCGAGTCGAGCACCAGCTCCCCGGCGAACGGCTCGAACGGCTCGAGGAGGCCCGGGCCGCGCACGAGCATCGTCACCGCGCTGCCCAGCGCGCGCATCCAGCGCGCCGACTCACAGGCGACGACGCCGCCGCCGACGACGACGAGGTGGTCGGGGACCTCCCGGACCCCGGTGGCGTCGCGCGAGGTCCAGGGCTGGAGGTCGGCGTACGGCGCGGGCAGGTTGGCCACGCTGCCGGTCGCGACGACCACCGCCTCCCGCGCGGTGAGGACGCGCCCGTCGACCTCGACGGTGCGCTCGCCGGTGATCCGCCCGCGGCCGCGGACCACGGAGATCCCGGCATCCGCCGCCCAGGACACCTGGCCCTCGTCGGAGTAGCCGGAGACCCAGTAGTCGCGCCGGTCGAGCAGCCCCTTCACGTCGACGCTCGGGACGCCCGTCAGCCCGCCGACGTTCGCCGCGCCCGCCAGCAGGTCGAGCGGCCGGAGCATGGCCTTGCTCGGCATGCAGGCCCAGTAGGAGCACTCGCCGCCCAGCAGCTCCGCCTCCACGATCGCGGCGGTGCGGTCGGTGCCCTGGATGGCGTACTGCGCGGCGTTCTCGCCCGGGGGTCCGCCGCCGATGACGATGACGTCGTACTCGTTGTCGCTCATGCAGCCGAGGCTAGGGCCACCGGCGCCCGCCTGCCCAGCACCCGGCGGGCGGCGAGGGCCGCGACGAGCAGGGTGAGCCCGCCGGCGACGCCGACGACGTTGAACCCCTCGGTGAACGCGACGCGGGCCGCGTCGAGCACGGCGGGGGAGGAGACGGCCGAGGCCGGGCTGATGCCCTCGCCGGCCGCCTCCGCGGCGGCGTCCGAGGTGCCGCCGGGCAGCAGCCCGGGCAGCGCGCCGCGGTAGACCAGCGTGAGCAGCGAGCCGAGCGTGGCCACGCCGAGGGCGATCCCCAGCTCGCCGCACGTCTCGGCCAGCGAGGCGGCCGAGCCGGCCCGCTCGGGGGGTGCGGCACCCATGATCAGGTTCATCACCAGCGACATCGGCACGCTCACACCGGCGGAGGCGAGCACCATCGCGGTGACCTGCAGCCCCAGCGCGTCGGTGTCGACGACCCCGATGAGCAGCAGCCCGGCACCGGCGACCACCAGGCCGCCCCATACGAGGCCCACGGTGTCGAGGCGCTGGTCGAGCCGGGGAGCCAGCAGGGTGCCGGCCAGCATCACGAGATTCTGCGGCAGCAGCCACAGGCCGACGTGGAGCGGGCTGAGGCCGAGCACGTTCTGGAGGTAGAGCGCGGAGGCGAAGGAGACGCCCGCCATCACCACGCCGGTGAGCAGGAAGGTGGTCAGGCCCACGGTGAAGCGGCGGTCCGAGAAGAGCGCGAGGTCCACGAGCGGGTCGGCCAGGCGGCGCTGGCGGCGGCAGAAGGCGGCACCGGCACCGAGGCCGACGACGACCGCGAGCGCGGCGGCCACGCCGGCGTGCCCACGGGCCACCTCCTTGAGGCCGTAGACCAGCGGCAGCAGCGTGGCCAGCGACAGCACGACGCTGGCGGCGTCGGGCAGCCTCCCGCCGGCGGCGCGGGGCTGCTCGGGGAGCAGCCGCGGGCCGACCGCCACCAGCAGGACCATCACCGGCACGCCGACGAGGAACGCCGAGCCCCACCAGAACCGCTCCATCAGCAGGCCCCCGACGATCGGCCCCGCGGTCATGCCGCCCATGAAGCAGGCCAGCCACACGCTGATCGCGACCGCCATCCGCTCCGGCTCGGGGAACAGGTGCCGGATCAGCGCCATCGTCGCCGGCATCAGGGTCGCGCCGGCCACGCCGAGCAGCGCCCGGGCGGCGATGAGCATCTCCGGGCTCGTCGAGTACGCCGCGACCACCGACAGCACGCCGAACGCCGCGCCGCCCACCAGCAGCATCCGGCGGCTGCCGAGCCGGTCGGCCAGCCCGCCCATGGTGACGAGCAGCCCGGCGAGCAGGAACGAGTAGATGTCGAGGATCCACAGCTGCTCGACCCCGCTGGCGCCGAGGTCTCGGCTCAGCGACGGCAGGGCGACGTACAGCACGCTCACGTCGATCGAGATCAGCAGGGTGGGCAGGGCGAGGACGGCCAGGCCGATCCAGGCCCGGCGTCCGTCGGGGCGCGCGTCGGTGGAGATGCCGCTGTCGGTGGAGGTGGAGGTGGAGGTGGAGGTGGAGGTGGAGGTGGAGGTGGCAGTCATACCCCTTCCACGAACGGCCGCCCGGGAATCCGACACCCCGGCACCGGAGACCTGCGTCGGCCTGTCAGGCTGCTGCCCGTGGACTCTGCGGGGGAGCCGGTGCTGCGCGTGCGCGGGCTCGGACGCACCTACGGCGGCGTCGCGGTGCTGTCCGGCCTCGACCTCGACGTGACGGCCGGTACGGCGGTCGCGCTGGTCGGCGACAACGGCTCGGGCAAGTCGACCGCACTGCGGTGCATCACCGGTGCCGACGAGCCCACGGCCGGGACCATCGACCTCGACGGGGCGCCGTACGACGAGCGGACGCCGCGGGTGCGGCGCGACGTGGCGGTGGTGCTCGACGACCTCGACTTCTTCCCCGACCTCAGCGTGGTCGAGCACCTCGACCTGCTCGCTCGCGCCCACCGCGTCGACGACGCCGACGAGGTGGTCGACCGGGTGCTCGACGACCTGCGCCTCATCCCGCAGTCGGGCCAGCTCCCCGCGACGCTGTCCTCGGGCCAGCGGCGCCGGCTGTCGCTGGCGAGCGCCTTCGTGCGACCGCGGCGGCTGCTCGTCCTCGACGAGCCCGAGGCCCGCCTCGACGCCGACGGGGTCGGCTGGCTGGCGCGCCGGCTCGTCGAGGAGAAGCGGGCGGGCCTGGCGGTCCTGTTCGCCAGCCACTCCACGAGGCTCGTGGAGGCGGTGGCCGACCGCGTCGTCGACCTCGGGACCGGCTGATGGCCCCGTGGAGCGGGTCGGAGGTCGGCGACCTGCGCGCCGACATCCGGGAGTGGCGGCGCGGGCGGGCGACGGCGACCCTGACCGACGTGCTGCAGGACGTCTACGTCGGCGTCTTCGCCGTGGTGATGCTCGGGGCGATGGTGGGCAACGTCGTCGTGGGATTCCGCCGTGAGGCCGACGACCTCTGCGTCGCGGCCGGCTGCGTCGCCGCCCGGGCCGTGCTGCCGTGGCTGACCGTCACGGCCACCCTGGCCGCGCTGCTGGCGCTCGCCCGGCTCCTCGGTCCCCTCTTCACCAGCCCGGCCGCCGGTGCATGGCTGCTGAGCACGCCGGTCGACCGGTCGGCGCTGCTGCGGCGGCGGCTGGTGCTCGTCTCGGTCGTGGCCGCGGTGGTGGCGGTGCTCGTCGCGCTGCCCGCGACCGCCCTGACCGGGCTCGCGCCCTCGGTGGTCGCACTCGCCACCGCGTCGGTGGGCGTGGCGGGCGTCGGCCTCGTCGCGGTAGCGGCGGCCGC
>NZ_CADCUP010000125.1 GCF_902805925.1 uncultured Nocardioides sp.
GCATGATGGATCCATGACCGAGGTGGCAACGGGCTCACTGCTGGTGGCCACTCCTGTGCTGGTCGACCCCAACTTCGCCGACACCGTCGTCCTGATGCTCGACGTGGGCGAGGACGGCGCCCTCGGCGTGGTGCTCAACCGGCCCACCCCGGTGCTCGTCGCCGAGGTGCTCGCCGAGTGGCGCGACGTCGTCGCGGAGCCCGAGGTCCTCTTCCGCGGCGGCCCGGTCAACACCGAGGGGGCGTTGGCGGTGGGGCGTCTCGCCGACACCGACGACGTGCCGGTGGGCTTCCGCGAGGTCTTCGGCGACCTGGGCGTGGTCGACCTCGACACCCCGCTGGAGCTCCTCGAGGGCTCGCTGGCCGGCCTGCGGATCTTCGCGGGGTACGCCGGCTGGGGCACCGGGCAGGTGGAGCAGGAGATCGCCCAGGGCGACTGGTACGTCGTCCCGTCCGAGGTGGCCGACGTCTTCCGGGTCGATCCGACCGACCTGTGGCGCGACGTCCTGCGCCGCCAGCCCGGCGAGCTGGCCTGGCACTCGACGCGTCCTCTCGATCCCGAGCTCAACTGACCTACACTGCTGCCAATGAGCACCATCGGCTTCTCTCCCGGCACCAGCACCGTCGAGGACACCCGCACGGTCCCCACCGACGACGGCGACCACGAGCGCTTCTCCCACTACGTGCCCAAGGACAAGCTCACCGAGGCGATGGTGATGGGCACCCCCGTCATCGCCCTGTGCGGCAAGGTCTGGGTGCCCAGCCGGGCGCCGGAGAAGTACCCCGTCTGCCCGGAGTGCAAGGAGATCTGGGAGTCGATGAAGCCGGGTGGCGGCAAGGGCGACGGCGACAAGGGTGACGGGAGCCCGAAGGCGTGACGGGACGGCACGACGCCGTCCCACCCGAGTCCGCTCCCCAGCCGGTGCTGTCACCGGCCTGGCCGGAGCGTGCGGCGTGGGGCACGGCGCCCTCCTTGCGCGCCTGGCAGAACGCGGCGATGGCGAAGTACGTCGAGGAGTCGCCGCGCGACTTCCTCGCCGTGGCCACCCCGGGCGCCGGCAAGACGACCTTCGCCCTGACCGTGGCCGCCGAGCTGCTCGGGCGCCGCATCGTCGACCGCGTGACCGTGGTCGCTCCCACCGAGCACCTCAAGGTGCAGTGGGCGGAGGCCGCTGCGCGGGCGGGCATCCCGATCGACCCGACGTACGCCGCGGGCAAGGGGAGGACGTCGGGCGACTACGTCGGCATCGCCGTCACCTACGCCGGCGTCGCGGTCAACCCGCTGGCGATGCGGATCCGCACCGAGAACTTCAAGACGCTGGTCATCCTCGACGAGGTGCACCACGCCGGCGACGCGCTGTCGTGGGGCGAGGGCGTGCGCGAGGCCTTCCAGCCCGCCGCGCGACGCCTGGCGCTGACGGGCACGCCGTTCCGCTCGGACGTGAACCCCATCCCGTTCGTCACCTACGCGCCCGGGCCCGACGGCATCCCGCGCTCGGCGGCCGACTACACCTACGGCTACGCCCACGCGCTGGCCGACCACGTCGTGCGGCCGGTGCTCTTCCTGGCCTACTCCGGGGAGATGAGCTGGCGCACCCGGGCCGGGGACGAGATCGCCGCCCGGCTCGGCGAGCCGCTGACCAAGGACATGACCGCCCAGGCGCTGCGCACCGCGCTGGACCCCGCCGGGTCGTGGATGCCGGCGGTGCTGGAGGCCGCCGACACCCGCCTCTCCGAGGTCCGCCGCCACATGCCCGACGCCGGCGGCCTGGTCATCGCCGGCGACCAGGACGCCGCCCGGGCCTACGCCGCCCTGCTGAAGAGGATCACCGGCCGGTCGCCGGTCGTGGTGCTCTCGGACGAGAAGGCGTCGTCGAGGAAGATCGCTGCGTTCACCGAGTCCGACGACCGCTGGATGGTCGCCGTGCGGATGGTGTCCGAGGGCGTCGACGTGCCGCGCCTGGCGGTCGGCGTGTGGGCGACCACGACCGGGACGCCGCTGTACTTCGCCCAGGCCGTCGGCCGCTTCGTGCGCGCCCGGGCCCGGGGCGAGACGGCGTCGGTGTTCCTGCCGTCGGTGCCGCACCTGCTGGGCTACGCCTCGGAGATGGAGGTGGAGCGCGACCACGTGCTCGGCCGCCGCATCACCGACGACCACGACGTCTTCGCCGCCGAGAACGACCTGCTGGCCCAGGCCCAGGCGGGGGAGGCGGGCTCGGCCGAGCTCGAGGGCCTGCCCTTCGAGGCGCTCGGGTCGACGGCGTCCTTCGACCGGGTGCTCTACGACGGCGGCGAGTTCGGGCACGCCGGCGAGGTCCACGTGGGCTCGGAGGAGGAGATGGACTTCCTCGGCATCCCCGGCCTGCTCGAGCCCGACCAGGTGCGCGAGCTGCTGCACACGCGGCAGAGCGAGCGCGCGGCCCGCCAGAGGGCCGCCCCGCCGCCGGACACGGTCGCGGAGGTGTCGACCCACGAGCAGCTCGCCGTCCTGCGCCGCGAGCTCAACGGCCTGGTCGCCGCCTGGTTCCACCGCACGGGCCAGCCGCACGGCGTGACGCACGCGGCGCTGCGCAAGGAGTGCGGCGGGCCGGCCGCCGCCGTGGCCACCGCCGAGCAGCTCCACGCACGCATCGACGCCGTGCGCGACTGGGCGGTCCGCAAGACCTCCTGAGCGGTGTCGCGGGTCTACCCTGCGGTATGGCCGCCGAGACGTCGCAGACGCTGGACCGGGGCCTACGGGTGCTGTCGGTGCTCGCCGAGTCCCACGACGGTCTCACGGTGACCGAGCTCGCCGCCGCGCTGGGCGTCAACCGCACGGTGGTCTACCGGCTGGTCGCGACGCTCGAGCAGCACGGCCTGGTGCGCCGAGACGTCCGTGCCCGGCTCCACGTCGGCCTCGGTGTCCTGCACCTCGCCTCCGCGGTCCAGCCGGTGCTGCGCGAGCAGGCGGCGCCGGTGCTGCGCCAGCTGGCCGAGACCCTGGGCTGCACCGCCCACCTGACCGTCGCCGACGGCGACGAGGCGCTGGCGCTGGCCGTGGTGGAGCCGTCGTGGACCGACTTCCACGTCTCCTACCGCATCGGGGCCCGGCACCCGCTCGTCCAGGGAGCGGCCGGCAAGGCGATCCTGCTCGGCCGCGACGGCGGCGCCGCGGCGTACGTCGTGACGACCGGCGAGCTGCAGTCGGGGGCGCACGGCCTGGCCGCGCCCGTGCGGGGCGTCGAGGGGCTCGAGGCCTCGGTCGGCATCGTCACCCTCGGCGGCGCCATCGACGACACGGTGGTGTCGCCGCGGGTGCTGGCGGCCACCCGCGAGATCGCCGACCGCCTGCGCTGAGGGCGCGGGTCAGCGCTCGATCGAGGCCAGGGCCAGGGGCAGCACCCGGTAGGGGACCTGTGCCGCCAGGGTGATGACCGTCGAGCTGCGCACGATCGCCGGGCTGTCGAGCACCAGGTCGATGACCCGCTGCAGGTCGGCGTTCGACCGGGCGACCACGCGGGCCCACATGTCGCCGACGCCGGTGATCGTGTGCGCCTCCAGGACCTCCGGGATCTGCTCGAGGTGCCTGGCCACGGTGTCGTGGCCGGCGCCCTGCCGGATCTCCAGGGTGAGGAAGGCGGTGACCGGGTAGCCGAGCGCCTCGGCGGACAGGTCCGGACCCCAGCCGGTGATGACGCCGCTGGCCTCCAGCTTGTCCAGGCGGGCCTGCACGGTGCCGCGGGCGACGCCGAGCCGGCGGGAGGCCTCCAGGACGCCGATGCGCGGCTCGGTGGCGAACAGATCGGTCAACCTGGCGTCGAGATCGTCCACAAGCCCTCCTCCGGGTAGGCAAACTGCACAGCGTTTCGACGTACTCTTGCACACTCTGCGTTCCACCGGCATCCTGCCAACCATGACGACCGACATCGCCTCGACCGGCGGAGCCCTGACAGCTGAGGAGATGAAGGCCGACCTGACGCTGGAGCAGCTGCGCCAGCTCGTGGGCCTGGTGGAGTACGACGCGCAGAGCGACCAGTTCCCGGTGACCGGCTGGGACGCCATCGTGTTCGTCGTCGGCAACGCCACCCAGGCCGCCCACTACTACGCCAGCGCGTGGGGCATGGAGCTCGTCGCCTACTCCGGCCCCGAGAACGGCAACCGCGACCACAAGTCGTTCGTGATGAAGTCGGGCTCGATCAAGTTCGTGCTCAACGGCGCCGTCAGCCCCGACAGCCCGCTCATCGAGCACCACGCCCGCCACGGCGACGGCGTCGTGGACATCGCCCTCGAGGTGCCCGACGTCGACCAGTGCATCCGCCAGGCCGTCTCCGCCGGCGCCACGGTCGTGCGCGAGCCCGAGACCCTCACCGACGAGCACGGCTCGGTGAGGATCGCCGCCATCGCGACGTACGGCGAGACCCGGCACACCCTGGTGCAGCGCACCGTCGACGGGCAGACCTACGCCGGCCCCTACCTGCCGGGGTACGCCGCCACCGCCCCGCGCTGGGTCACCCGCGAGGGGCAGCCCAAGCGCCTCTTCCAGGCCCTCGACCACATCGTCGGCAACGTCGAGCTGGGGCGGATGGATGAGTGGGTCGGCTTCTACAACCGGGTCATGGGCTTCGTGAACATGGCCGAGTTCATCGGCGACGACATCGCCACCGACTACTCCGCGCTGATGAGCAAGGTCGTCGCCAACGGCAACCACCGGGTGAAGTTCCCGCTCAACGAGCCGGCGATCGCGAAGAGGAAGTCGCAGATCGACGAGTACCTGGAGTTCTACGGCGGCCCCGGCGCCCAGCACCTGGCGCTGGCCACCAACGACATCCTGGCCACCGTCGACGCGCTGCGCGCCAACGGCGTGCAGTTCCTCGACACCCCCGACTCCTACTACGAGGACGCCGAGCTCCGGGACCGCATCGGTGAGGTCCGGGTGCCGATCGAGGAGCTCCAGAAGCGCAAGATCCTCGTCGACCGCGACGAGGACGGCTACCTGCTCCAGATCTTCACCAAGCCGCTGGGCGACCGCCCCACGGTGTTCTTCGAGCTCATCGAGCGCCACGGCTCCCTCGGCTTCGGCAAGGGCAACTTCAAGGCGCTCTTCGAGGCCATCGAGCGCGAGCAGGACGTCCGCGGCAACCTCTGAGCCCGACCGTGCGGCAGACTCCACCCATGCCGACGTACGTCGCGTTCCTGCGCGCCATCAACCTGGGGGCCACGCGGAAGTTCCCCAAGGACGACATCAGGCGCTGCACCGAGTCCATCGGTGCGACCGGCGTCGCGACCCACATCAACACCGGGAACGTGCTGCTGACCACGCCGATGCGCTCCCGCACCAGGATCGAGGCGGCGCTCGAGAGCGCCTACGAGGCGGACCGGGGCTTCGCGGTGCCGACGATGGTGTTCACGCCGGGCGAGCTGCTCGGCATCGCCGAGGACGCCGGCGCGCTGCGCTCCGAGCTGCCGCCGGAGACGCACTACGTCACGCTCTACAAGGCGCCGCCGGACCCGGCAGCCGTCCGGGCGGTCGAGGCCCTGGCGATCGAGGGCGAGACCGTGCGGGTGGTCGACCGCGGGGCACACGTGCTGCTGCAGCGCGGCTTCCACGAGGGTCGGGTGCTGAACACCCGGGAGTTCAAGGCGCTCGGCCAGGGCACCGCGCGCAACGTCACGGTCATCCGGGCGCTGGCCGCCAAGTGGTGCGGCTGAGCCCGCTCAGCCGCCGCTGGCGGGCAGCGGCTCCAGCAGCACCGTCGGGTGGTCGCGGGTGACGGTGTGGGCCCGCCACATGTCGGGGAAGAGTGCCAGGTGGGTGCCGTCGGCCCGGCGGAGGACCTCGACGCCCCGGATGCCCTTGAGCGCCTCCGCGCCGGCGGCGTCGGTGCGCCGCGCGACCGAGTAGGCGAGGTGCTCGAGCCGGATGGCGGCCCCGAACTCGCTCTCCATCCGCGCGGTGACGACCTCGAACTGCATGGGTCCGACCGCCGCGAGCACCGGGCTCTGGTCGCCGCGGAGGTCCGAGCGGAGCACCTGGACGACGCCCTCCTGGTCCATCTGCTCGATGCCCCGGCGGAACTGCTTGTAGCGGCCGGTGTCGGCGGCACGCGCCGACATGAAGTGCTCGGGGGCGAAGCTGGCGATCGGGGGGAACCGCACCTTGGCGCCGGTGTAGATCGTGTCGCCGACCCGCAGGGCGTTGGCGTTGACCAGGCCGACGATGTCGCCTGGGAAGGCCTGCTCGACCGAGGAGCGCTCGCGGCCGAAGACGGCCTGGGCGTACTTCGTGGCGAAGGGCTTGCCGGTCTCGCCGTGCTGCACCACCATGCCGCGCTCGAAGACGCCCGAGCACACGCGCGCGTAGGCCAGGCGGTCGCGGTGGGCTGAGTCCATGCCCGACTGCACCTTGAACACGAACGCGCTGAAGTCGTCCTCGACCGCCCGGGCGCTGCCGTCCACGGTGGGCGTCGGGCCGGGGGAGGGGGCGAGCTCGACCAGCACCTCGAGCAGCTGGGAGACGCCGAAGTTGAGCAGCGCCGAGGCGAAGAGGACCGGCGTGGTGGTGCCGCCGAGGAAGGAGTCGTGGTCGTGGTCGGCGCCGTCCATCGCCAGCAGGCCGTGCTCCTCGACCGCGACCGCCCACGCGTCGCCGGCGATCTCCGCGGCCCGCTCGGGACCCACCCGCTCCTCGGGCGCGCGGGTCGCGCCACCGGCGGTGCGCGTGTAGTGGACCAGGTCGTCGGTGCGCCGGTCGAGCACGCCGCGGAAGTCGCCCGCGACGCCCACCGGCCAGGTCAGCGGCGTGGGCCGCAACCCGATCTCCTTCTGGATCTCATCCATCAGCTGGAGCGGGTCGAGGCCGGGACGGTCCCACTTGTTGATCACGGTGATGACCGGGATGCCCCGCTGGGCGCACACCCGGAAGAGCTTGAGGGTCTGCGGCTCCAGCCCCTTGGCGGCGTCGACGAGCATCACCGCGGAGTCGACGGCCGAGAGCACGCGGTAGGTGTCCTCGGAGAAGTCGGCGTGGCCGGGGGTGTCGACCAGGTTGACGACGTGGTCGGCGTACTCGAACTGCAGGGCGGCGGAGGTGATCGAGATGCCGCGGGCGCGCTCCATCTCCATCCAGTCCGAGACCGTGCCGCGGCGGCCGGCCTTGCCGTGGACGGCGCCCGCCTCGGAGATCATCCGGGCGTGCAGGGCCATCGCCTCGGTGAGGGTGGACTTGCCGGCGTCGGGGTGGCTGATGACCGCGAAGGTGCGCCGGGGCCGGGCATCGGTCGGGGTGCTCACCGAGCAAGCCTACGGTCAGGCGGGGAGGCCGGACCCATCCGCGACCGCCTCGCCGCCGAGCCGCATCAGCAGCAGCGGCTGCTCCTCGGCGGGCAGCCAGTCCGGGCGCATCTCCCCGACGACCTCCCAGCCACGCCGGCGGTAGACGCTCAGCGCCCGCTCGTGGGCCTGCACCACGTCGAGCACGGGAAGGCGCCCGCGGCCGCGGGCCCAGTCGACGGCCGTGTCGAGCAGCCGCCCGCCGACTCCCGAGCCCTGGGCCCCGGTCGCGACGAACAGCACCGTGACGAGCGCCAGCTCCTCGACCGGCCGTCCGGTGGCCGCGGCGAAGGGCGCGGCCATGGCGCCCGCCACGCGGCTGAGGCTCACGTGGCCGATCGGGCGGCCGTCCACCCGGGCCACCCAGGCGGCCTCCTCGTGCTCGCGCACGAGGAACTGCTCGACGGGGAACGGCAGCGGCCACCGGAACGGGTAGCGCGAGGAGGGCTGCTGCTCGGCCAGCACGTCGGCGAGCACCGGCACGTCGGTGGGCTCGCGGGGCACGATCGAGACCTGCGGCAGCTCCGGCACGCGGCCAGTCTGCCCGACGTGCGAGGCCGGCTTGACTCCGCCGGTCGGGCAGGGTGTGATCGACGGCGGTCCACATGCGCATCGACTCTCGGGAGACCCCATGACCCAGGCACGCCCTGACCTGCCCGCCACCGGCCGCCGCGCCGTCCTCACCGGCACCGCCGCCCTCGCCGCCGCCGGCTACGCCGCCCCGGCGATGGCGCACCGCGGCGGGGGCCACGGCCCGCACCGCACCCGGCTGACCGTGCTGGGCACCACCGACCTGCACGGCAACGTCCTCAACTGGGACTACTTCAAGAACGCGGAGTACGACAACACGGCGAAGGACGACATCGGCGTCGCCAAGGTGGCCACGCTCGTCGCGGCGATGCGCCGGGAGCGGCGCGACGTCCCGTCGCTGCTCCTCGACGCGGGTGACACGATCCAGGGCACGCCGCTGGCGTACTACTACGCGCGGGTCGAGCCGATCACCGGCGGGGCGAAGCACCCGATGGCCGCCGCCATGAACCTGATGGACTACGACGCCGCGGCACTCGGCAACCACGAGTTCAACTACGGCCTGGACACCCTGCGGGCCTTCGAGGAGCAGCTGAACTTCCCGCTGCTCGGTGCCAACGCGGTCGACATCACGACCAAGCGGCCCGTCTTCCCGCCGTACCTGATCAAGACCTACCGCACCCGCCGCGGCCCGAAGCTCACCGTGGGCGTGCTGGGCCTGACCAATCCCGGCATCGCGATCTGGGACAAGGCCCACGTCGAGGGCCGCCTGGAGTTCCCGGGTCTGGTCGAGCAGGCGAGGAAGTACGTGCCCGAGATGAAGCGTCGCGGCTGCGACGTGGTGGTCATCTCCGCCCACAGCGGCGCCGAGACCAGCTCCTCGTACGGCGACGCGCTTCCGCCCGAGAACGCCTCGACCCTGGTCGCCGAGCAGGTGCCCGGAGTCGACGCGATCCTCGTCGGCCACGCGCACCAGGAGATCGCCGAGCGGTTCGTGACCAACAAGGTGACCGGGCGCGACGTGCTCCTGTGCGAGCCGAAGTACTGGGGCATGCGGCTGGCCGTCATGGACTTCGAGCTCGAGCAGCACCGCGGCGGCTGGCGCGTGGTCGAGGCGACGTCGCAGACGCTGAACTCCAACACGGTGCCCGAGCGCGCCGACGTGGCACGGGCGGTGCGCGCGCAGCACGACAAGGTGGTCGGCTACGTCAACTCGGTCATCGGCACCTCCGCCGCCGCCCTCTCTGCGGCACGGGCTGTCGTCGAGGACGTGCCGATCATCGACTTCATCCAGTACGTCCAGGCCGACGCGGTGAAGAGGGCCACCGGCACGGCGCTGCCGGTGCTCTCGATCGCGGCGCCGTTCAACCGGTCGGCGTCCTTCCCCGCCGGTCAGGTGACCTACCGCGACGTTGCCGGGCTCTACATCTTCGACAACACGCTGATCGGCGTCGAGGTGACCGGCGCGCAGGTCCGGGACTACCTGGAGTTCACGGCCGGCTACTTCAAGCAGGTCACCGGCACCGGCCCGTTCACCCTCGACCAGGTGACGAACCGGGTGACGGCCACGGCCCCCAACGGCACGCCCGACTACAACTTCGACTCGGTCGCCGGCCTGGACGCCGACCTGACGTACGAGATCGACATCGCCCAGCCCGTCGGCTCGCGGATCAAGGCCCTGGCCTACGCCGGCCAGCCGCTCGCGGCGGACCAGCGGTTCGTGATGGCGGTCAACAACTACCGCCAGAGCGGCGGCGGCGGCTTCCCGCACGTGTCGACCGCGCCGGTGGTCTACAACGCCCAGGTCGAGATCCGGCAGCTGATCGTCGACTGGGTGAGCGCCAACGGCGCCATCGACCCCGCGCAGTTCGCCTCGGTCGACTGGCGGCTGACCTCCGGCGGCCAGCCGATCACCGTCGGCTGACGCCCCGCCGGCGGCCCGGGCGCTGGTCCGAGGGCCGAGCCGCCGGCGGTACCTCTCTGGGGATGAGCCATGTCCCGTGCGGATCGTGGTGCTGTGGTGCTCCAGGGCCTCGTGGCCGGATCGCACCACCGAAGGAGTGCACCGTGTACCTGCACGTCGAAGAGCTCATCAACGAGATCGCGATCGACGAACCGGACCCCGCGGCGGCGAACGCCCTGCAGGAGGGGCTCGGCGGGCAGTTCGGGGAGATGCGCACCATGATGCAGTACCTCTTCCAGTCCATGAACTTCCGGGGAGACCCCTCCTCCAAGCCCTACAAGGACCTCCTCCAGGGCGTCGGCACCGAGGAGATCAGCCACGTCGAGCTGATCGGCACGACGATCTCCCGCCTGCTCGACGGGTCGCCCGGGTACAAGGGCAAGAAGGACGACCCCGTCGACAAGCCGGGCGCCAAGGGCGCGACCCCGCTGAAGATCGCGCTCGACCACAGCAACATCCACCACTACCTGGTGGGGGCCCAGGGTGCCCTGCCCGTGGACGCCGCCGGCAACCCGTGGTCGGGGTCCTACGTCTACAACAGCGGCAACCTCCCGCTGGACCTGCTCTACAACCTGATGCTGGAGTCCACCGGACGCCTGCAGAAGTGCCGCATCTACGAGATGACCGACAACAAGGCCGCGCGCTCGACCATCGCCTACCTCATCGTGCGCGACCAGGCCCATGAGAACGCCTTCGCCAAGGCCCTGGAGTCGCTCGGCGTCAACTGGGGGGCGCTGCTGCCCATCCCGAAGACGAACGCGGAGCAGTTCCCCGAGGTGAAGAAGCTGCTCGACAAGGGGCTGCAGAGCATCCAGTACACCTTCAACCGCGAGCAGACCAGCCAGGCGGCGAAGCTCTACCGCGGGGCGTCGCCGTCGAACGACGGCACGGAGCTGAGCACGGCCATCATGCCCGAGGGCGTGCCGATCACCATCTCCCCCGAGCGCAAGGAGGAGTTCAGCCCCGGCCTGGACCCCCAGCTCCTGGCGCTCATCCAGGCCACCGCCGAGGTGGAGCTGAAGACGGCGGAGCAGGGCTGAGCGCTGTGCTGCCCGCCCGGTCGGCCTCCGACCGGGCGGTCACAGCACCTTGGAGAGGAACGACTGCGTGCGGCGGTGCTGGGGGTTGGCGAGCACCTCGGCGGGGTCGCCCTCCTCGACGATGACGCCGCCGTCCATGAAGACCAGCTTGTCGCCGACCTCCCGGGCGAAGCCCATCTCGTGGGTGACCACCATCATCGTCATGCCCTCCGAGGCGAGGTCCTTCATGACCTCCAGCACGTCGCCGACGAGCTCGGGGTCCAGGGCGGAGGTGGGCTCGTCGAAGAGCATCATGTCGGGGTCCATCGACAGCGCCCGGGCGATGGCGACCCGCTGCTGCTGACCGCCGGAGAGGTGGGCGGGATAGGCGCCCTCGCGGTCCGCGAGACCCACCTTCTCGAGATTGCGGCGCGCGACCTGCACGGCCTCGTCCTTGCCCCGCCTCTTCACGTGCCGCTGGGCGATGACGAGGTTCTGCAGCACCGACATGTGCGGGAACAGGTTGAACTGCTGGAAGACCATCCCGATCCGCGAGCGGACCTGGTCGAGGTCGGTCTCGGGGTCGGTGATGTCGATGCCCTCGACCATGATCTGGCCCGACGTGGGCTCCTCGAGCCGGTTGACGCAGCGCAGCAGGGTCGACTTGCCCGAGCCGGACGGGCCGATCACGCACACGACCTGGCTGTCGTCGACGTGGAAGTCGATGCCCTTGAGCACCTCGTTGTCGCCGAAGTACTTGTGCAGGTCCTTGATGTCGATGGCGGGGACCTGGCCGGCTGCGGTGCTCATCGGGACCTCCGTTGACGTCTCTCGAGGTACGACACCAGCTGGGTGAGAGGGATCGTGATGATCAGGTACAGCACGGCCGCCTGGATGTAGCTGGTGGAGGTGCCGGCGGTCGGGCCGCTGGACACCGCGTCACGGGCCAGGGTGGTCAGCTCGCGCTGCTCGGCGAGGAAGCCGATGACGAAGAGCAGGGCGGTGTCCTTGATCAGCAGCACGAACTCGTTGGTCAGCGGCGGGATCACGATCCGGAACGCCTGGGGGAGCACGATGCTGACCGTCGTGCGCCCGGCGCTCATGCCCAGCGAGCGGGCTGCCTCGGTCTGCCCCTTCGGCACCGCCTGGATGCCGGCCCTGAGCGTCTCGGCCATGTAGGCGCCGGCGATCAGGACCAGCCCGATGACGCCGGCGCCGACCGAGCCCCCTGGCGGCGTCCACTGGAAGGCGATCGGGATGCCGAACGCCATGAACAGGATGACCAGGAGGGCGGGCAGGCCGCGGAAGAGCTCGACGTAGGCCGTGGCGAGCCAGCGGTAGGGGCCCAGCGGCGAGAGCCGCATGAGCGCCAGGACCACCGCGAGGGCGAGACCGCCGAAGAACGCGATCGCGGTGTAGATCAGGGTGTTCTTCACCCCGACCGTGAAGAGCTCCTTCCAGGCCTCGGCGCTGTCGAAGCCCCCGGGCGCGAAGAAGTTCGCCCGGATGGCGTCCCAGTCGGCGACCAGGGCCAGCAGCAGGACCAGCCCCAGCAGGACGGCGTACAGGACCGCCTGCGTGAGCCGGCGCCGGGTGGAACGCTTCATGTCATTCGGCGACGGCGAAGTAGGTGTTGTAGATCTCGTCGTACGAGCCGTCCTCGCGCATCGTGGTCAGCTGCTCGTTGACCGCGTCGACGAGGGAGGTGTTGCCCTTCTTCATCGCCAGGCCGTACTGCTCGTCGGTCTTGTAGGTCTCCACGACGGTGAAGCCGCCGTCCTTCTCGTGGTCGAGGTTGACCGGCAGGTCCTGCAGCAGCGCGTCCACCTGGCCGGCCTTGATGGCCTGGAACATCTCGGCGTCGGAGGGGAAGGAGACGATCTCGGCGCCCGGCGCGTTCTCCTCGGTGTAGGCCTTGCCGGTCGTGCCCTGCTGGACGCCGACGCTGACGCCGTCGAGGTCGTCGATCGAGGCGATGTCGGAGCCCTCGGGCACCAGCAGCGACTGCTCGGAGTCGTAGTAGCCGTCGGAGAACTCGAGTGCCGCCTTGCGGTCCTCGGTGATGGTCATCGCGCTGGCGGCCAGGTCGCACTGGCCGGCGTTGAGCGCCTGGCCGCTCTGCAGGCCGTCGAAGGAGGAGTCCTTGACCGACAGCTCGACCTTCATGCCGTCGGCGATCGCCTGCACGATGTCGATGTCGAAGCCGGTGAAGCCGGACGGGGAGGACTCGTCGAAGTCCTCGAACGGCGGGTAGGGGACGTCGGAGCAGACGGTGAGGGTGCCGCTCTGGATGAGCGTGGGGCCGGACCCGGCACCGGTGTCGGTCCCGGCGTCGGTCGAGCCGTCGTCGGAGCCGCAGCCGGCCAGGGAGAGGGCGAGGATGGTGGCGGCGACCGCCGACAGAGTGCGCTTCATGGGGGGCACCCTATCCATGTCGGATCACACCCCACGGGAGCCGGGCCGACGGCGTTCGCACCAGGCGGCCGGGCGCGGCCCGCGGCGGCGCCGCTGACCGCCGCCATCGACGGCGCGACCGAGGTCAGGCGATGGTGACGCCCGCCTCCCTCATCTGTGCCAGCGCCGCCTCGGTGGTCTCGGGCGCCACCCCGGCGCACAGGCCGCCGAGCACCCGCGTGGAGAAGCCCTCGGCCACGGCGTCGAGCGCGGTCGCGCGCACGCAGTGGTCGGTGGCCAGACCGCACACGTCGACCTCGGTGACGCCGCGCTCACGCAGCCAGTCGGCGAGCGGGACGCCGTCGGCCGCGCCCTCGAAGCCGCTGTACGCCGCCTCGTGCTCGCCCTTGCGGAACACCGCGTCGAGGGGCTCGGGGTCCAGGTCCGGGTGGAACCGGACGCCCTCGGTGCCGACCCGGCAGTGCACCGGCCAGGACTCCACGAAGTCGGGCTGGGCCGACCAGTGCGCACCCGGGTCGACGTGGTGGTCCTGGGTGGCGACCGCGTGCGCGTAGTCCGGCGCATCCTCGCCGCGCTGCGACCAGCGGTGCAGCAGGGCGGAGATGTCGCCCGCCACCCGCGCACCGCCCTCGACCGGCAGGGACCCGCCCTCGCAGAAGTCGTTCTGGACATCGACGACGATCAATGCTCGCATGGCACGAGGCTATCCAGCCGACGATGGCGCTCGCACGTGGGTGGCGTCGCCGTGGCGGACTCCGCGCGGGCGGCCTCGCGCAGCGGGATGACGTCGCGGGTCGTGGTCACGGCCGGCCCTCAGTCCTGGTGCAGGGTCGGGATGACCGGCTCGCCGCGGCTCATCTGCTGGGCGGCCATGGGGAGCTCGGCGCGGGCGGCGGCGTGCCGGGCGCGGGCGTCCTCGAGCGGCTCCCGGCCGACGACCTCGCCGGCGGAGACCAGGGGCACCAGCAGGGCGCGGTCGTCGCCGTCGTCGAGCGGCGCCTCGCCGATGCCGACGACCTCCGCCTCGGCCGTCCCGCGGGCGTTGCGCCGGCGCAGGGCGTACTTGCGGCCCCCGATGGAGACCTTGTCCTTGCTCCTCTTCGCCACCGACTCCATCTGGCCGGAGGCGTCGGCGCGGGAGACGAGCTTGTAGACGAAGCCGCACGTGGGGTGCCCGGAGCCGGTGACGAGCTGGGTGCCGACGCCGTAGCCGTCGACGGGCGCGGCGGCGAGGGAGGCGATGGCGTGCTCGTCGAGGTCGCTGGTGACCACGATCCGCGTCCCGGTCGCGCCGAGGCCGTCGAGCTGCTCGCGCACCTGGTGGGCCAGCACGCCGAGGTCACCGGAGTCCAGGCGCACGGCGCCGAGCTCGGGCCCGGCGATCTCGACCCCGAGCCGCACCGCCTCGGCGATGTCGTAGGTGTCGACGAGCAGTGTCGTGCCGCGGCCCAGCGACTCGACCTGCGCGGTGAAGGCGTCCTTCTCGGAGTCGTGCAGCAGGGTGAAGGAGTGGGCCGACGTGCCCGTCGTCGGGACGCCGTACCGCTGCCGGGCGGCGAGGTTGGAGGTCGCCTGGAAGCCGCAGATGTACGCCGCCCGGGCGGACGCCACGGCCGCCTCCTCGTGCGTGCGCCGCGAGCCCATCTCGATGCACGGCCGTGAGCCCGCCGCCCGGGTCATCCGGGAGGCGGCGGAGGCGATCGCGGAGTCGTGGTTGTAGATCGAGAGGAGCAGCGTCTCCAGCAGCACCGCCTCGGCGAAGGACGACTCGACCACCACCAGCGGCGAGTAGGGGAGGAACACCTCGCCCTCGGCGTACCCCCAGATGTCGCCGGTGAACTCGTAGTCGGCCAGCCACGCCAGTGTCTGCTCGTCGACGACCCGCCCCTCGTCGAGGACCCCGAGCACCTCGTCGTCGAAGCGGAACGCCTCGAAGGCGTCCAGTGCGCGGCCGACGCCGGCGACGACGCCGTAGCGGCGGCCCTCGGGGAGGCGGCGCGGGAAGAGCTCGAACACCGCGCGGCGCTCGGCGGTGCCGGCGTGCAGGGCGGCCTGGAGCATGGTGAGCTCGTAGTGGTCGGTGAGCAGGGCGGTCGAGTCCGTCACGGGGGCAACAGTAGGGGTGTGCCACCATGACCTCCGTGTCAGCCGCCAGCCCTGTCGAGGTCGACCCGACCCTGACGCCCGACGAGATCACCTTCCTCGCCAAGCCCTGGGTCACCATCGTGTGGAACGACCCGGTGAACCTGATGTCCTACGTCAGCTACGTCTTCCAGACCTACTTCGGCTACACCAAGGCCAAGTCCGAGAAGCTGATGATGGAGGTGCACGAGGACGGACGGTCGGTCGTGAGCACCGGCACGCGCGAGGAGATGGAGCGCGACGTGCAGGCGATGCACGAGTACGGCCTGTGGGCCACCATGGAGAAGAGCTCGTGAGCGGGGGGAGCGTCTCGTGAACGGGTTCGAGCGGCACCGCCGCAGCGGCGCGGTCATCGCGAACTTCTCCGGCTTCGAGGCCGACCTGCTGCGCTCGCTGGCATCCCAGATCGTCGAGCTGCTGCGCAACGAGGCCGCCGTGCCGCCGGATGCGCAGGACCCGTTCGAGGCGATGATGGACTTCTCCGGGCCGACCTCGGAGCCCGACGACCCGGTGCTCAAGCGGCTCTTCCCCTCGGCGTACCCCGACGACGAGGAGGCCGCCTCGGAGTTCCGCCGCTTCACCGAGGGCACGCTGCGCGACGGCAAGGCCAACGCCGCGATCGCGATCATCGACCGGCTCGAGGAGGCCGGGCTGCCGCCGCACCTGAGCGAGCAGGGGCTGGTCATCGACGTCGAGCTCGACGAGGAGACGGCCCAGATGTGGCTGCGCTCCTTCACCGACATCCGGCTGGCCATCGCGACCCGGCTCGACGTCGAGGACGGCGACGAGGAGTACTGGTACTCCCTGCCCGACGACGACCCGCGCTCCCAGGCGCACGACATCTACGAGTGGGTGGGCTGGCTGCAGGAGACCCTGGTCAGGGCGCTGACCGAGTGAGCCCGATCCCCGACTTCATCGTCGAGCTGCGGCAGGTGGTGGGCAACCGCCTGCTCTGGATGCCGGCCGTCACCGCGGTGGTCCGCCGCGCCGACGAGGTCCTGCTGGTCCGGCGCGCCGACAACGGCGCCTGGACGCCGGTCACCGGCATCATCGACCCCGGCGAGGAGCCGGCCGTGTGCGCGGCCCGCGAGGCGATGGAGGAGGCGTGCGTGTCCATCCGCGTGGACCGGCTCGTGATGACCAGCGTGCACCCCGAGGTGGTCTACGACAACGGCGACCGGGCGTCGTACCTCGACCTGACGTTCGCCTGCACGTGGCTGGAGGGGGAGGCGCGCGTCGGCGACGACGAGTCGACCGACGTGCGCTGGTGGCCGGTCGACGGGCTGCCGCCGATGAGCGAGCGGATGCGGGAGCGCATCGAGGCGGCCCTCGGCGACGAGCGCGAGGCCCGCTTCATCGGCTGAGGCCTATCCGGAGTGCGTGGTGACGCCGTACCTCTCGCGGGTGGACAGCGCCCACCGGGCCGCGGGCACCGACGCCAGTGCGGTGACGACCGTGATCGCCGCGAGCATCACCCAGCCGCGCTCACCCTGCTCGACGCAGAAGAAGGTCACGACCGGCGGCCCGACGACGGCCATCACGGAGAAGCCGAGGCCCGAGAAGCCCTGGTACTGGCCCTGTCGCTCGTGCGGCGCGAGGCCCATCTGGAGGCTCCACTGGCCGCCGGAGCCGATCATCTCGCCGACCACGTGCACCAGCGAGCCCACGACCAGGGCGGCGATGACGAACCACCACGACCCGCGGTCGGCCAGGCCAACGACGACGAACCCGACGGCGATGAACCAGCCTCCCGTGACGAGGGCCTTCGCGCCCGCCTCCACGGAGTCGGCGCCGCGGGAGAGCCGCACCTGGAACAGGGCCACCATGACGGTGTTGAGCAGCAGCAGCACCGCGACCATCACCGTCGGTGCGGTGGTGCGCTCGGAGATGTAGAGCGCCAGGCCCAGCTCCATCACGAAGAAGTGGAGGTTGAAGATGCCGGTGATGATCGTGATGACCACGAAGGGCAGGTCACGCAGCACCGCGAGGCGCGGCTCGCCCACTGCCCGCTGGTACGGCGGCAGGTGGGGGAGCCGGGTGCAGTTCCACGCGGCGAGGCCGGTGAACGCCGCGTTGAGCGCGAAGACCGCGACGTAGGCCCACGCCTCGTCGACGACCAGGGCGGCGCCGCCGAACACCGAGCCGAGGGCGATCGCGGTGTTGGTGACCGCGCGCAGGTAGGCCTTGAAGAGCACGCCGCGGCCGCCCGTGGCCAGCTGGGCGATCACGCCCTGGTTGACCGCGCCCGCTGCCCGCTCGAAGACCGTCAGCAGCGTCAGCAGCGCCGCCAGCGTCCACGGGGCCGTGGCGAGCACGGGCGGGAAGCTGAAGAGCGCGGCACCGGCCATCAGGGCCATCAGCACCTCGCGCGGCCCGCGGACGTCGCCGAGGTGGCCCGCCGGCACCTGCACGAAGATCCCGGCGAACGCCGCGACCGACAGCGCCAGGGCGACCTCGGTGGCGGTGAAGCCGACGTGCCGGGTGAAGTAGAGGGCGCTGGTCGTCATCACCGCGCCGGCACCGAAGCGGTTGGCGAACGAGCTCAGGGCCAGCACCCGGAGGTCGGGGTCGAGGGGGATCCCCCGGCGGGTCAGCGGCGTCGCCGCGGAGCTCCTCACCGCCGGCACCTCCCCGTTGTCTCTCGACGTGAAGATACGTCCCGGCGCAGGGCGCGCCAAATCGCCTGTCAGCTCCTCGGCGGCGACTCGGGCGTGGCCGTCAGGGGACCACGAGCACGCTCCCTGCGCCGCGACCGGCAGGGCACCCCTCCCACATCGTGGGCCCGGCGGGACCCTGCGCCCGCGCTGCCTACGCTGGGGACGTGCTGACTCTCGACCAGGCGACGTACGACGCGATCGTGGCGCACGCCAAGCGCGACCACCCCGACGAGGCGTGCGGGGTCGTCGCGGGGCCCGCGGGCAGCGACCGTCCCGAGCGGCTCGTCGAGATGGTCAACGCGGCGGGGAGCCCGACGTTCTACGAGTTCGACTCCACCGACCTGCTGCGGCTCTACCGGGACATGGACGACCGCGACGAGGAGCCGGTGGTCGTCTACCACTCCCACACCGCCACCGAGGCGTACCCCAGCCGCACCGACATCGGCCTGGCGGGCGAGCCGAACGCCCACTACGTGCTCGTCAGCACCCGCGAGCGCGGGAATAACGAGGGCCCCGTGGAGTTCAGGTCCTACAGAATCATCGACGGCACGGTGACCGAGGAAGAGGTCGTCGTGGTACCCGAGCTGGAAGCGAGCACCACCTGATGGCCATCGAGGTCCGGATCCCCACCATCCTGCGCACCTACACCGGCGGCGAGAAGGCCGTGAGCGCCGAGGGCGACACGCTGGCCACGCTGATCGAGGACCTCGAGTCGTCCTACCCCGGCATCGCCGGCCGGCTGCTCGAGGACTCCGACGGCGGGGGAGACCTGCGCCGGTTCGTCAACGTCTACATCAACGACGAGGACGTCCGCTTCATCGGCGGCCTGCAGGCCGGCCTGAGCGACGGTGACCAGGTCGTCGTGCTCCCGGCCGTCGCCGGCGGCTGCTGAGCACCGTCGGGTCTAGGCTCCCCGGCATGGAGCCGAGCCCGTGAGGCGCACCTACGTCATCGTCGACGGCGAGAACATCGACGCCACCCTCGGCAGCTCCCTGCTCGGGCGGCGCCCGCTGCCCGAGGAGCGACCGCGCTGGGAGCGGGTGACCGACTACGCCCAGCGGCTGTGGGACCAGCCGGTCACCGGCCTGTTCTTCCTCAACGCCTCCAACGGCCAGCTGCCGGCCAACTTCGTCCAGGCGCTGCTCGCCATGGACTACCGCCCCGTCCCGCTGGCCGGCCGCAGCGACGAGAAGGTCGTCGACATCGGCATCCAGCGCACCCTCGACGCGCTGGTCGGCCACGACGACGCGGACGTGCTGCTGTGCACCCACGACGCCGACTTCGTCGACCACGTCGAGCGGCTGATGGGCGACGGCCGCCGGGTCGGCCTGATCGCCCTGCGCGAGTACGCCAGCACCGCGTTCGACCACATCGACCTGCCCGTCCACGACCTCGAGGACGACGTCGGCGCGTTCAAGGTGCCGCTGCCCCGGGTGCGCATCATCGCCCTGGACGACTTCGACCCCGAGCGATTCCTGCGTTAGCGGACACCGCACGGCCCGCGCCCGCCCGGATGTCATGCTGGTGGGATGCGCTACGACGACCTGCTCCAGTCCGTCGGTGGCACCCCGCTCGTGGGCCTGCCGCGGATCTCGCCGTCCGCCGACGTACGGCTGT
Organism: uncultured Nocardioides sp.; assembly: GCF_902805925.1. Taxonomy (GTDB): domain Bacteria; phylum Actinomycetota; class Actinomycetes; order Propionibacteriales; family Nocardioidaceae; genus Nocardioides. Next base: position 19,649 of record NZ_CADCUP010000125.1, read on the forward strand.
GGGCGAAGCTCGAGGACCGCAACCCGACCGGCTCCATCAAGGACCGGCCGGCGCTGAAGATGATCGAGATGGCCGAGAAGGACGGCACCCTGCGGCCGGGTTGCACCATCCTCGAGCCGACCTCCGGCAACACCGGCATCTCCCTGGCGATGGCGGCCAAGCTCAAGAACTACCGCATCGTCTGCGTGATGCCGGAGAACACCTCCGAGGAGCGCCGCCAGCTGCTGCGCATGTGGGGCGCCGAGATCGTCTCCTCACCCGCGGCCGGTGGCTCCAACGAGGCGGTGCGGGTGGCGAAGCGGGTCGCCGAGGAGCACCCCGACTGGGTGATGCTCTACCAGTACGGCAACCCCGCCAACGCCCTCGCGCACGAGGAGGGCACCGGCCCGGAGATCCTGGCCGACCTGCCCGAGATCACCCACTTCGTGGCGGGGCTCGGCACGACCGGCACGCTGATGGGCGTCTCCCGCCACTTCCGCCGGGCCAAGCCCGAGGTGACGATCGTCGCCGCCGAGCCGCGCTACGGCGAGCTGGTCTACGGCCTGCGCAACCTCGACGAGGGCTTCGTGCCTGAGCTCTACGACGCCGACCTGATCGACTCCCGCTTCTCCGTCGGCCCGCGCGACGCCGTACGCCGGGTGCGCGAGCTGCTCGAGCTCGAGGGGATCTTCGCCGGCATCTCCACCGGCGCGATCCTGCACGCGGCGCTCGGCCAGGCGGCCAAGGCGGTCAAGGCGGGGGAGCGCGCCGACATCGCGTTCATCGTGTGCGACGGCGGCTGGAAGTACCTCTCCACCGGCGCCTACGAGGGCACCGTCGACGAGGCGGAGGACCGGCTCGAGGGCCAGCTGTGGGCCTAGGGTGTCAGGGGTGCGCCTGACGCCCCTGCTCCTGGCCGCGGTGCTGCTCGCCCCGGCGGCCCCCACCTCCGCGGTGGCCGCGCCCGCGGAGCGGCGCGCGCCCGTCGTCAGCACCGAGCGGCCCGAGGCCGAGGGCGTCGCGCGGTTCTCCCGCATCCTGCGCGCCCGTCCCGGCCGGTGGACGCCGCGGCCCACGTCCACGGCGTACCACTGGCTGCGCGACGGCGTACCGATCCGCGGTGCCACCGGGCGCCGCCTCGAGCTGGGGCACCGGGACGTCGGCACCAGGATCCAGGTCGTGGTGACCGCCGCCGCGGAGGGCTTCGAGCCGGCGGTCGCCGTCTCGCCCGGCCGGTGGATCAGGCACCGCGTCGAGCGGCGCCGGGTCGCGACGTACTCCGTGCAGACCCGGGGCCGGATCACCACCAGCGTGCGGGAGTTCCGGCGCCAGGCGCAGCAGACGTACGACGACGCGCGGGGCTGGCGCGGCGGCGGCACCGTGCTGCGCCGCGTGGCCCGGGGCGGCGACTTCACGCTGGTGCTGGCCGAGGCGTCGTGGCTGCCGCGCTTCAGCGGCACGTGCAGCGTGATGTGGAGCTGCCGCGTCGGCCGCTTCGTGGTGGTCAACCAGGCCCGCTGGCTGCACGCCTCACCGGCATGGAACGCCGCCGGTCGCTCGGTGCGCGACTACCGGCACCTCGTCGTCAACCACGAGACCGGGCACTGGCTGGGCCGCGGCCACGTCGGGTGCCCCGGCCCCGGCCGGCTCGCGCCGGTGATGATGCAGCAGTCCAAGGGCACGGACGGGTGCCGGTTCAACCCGTGGCCGCGTCGGGGGGAGCTGTAGGCCGGGCTTGGCACTGTCTTCCCGACCAGCCGTCAGCGGGCGTAGACGTCCAGGTCCTGCCCCGCGTCGTGCTCGCTGCCGGGGACGGCGGGCAGGCCGAGGAGGGAGGTGACGAGGTTGGCGACGTCGCCGTTGCGCACCGGCTGGGGACCGGCGTAGGTCGTGCGGGCCCGCTTCGGGTCGCGGTAGTCGGGGTTGAGGTCGTAGAGGTCGGTGCCGGCGGGCACGCCGGGCCCGCGCACGATGAAGGGGACGCGGTAGTTGGCGAACACCGTGGGCATCGAGTGGCTCACGCCCTTGCCGCCGTGGTCGGCGGTCACCACCAGCACCGTGTCCCGCCGCAGCGCCGGGTCGGCGTCGATGGCGGCGACGAGCCTCCCCAGGCGCCGGTCGGTCCGCTTGACGGCGGTGAGGTACCTCCGCGACATGAACCCGTGCTCGTGGCCGGCGTCGTCGGGGGCCGAGAGGTGCACGAAGCGGTAGGCGCGGGGGTTGGAGAGGTCGGCGACCACGTGACGGACGAGCGCGCCGTTGCCCTTGGTGATCTCGAGCTTGTCGATGGCGGTGGGCCACGAGCGCTGCCACAGCGAGAACTTCGGCTTGCTCGCGAAGACCGCGGAGCCCAGGCCCGCCTGGTCGAGCACCGTGAACACCGAGTCGACCTGGTGCCCGGCCGCCGCCTGCACGGTGGCCGGCGTCGTGCGGGTGTCGTTCCAGGTGACCCCGTGGCCGCCCGTGGACGCCTCGACGCGGCGCCCGGTGACCATGCCCGTGTGGTTGGGCAGGGTGAGGGTCAGCTCTCGCTCGGTGCGGGCGTTGAGCGTGGACGCGCCCCGGTCGATGAGCCGGTGGAGCGTCGGGGTGGCGGCCCGCCCCAGCACGCGCAGGGCACGGGGATTGAGCGCGTCGATCGAGACGGTGACGACCGAGGCCGCCGTTCCGGCGCCCGCGGAGCCCGAGGCGCCGGTCGACGACCCGCTGAGGTGCACCTGGGGGTCACGCTCGGCGGCCGCGGTGCACGCGACGCCGGCCACGACGGCGAGCGAGGCCACCGCGGTGGCGAGCGGGAGGGGGCGACGGGTCCGAGAGGTCACCGCACGAGGGTAGGCGCCGGTCCGGCGGACGCGGGCATCGACGTGACGTGTGTCGCCAACCCGGGTCTGCGCGCCCCGGGTGGCCTAGCCTGTCCGTCGTGCCAGCAGTGACCGCCCCCGCCGGTGTCGACGCGCCGATCGGGATCTTCGACTCCGGATTCGGTGGCCTCACCGTCGCGAGGTCGGTCATCGACCAGCTGCCCCACGAGTCGATCGTCTACCTCGGGGACACCGCCCGGCAGCCCTACGGCGCCAAGCCGATCGGGGAGGTGCGCGAGTACGCCCTCGAGTGCCTGGACCACCTCGTCGAGCAGGGCGTCAAGGCGCTGGTCATCGCGTGCAACTCGGCGAGCGCGGCGATGCTGCGCGACGCCCGTGAGCGGTACGACGTCCCCGTCGTCGAGGTGATCCTGCCCGCCACCCGCCGTGCCGTGGCCGCCACGCGGTCGGGGCGCATCGGCGTCATCTGCACCCGCGCCACGGCGGAGTCGCTCGCCTACGACGACGCCTTCGCCGCCGCCCCGCAGGTGGTCCTCTCCACCCGGGCGTGCCCCCGCTTCGTCGACTTCGTCGAGGCCGGGGTGACCTCCGGGCCCGAGCTGATGGCGGCCGCCCACGACTACCTCGACCCGTTGGTCACCGCCGGGGTGGACACGCTCATCCTCGGGTGCACGCACTACCCGCTGCTCACCGGCGTCATCTCCTACGTGGTGGGCGACGCGGTCACGCTGGTCAGCTCGGCCGAGGAGTGCGCCAAGGACGTCTACCGGCTCCTCGCCCGGCACGACCTGATGAGCGGCGTCGACGAGCCGTCGTACACCTTCGTCACCACCGGGCAGGCCGACGAGTTCGAGACGATCGGCCGCCGGTTCCTCGGGCCCGAGCTGCACGCCGCCCGCCAGTACGCCGGGGGCCGGGCATGAGACTCACCGTCGTGGGCTGCTCGGGCTCCTATCCCGGCCCGGAGTCGGCCGCGAGCTGCTACCTGCTCGAGGCGCAGCACGAGGGCCGCACGTGGCGCATCGTGATGGACCTCGGCAACGGTGCCCTCGGCGCGCTGCACCGGTACGCCGACCCGCTCGAGGTCGACGCCGTGCTGCTGAGCCACCTGCACGCCGACCACTGCCTCGACCTGTGCGGCTACCACGTGCTGCGCAAGTACCACCCGCGCGGGCCGCAGCCGCGCATTCCCGTCTACGGGCCCGAGGGCACAGCCGGGCGGATGGCCCGCGCCTACGACCTCCCCGAGGCCCCGGGGATGACCGAGGAGTTCGACTTCCGCGTGTGGGGGGACCCCGTGGCCATCGGGCCCTTCACCGTCGAGGCGATCCCGGTCGAGCACCCGGTGCCGGCCTACGGGCTGCGCGTCACCGACGGCCGGGGCACGCTGGCCTACAGCGGCGACACCGCCCCGTGTGCCGGGCTGGAGGCCGTCGCGGCCGGGGCCGACCTCCTCCTCGCGGAGGCGTCGTTCCAGGAGCACGACGACACCCCGCCCTCGATCCACCTCACCGGCGCCGACTGCGGCGAGGCCGCCGCCCGGGCCGGGGTCGGGCGGCTGGTGCTCACCCACATCCCGCCCTGGCACGACCCGCAGGTCGTGCACGCCGAGGCGCAGGCACGGTGGTCCGGGCCGCTCGATCTCGCGGTGCCCGGGGCGACGTACGACATCTGAGAGCCCCGGGTCCCCGGCGAGAGGCTCAGGCGCCTGGTGCCGGGTCGTCGAGGATCCGCACCGCGACGAGGGCGACGTCGTCCTCGGGGCGGACCGGCAGCATGCGGCGCAGCACCTGGTCACCCAGCTCGTCCAGCGGGACGCCCTCCGTGGCGACGTCGGCGAGCACCGTGCGCAGGCGCTCGATGCCGTCGTCGAAGGTCTGGGTCCTGCTCTCGACCAGTCCGTCGGTGTACAGCAGGACCGTGGCACCGCGGGGAAGCACGGCGTGGGTCTCGGTGCGCAGGAGGTGCGGGTCGAGGCCCAGCAGCAGGTCGGTGTCCGCCGCCCACATGTCCCTCACCTCGACGGCGGCCGTGGGCGGCTGCGTGGCCGGCCCGTCGGGGCCGACGGGGACGACGGCCATGAGCGGCGGAGGGTGGCCGGCGTTGGACCACCTCAGCCGCATGGACCCCTCGGGCTCGTCGTCCCCGGTCTGCTCCAGGCGGGCCACCACCGCGGTCGCGGTGGTGTCGACGTGCAGCATCGACATCGCCTCGTCCACCCGGCGCAGCACCTCGGCAGGACCGTCGCCGGTGGTCACCGCGATGCCCCGCAGCAGGCTGCGCACCTGGCCCATGGCGGCCGCCGCTGCGGTGTCGTGCCCCACCACGTCGCCGATCACCACGGTGGTGGCGCCGTCGTGCTGACGGAAGGAGTCGTACCAGTCGCCGCCCACCTGGGCGACCTCGGCCGCCGGCTCGTAGCGCACCACCACCTGCACGTGGTCGGACGGGGGCGGCTCGGTCAGCAGGCTCCGCTGCAGGCCCTCGGCGAGGTCGCGCTGCTGGGCGTAGGCACGGGCGTTGTCCAGCGCCAGGCCGGCGCGGCCGCCCAGGTCGCGCAGCGTGTCGAGGTCCTCGGTGGTGAACGGCGGTCGCTCGCTGCCCCGGAAGACGGTGAGCAGGCCGTTGGTGCGCCCCCGTCCTCGCAGGGGCACGACCGCTGCCGAGGACGGCGCGAGCCGCTCGCACAGGTCTCGTGCCTCCCCCGGTGCGAGCACGGCCGCGATGGCGTCAGCCGCCCTCCCGCCGATCAGCACGGGCTCGCTGGCGGTGAGGGCGCGAGCGAGGAACGAGCCGTCGGTGAGAGCGGGGATCCTGGTCTCGGCGTAGCGAGCCACCAGCGGGCGGGCGTCGGGATCGGCGTGCCAGGTGGCGATGTCCCGCAGGCGATGCCGCCATCCGGGGGCCGACCCCGACGTCGGGTCGCCGTCGACGAGCGTGACCACGCACCAGTCGCAGAGATCCGGGGCGATCAGCTCGGCCAAGCGGGCCACGCCCTCCTCGGCGTCGAGGGTGTCGGTCAGCATCCGGGTCGCGTCGGCCAGCAGGGCGCTGCGCCGGGCCGCCCGGGCGATGGCCTCCTCGGCCGCGCGCCGGGCGGTGATGTCGTGGAAGTAGACCGACAACCCGTCCGGGGTCGGCCAGGCCCGGACCTCGTACCAGTCGTCCAGGGGTGGCGGGTAGTAGGCCTCGAACGAGACGGGCTGTGCGGTCTCGGCCGCGCGGCGGTAGCTCGCCTCGAACTCCGTGCCCACCGCTGCGGGGAAGAGGTCCCAGATCACCTGGCCTACGACGTCCGTGGCGACGCCACCGAGCAGCCGCATCGCCTCGGCGTTGGCGTAGGTGAAGCGCCACCGCGGGTCCAGCTGGAAGAACGCGGACGGCATCGCCTCCAGGATCCGCGCGACCCTGGCGTCGCCGTCCCGGACCGCGGTGCTGTCGAAGGCGGCTCCCAGCAGCCGCACGGCCCTGCCGTCGGGACCGGGCACCACCTGGCCGCGGGCGCTGATCCACCGTACGGCGCCTGCGGGCAGGACGATGCGATACTCGATGTCGACGCTGCCGCACGTGTCGATCACGCCGCTCAGCTCCTGGGTGACCCAGTCGCGGTCCTCGGGATGGACCGAGTCCGCGAACGCCTCGAAGTCGCCGCCGAAGGTGTGCCGGTCCAGGCCGAAGAGCTGCAGCAGCCTCTCGTCCCACCTCAGCGCACCGGTGGTCAGGTCCCAGTCGTAGACCCCCACTCCGGCGGCATCGACGCCCAGCCCCCAGAGCAGGCGGTCGGCGTCGTACCCGGCCTCCAGCGCCGCGAACTCGAGCTCGGCCAGCACCGGGGCGGTCAGCAGGGAGAGCACGGCGACGTCCTGGTCGGTCCACTCCCGCGGCTCCTGCTCGAAGACGCACAGCGCCCCGACCGTGTGCCCGTCGGCCACCAGGGGGACACCGAGGTAGGCCCCCACTGCGCCGGACCTGACCGGAGCCAGGGCACTGACCCGGCCGTCGGCGGAGGCGTGCCGGACGACCACCGGGGCCGTCGCCTCGACCGTCACCGCACCCAGGGACGGCTCGGCAGGGATCTCGACATCCAGCCCGCCGGCGGCCACACCGGCGCCCGACACCACGACCTCCCCGTCGATCACCACCGACACCTGCGCCGAGGCGGCATGCAGGAGCGTGGCGGCCAGCTCGGCCAGACGGCTCAGCGCCGGGTCGTCGGCCGGTCCGTCGATCGGGCGACGTGGGCGCGCGCGGCGTGCACCGGCGCTCCCGTCGTCGCCGCCGAAGGGGCGACGGAGTCCTGCCGTCGCCTGTGCCGGCTCGCGCTCCACACGTGACCTCACAGCCTGCCTACCGCCACTCCCCGCTCGACCACATCTGTCACGTCCAGCCGCCACACGCGGCACCCCGCTCGGCATCCCGCTCGACGTGGTCGGCGCGACGCAGATGTTGCTCGGTATCCCGTCGCCGCCGGGATACACAGGTTATGCGACACCGCTCAGACGAGTCCGGCGTCGTGGACGCAGATCGCGATCTGCACGCGGTTGGTGGTGCCGAGCTTGTCGAACAGGCGCGACACGTAGGCCTTGACGGTCGGCACGGAGAGGTAGAGCTCGCCGGCGATCTGGGCGTTGCTCAGCCCGCGGCCGACGGCCACGGCCACCTCCCGCTCGCGGTCGGTGAGCTGGGAGAGCCGTCGCTCCGCCTCGGCCGAGCGGCCGTCGGAGCCGTTGCTGCGCAACCGGTCGACCACGGTGCGGGTGGCGCTGGGGGAGAGCATCGCCTCGCCGTCGGCGACCTTGCGGATCGCCTCCACGATCTGCGGCGGCGGGGTGTCCTTGAGCAGGAAGCCGTCGGCCCCGGCCTCGAGCGCACCCACGACGTAGTCGTCGGCGTCGAAGGTGGTGAGCACGATGACCCGCGGTGGGTGGGCCCGCTCGTGGAGGAGCCGCGTGGCGTCCAGCCCGTTCACGACCGGCATCCGGATGTCCATGAGCACCACGTCGGGCGACAGCGCGTCGACCTGGGCCATCCCGGCGCGGCCGTCGGCCGCCTCGCCGACGACCTCGAGGTCCTCCTGGCCGCCGAGCATCAGCCCGAGCGCGGAGCGCACGAGGGGGTCGTCATCGACGATCAGCACCCGCGTGACGGGCGCCGCGGGCATCACGCCGCCCACGGGATCCACCCGTGGAGGACGAAGGACGACCCCTCCCGGCGGTGCGCGAGGCGCCCTCCGCGCAGGGTGGCGCGCTCGGTCAGCCCCACCAGGCCCAGGCCGGACGTCGGTGCGACGGTCCGCCCGAAGCCGATCGGGTTGCGCAGCACGACGTCGACGCCGCGCTCGGGGTCGCCGGTGATGCGGACGCTCACGAGGGCACCGGGAGCGTGCTTGCGCGCGTTGGTGAGCCCCTCCTGCACGATGCGGTAGAGCGTGCGGCCCACCACCTCCGGTGGAGCACCCCCCTCCAGCCGGTCGCGGAAGTCCACGTGCATGCCCACCGACCGTGCCTCCTCGACGAGGTCGGTGAGGTCGTCGTACGTCGGCTGCGGCTGGTGGGTGAGGCGCCCGTCCTCGTCGCGCAGCACGCCGAGGACGCTCCGCAGGTCGGTCAGCGCCTCGTTGGCGTGGTCGTGGATCTCGCCGACGCCCTCGCGCAGCGCGCCGGCGTCGAGGTCGGCGCGGTAGGCCAGGGCGCCGGCGTGCATCGAGATCTGTGAGATGCGGTGGGCCAGCACGTCGTGCATCTCCCGCGCGATCCGGGCCCGCTCGGTGCTGCGCGCCTGCTCCGAGCGCAGCTCCTGCTCGGCCTCGGCGCGCAGGGCCCGGCTCTCCAGGGTCCACAGCAGCTCGCGCCGCGAGCCGATGAACATGCCCCAGCCCATGATGCCCACGGTGATGACCACGCTGAACGCGAAGGTCAGCCAGGCCGGCTCCTCGTTGGGATACGGCTGGGTGTCGGTGTAGACGAGCCCGGCCACCAGGGCCACCGTGCCGGCGACCACGATCGGCACGAGCCGGCGCCGGGTCGCCAGCGACACCGCGGCCAGCGTCCCCGGACCGGCGGCGACGCCGGACACCACCGTCATCACGGCGAGCACCAGCGCGATCGTGAAGGGCCAGCGGCGGCGGAGGAACATCAGGACGTACGACACGGCGCCCAGGCCCAGGTCGAGCGCGAGCATGAGGGGGTGGTCCCTGATCTGCGCCTCCGCGACGGGGCCCCACACCGCGCCGGAGATGACCAGGCAGAGCGCCACCCGCCACGCATGGGAGTACCACCGCAGGGGCGGCTGGTACTGCTCGGGGCGGGGGTCGTCCACGCCGCAAGGCTAGGCGCCCGGCCGCCGTACGGCAGCCGACCGGGGGAGCGGGGCGCCCCCTACTTTGGTCGGGCGACTGACATGCTCGCGGCCGATGTGCCCCGGGTCGCGGCGCGGAAGACTCGTCCTCATGATCAAGGTCGAAGGCCTCACCAGGACGTACGGCAGCTTCCGCGCCGTCGACGACGTCAGCTTCACAGCGCAGCCCGGTCGCGTGACCGGCTTCCTCGGCCCCAACGGGGCCGGCAAGACGACCACCATGCGCGTCATGGTCGGTCTCACCAAGCCCACGCACGGCCGGGTGACCATCGGGGGCCACCTGTACGAGGACATCCCCAACCCCGGGCGTCACGTCGGCGTCCTGCTGGACGCCTCGGCGCAGCACGCCGGCCGCACCGGTCGGGAGATCCTCACCATCGGCGCCGAGACCATGGGCCTGCCCGCCTCCCGCGTCGACGAGATGCTCCACCTGGTCTCGCTCGACGAGACCGAGGCCAAGCGCCGGCTCCGCAACTACTCCCTCGGCATGAAGCAGCGCCTCGGGATCGCCCACGCCCTGCTGGGCGACCCGTCGGTCCTCATCCTCGACGAGCCCGCCAACGGCCTCGACCCGGCGGGCATCCGCTGGATGCGCGGCCTGCTCAAGGGCTACGCCGACCGCGGCGGCACGGTGCTGCTCTCCAGCCACCTGCTCAACGAGGTCGAGCTGATCGCCGACGAGATGATCCTCATCGGCCGCGGCAGGATCGTGGCGCGCGGCGACAAGGCCTCGCTGCTGGCCGGTGCCAAGCACCTGACCACCAACGTCACCTCCCTCGACAACGACCTGCTCGCGAAGGCGCTCGCCGACAGGGGGCATGCCGTGACCGCCGCCGGCCCTGGGCTGCGCGTCGAGGCCCAGCCGATCGACGTCGGGCGGGTCGCCGCCGAGCACGCCGTCGTCCTCACCGACCTGCGCTCCGCGGACGGCGGCCTCGAGGACCTGTTCCTCGAGCTCACCTCCGACAGCCAGCGCGATTCCCTCCCCGAAGGAGCCCAGGCATGAGCACCACCACTGCCACCGGAGCGATCGACATCGGCTCCACCACCCAGGTGCCGATGACCCGGCTGGCCAAGGTCGAGCTCCGCAAGGCGCTCGACACCCGGGCCGGCCGCTGGTTCACCATCTCGATCCTCGCGATCGTGCTCGTGGTGCAGGTGATCTACGCCTTCACCGCGCCCGACGACGCGAAGGACTACGGCGACTTCCTGGGCATCTCCGGCGCCGTGCTCGGCTACTTCATGCCGATCCTCATCATCATGCTGGTGACGAGCGAGGCCAGCCAGCGCAACGGCCTGGTCACCTTCACCCTCGAGCCGCGGCGCTCCCGCGTGGTGGTCGCCAAGTTCCTCGCGGGCTTCGCGCTGGCCATCGCCGTCATGGTGCTCGCCTCGCTGATCGCGGTGGTCGGCACGCTGCTCGGCTCCGCCAGCGGCGCCTCGCCGGAGTGGTCGGTCGACGGCAACCTGCTGTTCAACGGCTTCGTGCTCGCCAACGTGATCGGCGTGCTGATCGGCTTCGCGATCGCGACCCTCGTCATGAACACGCCGGCCGCCATCGTCGGCTACTTCGTCTACAGCCTCATCCTGCCGATCGCGGTGGGCATCCTGAGCGCGCTGAGCTCGGGCTTCGAGAGGGTGGCGCCGTGGATCGAGTTCAACACCGCCCAGACGCCGCTGTTCACCGGTGACTACACGCCCTCGGGCGAGCAGTGGGCGCAGCTCGCCACCTCCGGCACCATCTGGCTGGTGATCCCGCTCGTGCTCGGCATCGCGCGCCTGCTGCGCATCGAGTTCAAGTAGGGACCGCCCCACAGGCTGCCTCCTCGGGGGAGGGGGCAGGGACCGGGTCCGGACATCCACGGGGTGACCGGGCCCGGTCCTCAGGTGCGAGCACGTCGGTGACGCCTCCTAGGATCGCGGCCATGACCCAGAACCGCCTCGACGGCCGTGCCGACGACCAGCTCCGCGACATCCGCATCACCCGCAACTGGCTCGACCACGCCGCCGGCTCGGTGCTCGTGGAGTTCGGCCGCACCCGCGTGCTGTGTGCCGCGTCGGCCTCGGTCGGGGTGCCTCGCTGGCGCAAGGGCTCCGGGCTGGGCTGGGTCACCGCCGAGTACGCCATGCTCCCCGCCTCCACCAACACCCGGTCCGACCGCGAGTCGGTCAAGGGCCGCATCGGCGGTCGCACCCACGAGATCTCGCGGCTCATCGGCCGGTCGCTGCGCGCCGTCATCGACTACAAGGCGCTCGGCGAGAACACCATCCAGCTCGACTGCGACGTCCTGCAGGCCGACGGTGGCACCCGCACGGCCGCGATCACCGGCGCGTACGTCGCGCTGGCCGACGCCGTCTCCCACCTGCGGGGCGCCGGGTCGCTGACCGGTGAGCCCCTCACCGGCTCGGTGGCCGCCGTGAGCGTCGGCATCGTCGACGGCGTCCCGCGGCTCGACCTGCCCTACGAGGAGGACGTCCGCGCCGAGACCGACATGAACATCGTGATGACCGGCGAGGGCGCCTTCGTCGAGGTCCAGGGCACCGCGGAGGGCGCGGCCTTCACGCGCTCCGAGCTCGACGCCCTGCTGGCGCTCGGCGAGAGGGGCTGCGCCGACCTCACCCGGATGCAGCGAGAGGCGCTGGCCCTGTGACCGGTGTCGTGAGCCGCGTCTTCCTGGCCTCGCGCAACGCCAAGAAGCTGGCCGAGATGCAGCGCATCCTGGCCGAGCAGGCGCCCGAGGTCGTGGTGGTCGGCCTGGACGACGTGCCGGCGTACGACGAGCCGGTGGAGGACGAGCCCGACTTCCAGGGCAACGCCCTGCTCAAGGCCCGGGCGGGGCTCGCGGCGACCGGCCTGCCGTCGCTGGCCGACGACAGCGGACTGTGCGTCGACGCCCTCAACGGCATGCCGGGCGTGCTGTCCGCGCGGTGGTCGGGTCCGCCCGGTGCCGACAGGCAACGGGCCGACGACCGCAACAACGCACTGCTGCTCCACCAGCTCGCCGACGTGCCCGACGAGCGCCGGAGTGCCCACTTCGTGTGCGCGGTGGCGTTCTGCCACCCCGACGGCACCGAGCTGGTGGTGCACGGCCGGATGGACGGCCGGGTGCTGCACGAGGTCCGTGGCAGCGGCGGCTTCGGCTACGACGTGCTGTTCGCCGCCGACGGCCACCAGGTGACCACGGCCGAGCTCGACGCCGACGCCAAGGACGCGATCTCACACCGCGGCAAGGCGTTGCGCGAGATCGCGCCTCAGGTGGCTGCGGCGCTCGGTGCCGGCTGACCCGCGCGCCGGCTGATGCCCGCGCCCCAGCCGGCGGCGAGGAAGAGCACCAGCACGGAGTAGACCGCCGCCGGCACGGAGATCTCGGTGCTGTCGAGCACCTCGACGGCCACGTAGATCGCCAGCGTGCCGTTGTGCACGCCGATCTCCCGGGAGGAGGCGATCGACTGCGCCTAGATGACGCCGAGCGCCCGCGGCACGACGTACCCCACGACGAGGCTGACGTCGGCGAGGTGGTCTTCGATGTCCGCGCGCTGGTCGAGCATGATGCCGACGATCAGCACCGCGAGGATGAGGGCGGAGCCGATACGCACCGGCCGGTCCATGCGGGCGGGGAACGCGGGGTTCCGCCGGCGCAGGAGCCCGCCCAGGCCGACCGGCACCAGGATGAGCGCGAACACCTTGACGATCTCCACGAACCGCAACGCGACCTCGTCGCCGCGGTCGTAGCAGGCGATCGCGAGGCCGGTGATAAGCGGCAGCGTGACCATCGAGATGACCGAGTTGATGGCGGTCAGGGGTGATGTTGAGGGCCACGTCGCCACGGAAGAGTGGCTGAACAGGTTGGCGGTGGTGCCCCCGGGCGACGATGCGAGCAGCACCATGCCGATGCCGAGCAGCGGGTCGGAGCCGAAGACGAGCACCAGGCCGAAGCAGACCGCAGGAGGGCGACCAGCCGGCACGCCAGCGCGACCGCCACCGCCTTCGGGTGCCGCCCCGCGCGCCGGAAGTCGTCGAGCGTCAGGTCCAGGCCGAGGCCGAAGATGATGATTCCAGCGCGAGCAGCAGCCCGACGGTGGTCAGCGCGGAGTCCATGGCCGGACCCAAGTGCTGTGGCGCCGCATGCCGGCGGCCCCGCCGTGGGGCGGCGGGGTGTCGGGGCGAGGTCGTCAACCGGGCCCGGTGCCGGTGGCGTCGCGGGTGTAGGTGTGGCCGTGGGGGCTGGTCCAGGTGTACGTCGCGGGTCCGGTGCGGTGGTATCGCCAGCGGCCGTGGGTCTTGAGCCGGTGATGGGCCCGGCAGAGGGCGGCGAGGTTGCCCGTCG
>NZ_CADCUP010000126.1 GCF_902805925.1 uncultured Nocardioides sp.
GGTCGGAGTTGACGGTCACGCCGGTCTGCTTGACGCTCCACACCCGGCCCTTGCGGTCGCGGCCCAGGTCGAGCTTCACGATCTGGCTGACGGCCACGGCGCCGGCGAGCGCGGGGCGCTCGGACTGGCTCGCCCACGCGATGATCAGGTCGGTGCCGCGGTCCATCGTGCGCCGTCCCTGCGGGATGGTGTGCGTGCGGCCGACGTACTTGAACCGCACGCCGGTGGCCTGGGTGAACTGGAAGAGCACCGAGTCGATGATCGGCAGCACGCCGTCGCCGATGTCGTCGAGGTTGAGCTTGTAGCGGATGGGCTGGCACGGGTTGATGCGCTCGCGCAGGCCGTTGAAGCGCAGCAGGTTGTGGTCACCGGCGAGGCCGCGGGCGGTGTAGCTGGGCACCACGTTGACCCGGTGGGCCTTGAACGCGCGCTGGCTGTGCCTCCTCGTGGCGGGCGCCAGGACGCGGACCTTGTGCGTGCCGTACCAGTCCCAGGTGCCGTTGAAGGTGAAGGTGTTGTCGACCGCCTTGGTGCGCGCCAGCCGCTGCCAGCCCTGCGCGCCCTTGTACTGGAGGAGGAGGGGGCGCTTCCTCGCGCCGCTGACCGTGCCGCTGAGCGAGTAGCCCGTGCCGGAGCCCGACACCCAGGTGTCGGTCACCCACGTGACGCTCCCCCGGGTCTGCTTGCGCTGCTGCTGCGCCTCGGCAGGCGTGCTCGTCACCGACACCGCCAGGAAGAGCGAGGTCAGCAGCGCGATCAGCGCCTGCGTCGTACGGCGACTGGACATGGGTCCCCCTCAGGACGTCAGGGCCTCGGGCCCGGTGTGCTACCCGGACGGACGACGAGGACCCCGGACGCAGGGTACGCGACGCAGGTCACTCGCGGACCACCACGAGAGCCCGTGTTCCCGAGTCGCCGATACTGGCCCGCATGGCCCCGTCACGACCGCGCCGCCTCGCCTTCCTGCTCCTCCTGGTGCTGGCGCTGGTGAACGCCCCGGTGCTGATGTCGCTGGCGACGCAGGCCAGCGTCGCCGCCCGCGGCACCGAGGTGACCGCCGAGGTGGTCGGTGGCCGGCTGCTGGGCGGCGAGGCGGACCCGGAGTACTGGCTGTACTACCGCTTCGACGAGGAGGTCGACGAGGAGCGCGAGGCGTTCGGCACCGAGGTCGACCGGGCGACGTACGCCCGCGCCCGGGAGACCCGCGAGGTCGCTGCCCGGGTCGTGCCCGGAGACGCCGTGGCGCACGAGGTCGAGGGCGCCCAGCCGCAGCGGCTGGGGCTGTGGACCACCCTCGGCATCGACGCGGTCGTGCTGCTCGCGGTGGCGCTGTGGTGGCTGCGCCGCCGGGCCGCGGCGGGCGGGGCTGCGGACCCCCTGCCACACTCGGGCCCATGACGTCCCTCGCCAGCTTCACCGCCACCGCCATCGACGGCCGAGCGGTCGACCTGTCCGAGCACGCCGACAAGGTCGTGCTCGTGGTGAACACCGCCTCGCAGTGCGGGTTCACCCCGCAGTACGAGGGCCTGCAGCAGCTGCAGGCGACGTACGCCGACCGTGGCTTCACCGTGCTCGGCTTCCCGTGCGACCAGTTCGGCCACCAGGAGCCCGGCACCGACGACGAGATCGCGACCTTCTGCACCGGCAGCTTCGGCGTCACCTTCCCGATGTTCGCCAAGATCGACGTCAACGGCGACGACGCCCACCCGCTCTATCAGTGGCTGCGCGAGGAGAGGGGCGGCCTGCTCGGCGACAAGATCAAGTGGAACTTCACCAAGTTCCTGGTGGGCCGTGACGGCCAGGTGATCAAGCGGTACGCGCCCACCACCGAGCCCGCGGACATCGCCGGCGACCTCGAGAAGGCGCTGGCCGCGGAGGGCCTCGCCTGACGCTGAGGGCGCCCGAGCCGGGGGCGTTCGAGCGGGGGGCTGGGCCGCCGGCGACCCCCGCCGGCCGGCCACCGAGACGACTGTCACGTCGGGCAGAGGCGAGGTGACTTGCCCGTAACCGCACCCGCAGAGGAAGGTGGCGGCCATGGCAGCCACCACCTCGTCGTACTCCATCACCATGCGGTTGCACACCGCCCCCGACCACGGCGTGGTCGGCACCGTCGCCACCACGATCGCGGGGCTGGGGGGCATCGTGACGGCGATCGACGTCGCGGAGTCGCGCCACGACCGGCTGGTGCTCGACGTGACGTGCAGCGCGTCCGACTCGGCACACTCCGAGGAGCTGGTGGCCGCGGTCGGCGAGCTCGACGGTGTCGAGGTCTACAAGGTCAGCGACCGCACGTTCCTGCTGCACATCGGCGGCAAGATCGAGGTCAACAGCAAGGTGCCGCTGCGCACCCGTGACGACCTGTCGCTGGCCTACACCCCCGGGGTCGGCCGGGTCAGCATGGCGATCCACGAGAACCCCGCCGACGTCTCGCGCCTGACCATCAAGGGCAACAGCGTCGCCGTGGTCACCGACGGCTCGGCCGTGCTGGGCCTGGGCAACCTCGGACCGGGGGCCGCGCTGCCGGTGATGGAGGGCAAGGCCGCACTGTTCAAGCGGTTCGCCAACATCGACGCCTGGCCCATCTGCCTGGCCTCGCAGGACACCGACGAGATCGTCCGGGCCGTGGAGATGATCGCGCCCGGCTTCGGCGGCATCAACCTCGAGGACATCGCCGCCCCCCGGTGCTTCGAGATCGAGGCGCGGCTGCGCGAGTCGCTCGACATCCCGGTCTTCCACGACGACCAGCACGGCACCGCGATCGTGGTGCTCGCGGCCCTGACCAACGCGCTGCGCGTGGTCAAGAAGCAGCTCGCGGACGTGCGCATCGTGGTCTCCGGTGCTGGAGCGGCCGGCACCGCGATCGTGACCCTGCTCCTCGCGGCGGGCGCGGTCGACGTGGTGGTGGTCGACCGGTTCGGTGCGCTGTCAGCCGACGACGACTCGCTCTCCGACGCCCACGCAGAGCTCGCCGGCGCCACCAACCCGGGCCGGGTCTCGGGGTCGCTCCAGGAGGTGCTCGTGGACGCCGACGTCTTCATCGGGGTCAGCGCGCCGCGGATCCTGCAGCCGGAGTGGATCGACGACATGGCCGGCGACCCGGTCGTCTTCGCCCTGGCCAACCCCGAACCCGAGATCGACCCCGCCGAGGCCGGCAAGCGCGCCGCCGTCGTGGCGAGCGGGCGCAGCGACTACCCCAACCAGATCAACAACGTGCTGGCGTTCCCCGGTGTCTTCCGCGGCCTGCTGGACGCCCGGGCCACGGAGATCTCCCTCGACATGCTGCTGCGCGCTGCTGCGGCCATCGCCGGAGTCGTCACCGACGAGGAGCTCAACCCCAGCTTCATCATCCCCTCGGTGTTCAGCGCCGACGTGCCGAAGGCGGTGGCCGCGGCCATCCGCGGCGACAAGACCTCCAAGCCGTAGCGAGTCAGCGCCCGAGCAGCCCCTGCGCCACCAGGGCAGCGCCGATGATGCCGGCCCGGTTCTGGAGCTGAGCGGCCACGATCGGGGTGCGGATGTCGATGAGGTGGAGGAACTCGGCGGCGTCCTTGCTCACGCCGCCGCCGACCACGAACAGGTCGGGGGTGAAGAGCCGCTCGACCCGGGTGTAGTAGACGGTGAGCCGCGCGGCCCACTCCTCCCAGCTGAGGTCCTCATCCTCCATGACGCTGCTCGCCGCGCGCTTCTCGGCCACGTGGCCGTCGATCTCGAGGTGGCCCAGCTCGCTGTTGGGGACCAGCACGCCGTCGTGGATGAAGGCCGACCCGATGCCGGTGCCGAGGGTGGTCAGGATGGCCAGTCCCTTCTTCTGCTCGCGCGCCGCGCCGTACCGCGCCTCGGCCAGGCCGGCCGCGTCGGCGTCGTTCATCACGTGCACGTCGCGGCCCGAGGCCTTGGTGAAGATCTCGTCGGCGTCCACGTCGATCCACGACTTGTCGATGTTGGCGGCGCTGCGGACGATGCCGTGCTGCACGATGCCCGGCACGGTGACGCCGACCGGGCCGGTGGCGTCGGGGTGCTTCTCCATGAGCCGATCGATGAGCTGGACCACGACGTCGGCGACGGCGTCGGGTGTGGACTTCTTGGGCGTCTTGATCTTGACCCGGGCGCCGGCGAAGTCGCCGCGCTCGAGGTCGACCGCCGCCCCCTTGATCCCGCTGCCGCCGAAGTCGATCCCGAGCGGCATGCCGCTGCTGGTGTCGATGTCGGTGTGCACGGACGTCTCGTTCGCTGCCATGCGCGAAGCCTTGCCGGAGTTGGCCGTGCGTGCAAGGCGGGGCCGCTGCCCGGACGTCGCTGGCTCCTCGCCGCGACGCGCCTCGCTGTGCCGACGACACGCATCGAGCTGAGCCCACGACCTCCGTCGTGCTCTCTGTCTGGTCCACCCCGGCTGGTCCGCTCCGGCGGATCGCCGATTCCCGAGCGTGCGCCTCGTCGGCCGACCTACGATCGGCGCGTGCCTGACGTCGTGGAGGAGAGGAAGTCGGAACGAGCATGACCGATGCGATGGAGGACGGCACCGCCGCCGCGGCTGCCCTGGTCGTGGGGCGGGTGCCGGTCGTCGACGAGGCGGGCACCATCGTCGGCTTCGAGCTGGTGAACCGTGCGAGCGCCGGTCACGGCGCGTCCACCACGGCGCAGGGTCGCGAGGCCGTCGTCTCGATGTCCGGTCTCCTCGGCACGGTCGACGTCGACGTCGACAGCGTCGTCGGCGACCGGCTGCTCTTCTGCACCATCGGGCGAGACGTCCTCGTCGGGGACTCACCGCTGCACCTCTCGCCGCGCCGGACGGTGGTCGAGGTCCCGATGCTCGCCGACGACCCGGAGCTGCTGGAGGCGGTCCGGGCCTTCCGGGACGTGGGCTTCACCGTCCTGGTGCCGCACTCGGCCAGGACGCCGGGCACCGCGGGGCTGCTCGACCTCGCCGACCTGGTCAAGGTCGACCTCGGCACCGGCACGCCCGAGGAGGTCATGGACGTCGTCCAGGGCTACGCGGGCGGGCCTGCGGACCTGCTGGCGGCCGGGTGCGACACCGAGGAGCGGCTGGCCTGGGCGCAGGCGGTCGGCTTCCAGCTCTTCAGCGGCTCGGCGGTCAAGTCGCCGCCCATCAGCGGGAGCTCCACCATCGCCCCCTCGGCGCTCTCCCAGGTGCAGCTCGGCATGGAGCTGCTGAGCCAGGAACTCGACCTCGCCCGGATCGAGAAGGTGCTGCGCCGCGATCCCGCGCTGGTCGCCCAGGTGCTCAACATGGCCTCGTCCGGAGCCGGAGGCGGGCTGCGTCGTCAGGTACGCAGCCTCCGTGAGGCGCTGGTCGTGCTGGGCACGGTCCGGATCAGGCAGTGGGCGGCCCTGGTCATCCTGAGCCGGCACGGCCGGGTGGAGAGCGACGCGCTCGTCACCGCCCTGGTCCGGGCCCGGACGTGCGAGCTCCTCGCGCCGGACCACGGCATCGACGGTCCCTTCGCCTTCACAGCGGCCCTGCTCTCCGCCCTCGACATCGTCCTCGGGGTGCCGATCACCCACATCGAGGACCGCGTGCAGCTGGACCCGGAGCTGAGGAGGGCGGCCTTCCGGCGGCAGGGCGACCTGGGCAACCTGATCACCACGCTGGAGGTCCACGAGCGCACCACCGGAGCCGGCCGGGCACCCGATCCCGCGCACGGCGACACCACCGAGGTCGAGGCGATGGCGTTCACGTGGGCCGCCGGCCAGGCGGGCACCATGGCTCCCGCCGGTGCGAGCCGCTCCTACCGTCCCCGTAGGCGGCCCGCCCTACGGTGAGCGGGTGGCCGACCCGAGCCGGTCGCGCCGGACGCCGCGGTCGGGCGGATGGTCGTTCCGCGGCCGTGCTCGGCTCCGGACCGAGCCACATCAGGCAGCCGTCGGCCCGCGCCCACGGCTCAGCCGACGTGGGCGAGGGCGCGGCCGACCAGGCACCGCGCCAGCGCCACCCGCTCGGCCACGTCGCGCTCGTGCACCGGGTCGTCGAGCCACTCCCAGGGGATGGCGTCGAAGCCGCTGCGGAGCTGGACCGAGAGGGCGAACGCCTCCGCCACGTCGTCGCGCAGCCCGGTCAGGCCCTCGGTCTCCAGGCCGTCGAGGTACGCCGGCAGGATGCGGTCGGCCAGCTCGTCGAGCACCGCGGCGGGCAGGTGACCGGCATGGGTCAGGCCGACGAGCAGCTGGCCGAGGTCGAAGCCGAGCGCGTGCGGCGAGCGGAACGAGATGTCGATGACGACGAAGCCGTCGGGCCCGTCGGCGGGCACGAGCAGGTTCTGCGGACTGGCGTCGCCGTGCGGCATCGCCTGGACGAAGGTGTCGAGGCGGTCGAGCATCGCCGGGATGCACGACCCGAGCCGGCGCAGGTCGGCGCGGAGGTCGGCGTGGCAGGCGAGCCAGGGGTGCGCCCACAGGCCGTCGTCGGCGAGCGGACCGAGGCCGCGGGCCGGCACCGCCCGCTCGGCGTACATCCGCAGCGCGTAGCCGGCGGGGAACGCCGACCGGGCCAGCACCGCAGGGCTGGTCGACCGGGCGTTCCAGCGGCCGAGCAGGTGCGCGGCCCGGGCGAAGAGCTCGACGTCCCAGGTGCGCGGCGCCTCGACGACGTCCCCGAGTGCGACCTCGCTGCGCCAGGGGAAGTCGGCTGCGAAGTGGATCGCCTGGTCCAAAGGCTCCCTTCCTACCGACGAAGCCGTTCTCGCGGCTCGCACACGGCGCTCTGCCCTACCGTGGTGGGGTGAGCAACCCCGAGCTGGTCTCGCTGGACTCCGCGGTCGGGCGGATGGTCGTCACCGCGGCCGTGCTCGGCTCCGGGCTGACGATGCTCGACGGCAGCGTCGTCAACGTCGCCCTCAAGACCATCGGCGAGGACCTC
>NZ_CADCUP010000127.1 GCF_902805925.1 uncultured Nocardioides sp.
GCTGGACCTCGCCGCGGATGGTGGGCACCGCGTAGGTGAGCAGGTCGTTGCGCAGCCGGGGGTCGAACTTCTGCACGGCCTTGGTCAGGCCCTCGTACGCCGCCTGCTCGAGGTCCTCGTCGGGGACTCCGCGCCGGCGGTAGCGCCGGGCGACCGCCTGGGCGACGCGCCGGTTCATCAGGACGACGCGCTCGAGGAGCTCGTCGCGCTCGGCTGCGTCGTCGGTCTCGTGGGCTGCACGCAGCAGGAGGTCGGTGAGCTCGGACCGCTCGGTGTGTGTGAGCTCGGTGGCATCGATGGCCACTGCCATGCTCCGCCGGTCGGTGTCGCGGTCGAGCCGTGGGGATGAACTGAGCACGTTCATGGGTTGGGTTCCGCCCGAGTGCCGGCCGGACACCGTTTTTTTCAGTGGGCCGAAGGTCCAACCTAGCCGGTCCGGACCAGTCTCGGGTAGTCATCCCTACCGGTGAGAAGTGAGACCCGTGGGGCCTGCACCCGCGGCGGGACGCCACCGAGGGACGACCCGCCCCGGACGTGTACCGTCGAAGATCGAGAGCCGGCGTCCCTGAGCGGTCCTGACCGGAGAGATGTGACCATGCCCAGTCCTGCAGCCGCCGGAGCCCGGCTGGGCGGCGCCCGGAGGACCGAACCATGAGGACTGGGCCGTGAGGACCGGGACCGGGCACCACGAGCTGCTGCTCACCGACGACGACGCCGTCCCCGAGGCTCTCGTCTCGCGGGCGCAGGAGGCCGTGCGGGCCGGCACGTGGGTCGTGTGCAACACCAGCGAGCCGCTCGTGCGAGCGCTGCACCAGGCGGTCGACGGCTCCCCCCGGCTGCTCGCCGGGTCGATGCCCGACATCGCCGCCAACCCGGCCGAGCTGCTGGCCGACGCCATGGTCCTGGCGGCCGGGCACCTGGAGTCGGGCGAGGCACTGCTCGTCATCGACGAGGGCCCGGTGATGGACCGCGCCGTGTGGTGGGAGTGGTCGAGGGTCGAGGCGGCGCGCAACCTGCTGATGGCCGACGTGTGGCAGGTCTGCCTCTACCCCACCCGCTGGCTCGACGACGAGCAGCTCGCCAGCATGCGCGCGACCCACCCCTGGGAGTGCGACGGCGCGGGTCGCCGGCCCAGCGACGGCTTCCTCGCGCCGGACGACTTCCTCGCGGCCCGCTTCCTCGACCCCTACGAGCCGGGCCTCCCCGCTCCGTGGCGCGAGATGGACGACCCGAGCGAGCTGCAGGTGCGCGCCGCCGTCCGGGAGGTGGCCGACGGTGTCGGGCTCCACCAGGACGACGTCGACTCCCTGCTCTTCGCTGCCAGCGAGATCACCTCCAACGCCCACCAGTACGGCGCCGCCCCCGTGTCGGTCCGCCTCTGGCGTGGTGCCCGCCGGCTGACCGTCGCGGTGTCCGATGCCGGTCCGGGCTGCGCCGAGGGGCTCGTGGGCCTGGTCGGCCACGAGCCCGACGCGCCCTCGGGAGGCGGCACGGGCCTCTGGCTGACCCACTGCATGGTGGACGCGCGCCACGTGCGCACCGCCGAGGGCAACACGGTCTACCTCTCGGTCGGGGTCCGCTGAGCCGGACCCATCACGGCAGTGACCCACTACGGCAGTGAGGTGCCGCCGGCCTTCCGCTCGACCAGCAGGCGGGCCACGTCGCGCAGCTTGAGCTGCTGGCTGCTGCTGAGCTTCACCAGGTGCTCGAAGGCCTCCTCGGCGGTGCACCCTCGCTCGGCGATCACGATGCCCTTGGCCTGGTCGATGACGGCGCGGGAGGTCAGGGCGCGCTCCATGTCGGCGGCCAGGTCACGCAGCTCGGACTTCGCGCTGAACTCGTGGATGACCGCGGCGATCGTGGCGGCGAGCAGCTCGGCCCGCGGGACCAGATGGGTGGCGCGCCCGGCGGCGGTCCGGTAGACGTTCAGGGCGCCGATGAGCCGGTCGCCGTTCTCGAGCGGCGCGGCGATCACCCCGCGGATCGCGTCGGGGACGTCGGGGGCCAGCCGTGGCCAGCGGGCGTCGTGGTGGACGTCTGGGCTGTGCACCGCGCCGAGCGTCTCGAAGGCGGTGATGCACGGCCCCTCGCCGTGGGCGATCTGGGCGCCGTCGAAGAGCTGCGCGTTCACCCCGGTCGAGGCCAGCGCGTCCGGTGCGTCCGGCGGCCCGAGGGTGACCGTGACCTCGGACCCGGGGTCCCCGAGCCCCAGGGCGGCCAGCTCGGCGGCGCGCTGCAGGAGCTCCTGGAGGTCGCCGGCCTCGGTGGCGAGGGTGGCCATGCCGGCGAGCGCGTCGGGCAGCGGGCTCTCGCCGGCCTCCTCGCCCGCGTGGGACAACCGGGCGTCGAGGATCATCCAGCCGATCTCGAGCGCGGACCCGGGGGAGCGGGTGGCGGTGACCTCGACCTCGACGGCGTCGCCGTCACGGGGCACCAGGACGGTTCTCCGGTGGAAGCCCGTGCCGCCGCCGGCGACCTGGGAGAGCAGCCGGCGCAGCTGCGGGCGCTCCTCGGCTGCGAAGAGCGTGATGACCGGCTTGCCGAGCACCCTGGCCATGCGCATGCCCAGGAGGTGGGCGGTGGCCAGGTTGGCGACCCGGATGATGCCGTGGGGGTCGGTCGTCAACGTGGCGACCGGCAGCATCGCCATCATCCGCTCCTGCTGCCAGCGCAGCAGGGTCTGGCCCTCCAGCAGCTGGGCGATCTGCTCCTGCTGCGTCCGGACCTCCTCGTCGGCCACCCGCAGCTCCTCGTAGGCGGTCTCCAGGTCGGCGATCAGCAGTGCGGAGTCGACGGGCTCACCGTCCTGCTCACGGGTCCTGTCGAGGCGCTCGCGCAGCTCCGCCAGCTGTGCCCCGAACGGCTGCGGAACGTCAGGTGCTGCGGGCTGACCGGTCGAGCGGTCCATGGGAGACTCGATTCTGGAAGGTGAGACAGTCATTCACGGTACCCCGGATCCGGGGTGCCCCGGTCTCTGCTCCGTCCCGTCCCGTCCTGCGGCCCGAGAGGCGCCACCATGTCACCCAGCTCCGGTCCGGCTCCGGCCCTCGTCGTGGTCGGTGCGTCTGCCGGCGGCGTCGAAGCGCTCCAGGCGCTGGTCGCCGGCCTCCCGGCCGACTTCGCGGGGTGCGTGCTCGTCGTGCTGCACGTGCCCGCCACCAGCAGCAGCGCGCTGCCGCAGATCCTCGACCGCGCCGGTCCGCTGCCCGCGCGGCACGCCCGCGAGGGCGACTTGCTCGCCGGGGGGCAGATCCTGGTCGCGCCACCCGGCCGCCACCTCGTCGTGCTGGGCGACTCGGTCGCGCTCACCCGGGGCCCACAGGAGAACGGGCACCGTCCAGCGGTCGACGTGCTCTTCCGTTCCGCGGCCCGGGCGTGGGGTGCCCGGGTGGTCTCCGTCGTGCTCTCGGGATCCCTCGACGACGGCGCGGCGGGCACCGTGGCCGTGCGGAGCCGAGGCGGGCTGTGCCTCGTGCAGGACTTCGACGAGGCGCTGTACGACGGGATGCCGCGCTCCGCCGCAGCAGCCGGCGCGGTCGAGGACACCGTGCCGGTGACGAAGATGGGGGCCGTGCTGACCGAGTTCGTGGCGAGCCCGGTGCTCGCGGAGGCCCAGGCAGTGACCCCGCTGATGGACATGGAGACGCAGATGGCCGACCTCGACCCGGAGGCGATGCACGGCACGGAGAGGCCGGGATCGCCGGCCGGCTTCGGCTGTCCCGACTGCGCGGGTGCGCTCTACCAGATCGACGAGGGCGACCTGCGCCGCTACCGCTGCCGGGTGGGCCATGCCTGGTCGCCCGAGAGCCTGCTGGACCGTCAGGCGCTGGGTCTGGAGAGTGCCCTGTGGATGGCGCTGCGCAGCCTCGAGGAGAAGGCCGCGCTCAACGCCGACCTCGGGCAGCGCGCGAGCATGCGGGGGGCCGAACGCACCGCGACCCGCTTCGAGGAGAACGCCCAGGAGGCGTGGCGGGCCGCCGAGCTGGTGCGCCGTCTCGTGGTCGAGCTGGGTGGAGGCGCGTCGGACCCTGACGAGGCCAGGACCGCGCTGTGAGCGACGACGACGACTTCCTCGCCCTGCTGCGCCACATCAAGGAGCAGCGGGGGTTCGACTTCACCGGCTACAAGCGGGCCAGCCTGGTCCGCCGCGTGCAGCGCCGGATGTCGATGGTGGGGCTGCCCACCTACGAGGAGTACCTCGACCGCCTGATGCTGCAGCCCGAGGAGTTCAAGGAGCTCTTCGACACCACCCTGATCAACGTGACCAGCTTCTTCCGGGACGCCGACGCCTGGGAGCACCTGCGTGAGGAGCTCCTGCCGCCGCTCCTCAAGGGCCGCGACGGCCAGCCCGTCCGGCTCTGGAGCGCCGGGTGTGCCTCGGGACAGGAGGCCTACACGATGGCCATGGTCCTCGCCGAGCTGCTCGGGGTGGAGGAGGTGCGCGAGCGCGTCAAGATCTACGCCACCGACATCGACGAGGACGCCCTCGCCCAGGCGCGCCAGGCGTCGTACACCGCGACCCAGCTCGAGACGGTGCCCGGCGACCTCGCCGAGAAGTACTTCGAGGCCGCTGGCGACCGGTACGTCTTCCGCAAGGAGCTGCGGCGCAGCGTCATCTTCGGCCGCAACGACCTCGTCCAGGACGCTCCCATCTCCCACGTCGACCTCCTGGCCTGCCGCAACACCCTGATGTACTTCAACGCCGAGACGCAGGCGCAGATCCTGAACCGGATGCACTTCGCCCTGCGGCCCGACGGCATCCTCTTCCTGGGCAAGGCCGAGATGCTGCTGAGCCACTCCACGTCCTTCCGGCCGATCGAGCTGAGGCGCCGCTTCTTCCAGAAGGTCGCCACCGAGCCGCGCGACCGCAGGGCGCTGGTGCCGCCGATCCTGCCCTCGCCGCTGCCGGGGGAGAGCCACGACGTCGCCCGGCTGCGCGCGGCGGCGCTGCTGTCGTCGGCCGCCGCGCAGGTGGTGCTCGATGCGACCGGTCGGCTGAGCGTGGTGAACAACCGGGCGATGCACCTGTTCGGGCTGACCACCCGGGACGTGGGACGCCTGTTCCAGGACCTCGAGATGTCGTACCGGCCGGTGGAGCTGCGCACCCACATCGACGACACGCTGGCCGAGCGACGCTCCACCTGGCTGCGCGACGTCGACCTGGCGCGGGGCCACGCCGACCCGGTCAGCCTCGACATCCAGTTCGTCCCGCTCACCGACGACGAGGGAGCCACGCTGGGGCTCACCATCATCTTCAACGACGTCACCCAGCACCGGCAGCTGCAGCGCGAGCTGGAGCACGCCAACCGGCAGCTGGAGACGGCGTACGAGGAGCTCCAGAGCACCAACGAGGAGCTGGAGACGACGAACGAGGAGCTCCAGAGCACGGTGGAGGAGCTCGAGACCACCAACGAGGAGCTCCAGAGTACGAACGAGGAGCTCGAGACCATGAACGAGGAGCTCCAGTCGATGAACGACGAGCTCCAGTACACCAACGAGGCGCTCCGCGACCGGCAGGACGAGGTCGACCGGCTCAACGCGTTCATGTCCTCGGTGCTGAGCAGCCTCAACTCGGGGGTGGCGGTGGTCGACTCCGACCTGCGCGTGCTGGCGTGGAACGCCCGGGCCGAGGACCTGTGGGGCGTCCGCACCGACGAGGCCGTCGGGCAGCACCTGCTGGCGCTCGACATCGGCCTGCCCCTGGACCAGGTCCGCGCTCCGCTGCGCGTGCAGCTGGCCGCCGAGCCGGTCGGCCCGCAGTCGTTCGTCATCGACGCGGTCAACCGGCGCGGGCGCAGCCTGCAGGTGCGCGTGACGCTGACCGACATCCGCAACCACGGAGCCACGGCTCCCGTCGCGGTGCTGGCCATGGAGGTCGTGAATGCCGAGGGTCGAAGGGCAGACGCGACGGCCTGACGCGAGTAGCATCGGGGAGCAGCGTCGCCACGGTCGAGCAACGGTCGTGGATGGCCCCAGGTGACAGGCGTCCCGATGTGCCCCACCACTCTGCCCCCCTCGGTGTGCGTCACCCTGGGCGAGGACCACGCCACCCTGACCCTGTCCGGCGAGCTCGACCTCGCGTCGCGGGAGCTCCTCGACGCAGCCTGTCACGAGGCGGCCCGGTCGTCGCGCAGCCGACTCCTCGTCGACATGGAGAGCGTGACGTTCGTCGACTGCGGCAGCCTCGCGCTGCTGCGCTCGGCGCTGGACCGAGCGGCCCCGCGCGTGGGCCCGGTGCCGGTGGCGGCAGGTCACCGGCTGGTCCTGCGGGTCATGGACCTGACCGGCTTCTCCCGCGCCCATGTCGTCGTCCGCTCCGTCGAGGAGGCCCTCCGGTTCCTCCGGCACCCACCGCCGGCGCGCACCGGTTGATCCCGCGGACGTAGCGGGTCACTGTCCCCGCAGCAGCCGGGTGACGGCCGTGGCGAGCTGCGAGGGACGCACCTGGGCGCGGGCAGCGGCCTGGTCCAGGCGCTCGCGGGCCTCGTCGACGCTGATCTGGAGGGCCTCGGCCAGGGCTCCCAGCGCCACGTCGACCTGACGCGCCCCCCGCAGCACCGCGGGTGCGCTCTCGGCGTCGATCCGGGTGGTGAACTCGAGGTCGGCGTTGGTGACCGCACCTCCGGCCCACGCCCCCAGGACCTCCGCCAGCTGCTCGTGATGGCCCTCGAAGGCCCGCCGGGTGGCGCCGTACAGGTTCACCCCGCCCACGACCGCGCCGTCGTCGAGGATCGGCATCGACAAGGTGGTGGCGATGCCGTTGGCCGCCGAGGCGTCGGCGAACAGCTGCCACCCCTGCTCGCTCATCCGGGCGTCGTCGCGGGG
>NZ_CADCUP010000128.1 GCF_902805925.1 uncultured Nocardioides sp.
CGTACGGTGCCGGACCGGATGGCGGCTGCCCATACGGTGCCGGACCGGATGGCGGCTGCCCATACGGTGCCGGACCGGATGGCGGCTGCCCATACGGTGCCGGACCGGATGGCGACTGACCATAGGGTGGCTGGGCCGGCGGGTTCTGCCACGGTGGCGGGGGCACCCCCCAGCCGGGCGGGCCCGGCGGCGGAGCCTGCCCACCGGAGATCCAGGGCGGCTGGGACTGGCCCGGCGGCGGGGCGGGTACCCACGCCGGCGGTCCACCGGGCTGGCTCTGCGCGCCCGTGCCAGCGCCGGGCTGGTTGGGCTGTGGCGCCATGGCCGGGCGCGTCGGACGCTCCGGCGACTGGCCAGATGGAGCGGGCGCGGCCGACGGATGGGCCCCGAGAGGCGGGCGAGGCGACACGTCCATCGCCGCCGGCAGGCCCTGGGACTCCGAGGCGGGAACGGCTGGACGCGGGGGGCTGGCGGGTGACGGGGCGACGGGGCGAGGCGCCGCGTCGGGCCGGACATGGACCGGCTCCCGGCGCTCGCCGATCTCCTGCCCGGTCTCGCGCTGGATACGCTCGACCCGGGCGCGGAGATCCCCCGGGGGAGTCGTTTCACCGCGTGGCTCCCGTCGCAGCGGGTTGTCGTCGTGCCGGCCGGGCCGGAGGTCGTCGGACTGGGCGGGATCGCTCGTCGTCGCGGCCGAGCGGGCCACGCGGCGCGGCGGGTTGTCCGGCACGGGGGTGGGCCGCAGGTCGGACGCGCCCGACGCGGGCATCTGGTGGAGCTGGAGGGAGCTATCGCCGCTACCCGCGTCCTGGTCGCCAGGGGCGGTCCCCTCGCGCCGTCGCCGTGGCCAGAGGTCCGACGTCGTCCGCATCTCGTCCCGTGGCCGATCCTGATCGCTCATCCGTGGGTACTCGCTTCCGTGGTTCCGTAGTGGCCCGACGCGCCATGGCCCGGCGAAGACGCCGTCGACCGACCGGACGTGTCGCCCGTGTTCCCTTGATGATGCCCGACATTGGTTCCGCTTGGCGACCCGACTCCGGTATTGGACCATCAGCAACCCCGGAGCCACGGCCGACCTGCCCGGTTCCCGGCACGAAAAACGACGACCGCCCGGCCATCCCACTCCCCGGAGGTCCGGGACAGCGGGCAGCCGGGCGGTCGTCGAACGCGGAGGGAACCGTCAGCGATCCTGGCCGACGGTCAGCGCCGATGCCTGGTCGCGGAGGTCCTGGAACAGCGCGGTGCTCAGGTACCGCTCGCCGGTGTCCGGCAGGACGACCACGACGGTCTTGCCAGCGTTCTCGGGACGGCTGGCGACCTGCCGGGCGGCGGCGGCGGCGGCCCCGCACGAGATCCCCTTGAGCAGACCCTCCGTCCGCATCAGCTCGCGGGCGGTCGCCATAGCCGTGGCACTGTCGATGTGGACGATCTCGTCGATCACGTCACGGTCAAGGATGCCGGCGATGGGTCGCTCGACCCGGGCAACGGCAGGTTCACCGTGGAGATCCGCTATCGCACGACCGACAGCTTCGGCAACGTCGTCCAGAAGGGACAGGCCACGACGTCCGGCGGCCAGGTCAAGCTTCAGCAGCCCAGGGGCATCATGAACTGCATGTTCAAGTCGCCGAGCGGTCAGGCCGCGATCGGTTCCAAGACCCCGCTCAACGACGGCCAGTGGCACGTGGTTCGGTGCGTGCGCACCCCGACCGACGTGACGATGTACGTCGACGGGGCATTGCGCAACCGCATCCAGAAGCCCACGGGGACCATCAACAACACGAAGCCGTGGACCGTCGGGGGAAAGCTCGACTGCGACGCCGCCAGCACCGGCGCCGAGGACTGCGACTACTTCCCCGGCGATGTCGACTACGTGAGGCTCACCAAGGGCTGATCGCCGCAGCCCCGCCACCACCCGCGCGTCGCTGTTTCCCGATGTCAGGCGGGGGTACCGTCGCTTCGCAGCGCGGTCACTCGCACCGTCACCGCGCCGCGCGGGCCCCCGGGGTCCAGAAGCGAGGCTCCGGGGCCACCCGTGGCCCGGGGATCAGGCCGCCAGCTGGATCAGCAGCACCGCGTTGAGCGCGATGATCAGCGCCGCCGCGACTGCGCCGGCGGCCGTGGTGGCACGCCGGTTGACCAGCGAGCCCATCACGTCGTGGCGACGCGTGAAGAGGATCAGCGGCACCAGGGCGAACGGGATGCCGAACGACAGCACGACCTGCGAGGCGACCAGCGCCTTGGTCGGGTCCACACCAGCGCCGATGACGATCAGCGCGGGTGCCAGGGTGACCAGGCGCCGCAGCGTGAGCGGGATCTGCCGGCGCAGGAAGCCCTCCATGACGACCTGCCCCGACAGGGTGCCGACACTCGAGGACGCGAAGCCGGAGGCGAGCAGCCCCAGCGCGAACAGCAGGCCGGAGGTCGGTCCGAGGTTGTCGATCAGCCCCTGGTGGGCACCCTCGATCGTGTCGATGCCCTGGCCCGCGAGGGCGGAGGCCGCGACCAGCAGCAGCGCGAGGTTCATCAGGCCGGCGATGCTCATGGCCGCCACGACGTCCACCCGCTGGCTGCGCATGATCGTACGACGCTCCGCGTCGGTGCGCGGGCGGTAGCGCTCGGCGGTCAGCCCGCCGTGCAGGTAGATCGCGTGCGGCATCACCGTGGCGCCGAGCATGCCGGCCGCGATGAGGACGCTGTCGGCGCCGGCGAAGCGCGGCAGGGTGCCGTCGAGCACGGCCATGGAGTCGACGCCGCTGATCGCGACGTCATAGACGAAGCCCAGGAGAATGACCCCGAGCAGCCCGGTGATGACCGCCTCGAACGGTCGGTGGCCGCGCGACTTCAGGCCCAGCAACGCGAAGGCGACGACGGCGGTGATGGTGCCGCCGGCGATCAGCGGCAGGTCGAACAACAGCTTGAGCGCGATGGCGCCGCCTACGACCTCGGCGAGGTCGGTGGCGATGGCCACCAGCTCGGCCTGCACCCATAGGCCCCGCACCGTCCGGCGAGGGAGGAGGTCGCGGCACAGCGCGGGAAGGCTCTTGCCGGTGGCGACGCCGGCTTTCGCGGAGAGGTACTGGATGAGCATCGCCATCAGGTTGCTGGCGACGATGACCCACACCAGCAGGTAGCCGTAGGTCGAGCCCGCGGTGATGTTGGTGGCGAAGTTGCCCGGGTCGACGTAGGCCACCGCGGTGACGAAGGCGGGGCCCAGGAGAGGCCACAGCCTGGCCGTACGACGCGGCGCCGGCGGGCCGACGGGCGGCGCCATGGCATGGGCGCGGCGCGGTCGGGGTGCGAACCGGCGGGTCTGGAACATCGCGTCTCCGTGGGTGGCGGCCGAGGGGGAGGTCAGCGTGGCACGGTGCGGCGGTGCCCCGGCGGGGACTCCGTGATGCAGGGGTGATGCAGGGGTGATGCAGCGCTGCGTGCAGGGGACCGACGGCGCCGGCCCCCTGCACGAGCGGGAGGTCAGACCCGGGTGTGGACGTGGCTGGTGAGCCAGTCGTCCACGCGCACCTGGGCCGTGCTCCAGTACGCCTGCGTGCGGTGCGGAGGCCGGGCGAGGAGCCAGGCCATCCGCAGGAACGCGGCCACCAGGACGATCGAGGCAAGGACCTGTTCGATCGGCATGGTCATCTGCGTCACTTCCCCTTGCCGCCGCTGGTGTTGATCGGGCCGTTGACGCCCTTGGGGAAGAAGCCGCCCCTCCGGACGCTCTTCGGGTTCAGGTACACCACGTTCAGGACCTGGGGTGCGGTGCGGCTGAAGGCCACCCCGAACCTGTCGGTCGGGACGAGGTTGGCGTAGCTGGTGCTACCGATGCCCTGGTCGATGCTGCGCTTGCCGTCAAGGCTGTCGCGAGCGTCGGAGATGGCCTTCGCCGCGGTCTGCAGACCCTTGTTGTACAGGGCAGAGCGGATGATGCCCGCGTGGTAGGCCTCGACCGCCAGGATGCCGGCCGCCGCCTCCAGGTACGCCTTGTTCCGGATGAGGGGAGCAGCACCCTTGTAGGCCGTGACCCCGACGTCCTCGAAGACGAACGCCGCGAGGAGGAAGCTGTCCTCGTCGGCGTACGGGTCGAACGTCTGACCGGGCTGGATCAGCCCGGCCGCCGTCGCGGCAGCCGTGAAGCTGGCCTGGATGTCGATCGCCGGGCGAGAGACCTTCGCGGACCCGAGGGCCTTGCGCAGGAACTTCACGTGGTCGAGCTCGTCCATGGCGATCTCCTTGGCGGAGTTGGCGATGGCGGGCGTCTTGAACGGGACCGCCCGTCCGCCTCGCACGCCACCGCGCTTGCCCTTGCCCGTGGTGAGCTTGTCGGCCAGGCCGGTGCCGAAGACGGCGTACGAGTAGAACTCCGCCTCCAGGTACTCCAGGTTGAGGGCGAAGTTGAGCACCGCCCCGTCGCTGACCCCGCCGGTTGCTCCAGCGGCCACGGTGCCCATGCCACCCAGGGCACCGGCACCGACGACGCCGAGACCCGCGACCCCGGCCGACTTCAGGAACAGTCGGCGGTCGGTCTCGTTCTCGGCGCTACGGTTGATCATGTCGCGTACGACAGTCTTTCCGAACATCGTGACTCCTTCGCATATGCGTTGCTTGGTGCACTGACGCGGAACCCGCCCCACGTTGGTCGCCGGGCGAGCGACGGGCGGACTGATGCCCGCTCGCCGTGCCGGACGGGCTCCGCTCCTAGTCAGCGGGACTGCGCGCACCGTCCAACGGGTGTGACTCAGGTCATTCGGAGCCGTGGGGGGCACGGATTGGACGGATACGAACCGACTTCTGCAGGGCGCGGGGCGCCGTCGCGCCGCCCGGTCAGGCCAGGGTGAAGGAGACCGAGCGCTGCAGCACGTCCGCCTCGGCCAGGACGACCTCGACGTCCTCGCCCAGCGGCAGCCGGCCGGCGCCCCGGACGCGTGCCTCGATGGCGGGGTCCTGGACCGTGACGTCGCCGCGACGCTCGTCCTTGTCGTCGACCTCCACGACCACCGCCCGGAAGGTCTCGCCGACGCGTCCGGCGAGCACGTGCGCCTCGGCGAGGTCGAGGATGGCGTTCTCGTACCGGTTGGCCCGGCGGCTGGACTCCCGCATGGTCTCGGGCAGCTTGCCGAGCTTCTCGAGCACCCAGGCCGGCACGTCCTCGCCGGAGCACAGCGCCAGGCAGATCTCGCCGGCGTAGCGGTCGACGAGCCGTCGCAGCGGTGCGGTGACGTGGGCGTACTCCGAGGCCAGGCCCGAGTGCAGCGGCTGCTCCGGCAGCTCGCCGTCGAAGCCGACGTACCCGCTGCCGCGCAGGAGCCGGGTGCACGCCACGATCATCGCCGCGTGGGCCGGGTCGTCGGGGTCCAGCGTGCGGATGAAGTCAGGGTAGGCCTGCTCGGCGGGCCACTCGATGCGCAGCGCCCGGGCGGTGCGGTGGAGCCGCCGGACGTCGCGCGGGTCCGCCGGGGGCAGCGTGCGCAGCAGCCCGACGCGGGCGTAGACCATCAGCGAGGCCGCCCCGAAGCCGGTGAGCAGGGAGATCTGGGCGTTCCACGTCTCGACCGGCAGCAGGTCGCGGAACTCCAGCCGCCACTGCTCGCCGTCGATGACGATCTCCTGCTCCGGCAACGGCAGGGAGACCCCGCCACGGGCCGCCTCCCGGGCCAGGCGCAGCTCGCCCACCTCCTGCAGCAGCGTGAACACCTCCTCGGCGGTCCCGGCGTCGACCTGCGCCTGCACACCGGCGTAGTCGAGCTTGGCGCGCGACCTCACCAGCGCCCGGACGACGTCGACGTCGGTGCCCTCGCCGATGGCGTCGACACGGATCGTCCACAGCAGCGCGGGCCGCACCTGGTCGGGCAGCAGGGAGCCGGCGTCCTCGGAGATGACCTTGGGGTGCAGCGGGATCTTGGAGTCGGCGCCGTAGAGCGTCTCGCCCCGCCGGTTCGCCTCGGCGTCGACCGGATCGCCCGGCGTGATGAACGCGGCCAGGTCGGCGATCGCGTAGTGGACGACGTACCCGTCGCCGTCGCGCTCGATGTGCAGCGCCTGGTCGAGGTCCATGGAGGAGGCGGGGTCGATGGTGACGAACGGGATGTCGGTGCGGTCGAGGGCGGGCAGGCGCGGCTCGGCGGCCGCCCGGGCGGCCGCCTCCTCGACGGCCTGCGGGAACGCGTCCGGGAGCTCGAGCTCCTCGCGGATCCGGGCCACACCCTCACGCATCGCCTGGGCGGCGACCCCGTCGTCGGTCGTCCGGACGCGCACCACTCGGTTGCTCGGCATGCTCAGCACCCTAGCCTTGCGCGCGTGCTGATCCTGCTGCCTCCCAGCGAGGGCAAGGCCGTGCCGCGGCGCGGGAAGCCCCTCGACCTGCCCTCGCTCGGCTCCCCGGTGCTCACCGCGGCCCGCGAGCGGCTGGTCACCGCGGTCGAGCAGCTCGGTGGGCGCGACGACGCCGCCCGGGTCCTCGGTCTCGGCGCCACCCAGGCCGACCTCGTGGCGCTGAACGCGCGGGTCCGCACGGCGCCCACGGCCCGCGCCGACGCCGTCTACACCGGGGTGCTGTACGACGCCCTCGGCCTCGCGGACCTCTCCCCCGCCGCCCGCCGCCGGGCGACGAGCCGGGTCGCGGTCGTCTCCTCGCTCTTCGGGCTGCTGCGCCCCGGCGACCGCATCCCGGCCTACCGGCTCTCGGGCGACGTCACGCTGCCCGGGGTCGGACCCGTGGCCGGCGTGTGGCGCGGCGTGCTGGGCGGCGCCGTCCTCGACGCCCTGGGCAGCGGGCTGCTGGTCGACCTGCGCTCCACGACGTACGCCGCC